>JAODBP010000233.1 GCA_025464025.1 Actinomycetes bacterium | reverse complement strand
TGCTGATCCTGCTGACCGCGCTGTTCGTGGCCGCCGAGCTCTCGCTCGTCGCTGTCGACCGAGATCGCGTCGACGCCCTGGCCGACCAGGGGTCTCGTCAGGCGCGCACGGTGAGCCGTGCGCTGTCCCGCCTGTCGCTCACCCTCTCGGGCACCCAGCTCGGCGTGACCGTGCTCTCGCTCGTGCTCGGCCTCGTCGCCGAACCGACGATGGCCAAGGTCATCGACCCGCTCGTCGGAGGGCTGCCCGACGGGGTCGAGCACGGCGTGTCGGTCTTCCTCGCCCTCGTCGTGGTCACGGCGCTGACGATGGTGCTGGGCGAGCTGCTGCCCAAGGGGATCGCCGTGGCTGCGCCGCTCCGGGTCGCCTTGTGGCTGGCCACGCCGCTGCGCGTCTACAGCACGATCTTCGGCCCGCTCATCCGGGTGCTGAACCGGGCGGCCGACTGGTCGGTGCGCCGCCTGGGGGTGGAGCCGCGCGAGGAGCTGCGCTCGGTGCGCACGATCGACGAGCTCGAGCTGCTGATCGCCTCGTCGGGGCAGGAGGGCACGCTCGACCCGCAGGCCTTCACCCTGCTGACCCGCACCATCCGCTTCGGCCACAAGACGGCGGCCGACGCCCTGGTGCCGCGGCTCGACATGGTCACCATCGGGATCGACGCCACCGTCGCCGACCTGGCATCGCTCGCCCTCGAGTCGGGCCACTCGCGCATCCCGGTCGTCGGGGAGGAGCTCGACGACGTGCGGGGCGTCGTCCACGTGAAGGACGTGCTGCGAGTGTCGCCCGAGAACCGCCCGACCGCGCCGGTCACCGACCTGCTCAACCCGGCGACCTTCATCCCCGAGGGCCGCGACCTCGAGTCGCTGCTCACCGAGATGCGGGCCGGTGGCGTGCAGCTGGCGGTGGTCGTCGACGAGTACGGCGGGGTGGCGGGCATCGTCACGCTCGAGGACCTGCTGGAGGAGATCGTCGGCGACATCGAGGACGAGCACGACGCCGTGCCGGTGACGTCGCCCCTGCCGTCCGGCGCGGTCGTGGTCGAGGGCACCGTGCACCTGGACGAGGCGACCGAGCTCTCCGGCTTCGTCGTGCCCGAGGGCCCGTACGAGACGCTGGCCGGGTTCGTGCTGGCCCAGCTCGGGCACCTGCCCACGCCCGGCGAACGGGTCCGCTACGAGGGCTGGGAGCTCCAGGTGGTCGAGATGGACCGCCGGCGCATCGCGTCGATCCGGGTCACGCCGCCGAAGGACGGACGCTGATGGCGCTCGTCTTCTCCGTGCTGCTCCTCTTCGTCAACGGCTTCTTCGTGGCGGCCGAGTTCTCGCTGATCGCGGCGAGGAAGTCGCAGCTCGAGGCCCAGGCCGAAGCGGGCGACACCCGGGCGGCGGCGGCCATCCAGTCGATCGGCGAGCTGTCGTTCATGCTCTCGGCGTCGCAGCTCGGCGTGACGCTGTGCTCGCTGGTGCTCGGCGCCCTGGCCGAGCCCACGCTCGCCGAGCTGCTGAAGGGGCCGTTCGAGTCGCTCGGCCTGGGTGAGGCGGCGGCCCACACGGTCGCCTTCGTCATCGCCCTCTCGGTGGTGGTGTTCCTCCACCTGGTCGTGGGCGAGATGGTGCCCAAGTACCTGGCCATGAGCGCGCCCGACCGCACGGCCGTCCTGCTGGCCGTCCCGTTCCGTGGCTTCGCCACCATCCTCCGGCCCCTGGTGCAGCTCCTCACGGTCACGGCCCGGCGGATGCTCGCCGTGCTCGGCCTGGAGCAGCGCGACGAGCTGTCGGAGGCCCGCACCGGCGACGAGATCGCCGACCTGCTCGCGCTGTCCCGCCGTGAGGGGCTCCTCGAGGAGGTCGAGCACCGGCTCATGACGGGGGCCCTGCGCTTCCCGGTCCGCGAGGTCGCCTCGGTGATGGTGCCCCGCACGGGTGTCGTCGGCGTGCCGAGCACGGCGACGGCCGAGGAGGTCGAGCGGGTCGCCGTCGACAGCGGCCACTCCCGGATCATCGTGTTCGGGCGCGACCTCGACGACGTGCTCGGCTTCGTCCACGCCAAGGACCTGCTGGCGGTGCCGCTCGACCAGCGGGCCGAGCCGCTGCCCGGCCCGCTCGTGCGCCGGATGCTCGTGGTGCCGACGAACCGCACGCTCCAGCAGCTCCTGCTGGCCATGCGCCGGGCCCGCATCCACGTGGCGCTCGTGGTCGACGGCGAGGGCCGCACGGCCGGGCTCGTCGCCCTCGAGGACGTGCTCGAATCGCTCGTCGGTGACATCCGCGACGAGCACGACGCCCGCTCGAGCTAGCGGATCGGGCCTGGCTGTCCGGATCGTCCGGCCACTAGCGTCCTCCGACCGTGCGGGTGGGAACCGCGGCGCTCGTGGCGCTGGCCGTGCTGCTCGTGGAGGTGCCGTCCGCCCACGCGTCCCAGGCCGACCTCGATCGGGCCCGCCGGAAGGCCAACGCCGCCGCCGCCGAGGTGTTCCGCGCCGAGACCCGCCTCTCCAGGGTGCAGAGCCAGCTCGCCGCGCTCGAGGCCAAGCAGCAGGCGACCAAGGCCCGGGCCGACGCCCTGCGGGGCGCGGCGAAGGAGGTGGCGGTCTCCCGGTACATCCGGGGCACCGACCGCCCGGTCCCCTTCGAGCTCGATCCGATCGATGCCTCGTCCCGCGTCCGGGCCGCGGCGCTGGCCGAGATCGTCGCGTCCGGTTCGAGCGACGCCATCGACGCCTACCAGGCTGCGTCCGAGGACTACGCCCGCGCCGAGGCCGGGCTCCTCGCCACCCGCAAGTCGGCCACCGCCGCCCTGGCTGGCTACCGCCAACGGGTGCGGGCGGCCGACGCCCAGCTGCAGAAGCTCAAGTCGCTGGAGGCCGAGCGCATCGCCCGTGACAAGGCTCGCCGGGCCGCCGCCGCCCGCACCCCCCGTCGCGGGGGTGGCCTGGTGATCGGCAGCGGCGACTGGATCTGCCCGGTCCAGGGGCCCCGTGCCTTCGGCAACGACTACGGCGATCCCCGCGGCGGCGGTCGTCGTCGCCACCAGGGCAACGACATCCTCGCCCCTCGGGGCACGCCGGTCGTGGCCCCCGTCGCCGGCACGGCCAGCCGCCACGACAACCGGCTGGGCGGCCACTCCTTCTACCTGCACGGCGTCGACGGCGTGACGTACTACGGCGCCCACATGGACTCCTACAGCAGCAACTACGGGCGGGTGTCGGCGGGCACGGTGCTCGGCTGGGTCGGCAACACCGGCGACGCCCGGGGCGGCCCCACCCACCTGCACTTCGAGATCCACCCCGGCGGCGGCGGCGCCGTCAACCCGTACCCGACCCTGCGGCGGTACTGCTAGCCGAGGATGCCCTGCTGGCGGAGGCCGGCGATCTCGTCCGGGTCGAAGCCGAGGTCGGCGAGGACGTCGTCGCCGTGCTCGCCCAGCTCGGGCGGCGGCAGCTGGGCGAAGGCGGAGCGACCGTCGAAGTCGACGGGTGTGGCGATGCCGTCGACCGGCTCGTCCCGCCCGGGCACGCGGACGGGGACGATGCCACCGGACGCGCGGACCTGCGGGTCGACCAGGACCTCGTCGAGGTTGAGCACCGGCTCCCACCAGACACCGTGCGCCTCGAGCGCCTCGGTCCACTCGGCCAGCGTCCTCGTGGTGAACGCCTCCTCGAGGAGCGCCCGCAGGTCGGCCTGGTGGGCGCGCTGCGAGGGGGTGTCGACGAATCGCTCGTCGGCCAGCCACTCGGGATGGCCCAGCGCGACGGCGATGGCCGGCCAGTGGCGGTCGGGTTGGAGGCCGAGCAGGTAGAGCCACCGACCGTCCGACGTGCCGTAGACGTTGAACAGCGGGTTCGGCGCACCGTGGCGGCTGTAGGGGAACCACGCGCCGAGCCGGGTGAGCACGTTGGCGTCCTGCGAGAGGCCGTAGAGCCCGTTGCGCAGGAGCGACGTCGACACGTGGGTGCCGGTGCCGGTGCGGGCCCGGCCGGCGAGGGCGGCACAGATGCCACCGGCGAGCGAGAGGGCGGCCATGTGGTCACCCCACGCGCTGCGCATCGGGAACGGGTCGGTGTCGATGGCGTGGGCCGCGGCCAACCCCGAACGGGACCAGAAGCCACCGAGGTCGTAGCTGGGTCGGTCGCGGTCCGGACCGGCCTCGCCGAAGCCGGTGAGCGTGGCCACGACGAGGTGCGGGTGGCGCTGGCGGAGCTGGTCGGCCCCGAGCGACCACGACGCCAGGGTCGATGCGCGGAGGTTCGACACGAGCGCGTCGGTCCGGGCCAGGAGCGCCTCGAGCAGCGCCCGACCGTCGGCGTGCTCGAGGTCCACGGCCAACGACCGCTTGTTGCGGTTGTCGAGCTCGAACATCGGGTTGATGCCGTCGGTGCCCATGCGGGCGGCCTGGCGCATCGGATCGCCGCGGAGGGGCTCGACCTTGATGACGTCGGCACCCCAGTCGGCGAGGATCGCCGCGGTGGCGGGGCCGGCCACCCAGACGCCGAGGTCGACGACGGTGGTGCCGGTGAGCGGGCCCTCGCTCACGGCGCCGTCAGACCGCGGTGGCGTGGAACCCGCCGTCGACGTGGATGACCTCGCCGGTGGTGGCAGGCATCCAGTCCGACAGCAGCGCCACGGTCGTCCGAGCCACCGGGTCGGCGTCGGACACGTTCCAGCCGAGCGGGGCCCGCTCGTCCCAGACGTCCTCGAACTTCGAGAAGCCGGGGATCGACTTGGCCGCGATGGAGCGGATGGGACCGGCGGCGACCTGGTTGACGCGGATGCCCTGGGGCCCGAGGTCGCGGGCGAGGTAGCGCGACGCCGACTCGAGGGCGGCCTTGACCACGCCCATCCAGTCGTAGGCCGGCCAGGCGAGGGTGGCGTCGAAGGTGAAGCCGACGACCGAGCCGCCGCTCGTCATCATCGGCAGCACCGACTCGATGAGCGACTTCAGGGAGTAGGCCGAGATCTTCATGGCCACGGCCACGTCGTCCCACGGCGCCTCGAACATGCCCTTGCCCAGGCAGGACTCGGGGGCGAACCCGATGGAGTGGACGACGCCGTCGACGCGATCCCACCCGAGCTCGCGGAGCGAACCGGCCAGGCCGTCGATGTGCGACTGGTCGGTCACGTCGAGCTCCAGCACCGGCGGCTCGGTCGAGAGCTTCCGGGCCGTTCGCTTGGTGAGGCTCAGGCCCCGCCCCGCGCCGGTGAGGACGATCTCGGCGCCCTCGTCCTGCGCCCGCTTCGCCACCGCGTAGGCGATGGAGGCGTCGTTGAGCACGCCCGTGACCACGATGCGCTTGCCGTCGAGCAGTCCCATTGCCGATCTCCGATCCCGTGAACTCGCAGGACGTTACCGACCCTCCACTACCGTGCCGGACGTGCGCATCGGGATCTTGGGTGGGACGGGGCCGGCTGGGCGGGCGCTCGCCGTGCGGTTGGCTGACGTCGGCTACGACGTGGTGGTCGGCTCTCGGTCGAGGTACCGGGCCATGGAGATCCGCGACGGGTTGGTGGCGAAGTGGCCGGCCAAGGGCCTCCAGATCGGCGCCGGCGACAACGACGAGGCAGCCGACACCGACGTCATCGTGCTGGCCACGCCCTGGGACGGCGCCGCCGAGACCGCCATGTCGGTCGCCGGCAAGCTCCGGGGCAAGGTCGTCATCTCGATGGCCAACGCCCTCGCCCGGGTGTCGGGTGAGTTCCAGCCCCTCGTGCCGCCCCGTGGCTCGGTGGCGGCCAGCGTCCAGGCCGCCGTGCCCGACTGCTTCGTCGCTGCCGCCATGCACCACCTGCCGGCCAAGGAGCTCGGAGCCCTCGACCACGCCATCGACTCCGACGTGCTGATCTGCTCCGACCACCCGCACGCCACCGAGTGCACGGCCGAGATCGTGAGCCGCATCCCGGGCCTTCGCCCGCTCGACGCCGGCGGCCTGTCGAACGCCACGCCGATCGAGGCGTTCACCGCCGTCCTGCTCCAGCTCAACGTCCGGTACAAGACCCGCGTCGCCATCAAGCTCACCGGCATCGCCGACCCGAAGCCGGTCGTCGTGACCGCCGAAGCCGGCGCCGACGCGGCTGACGACGACGCCGACGACGACGAGTAGTGGTCAACCTCTACGACACCGCCAAGCAGGACGTCGTCCCGTTCGAGGTCGGCCCGCTCGTCACCATGTACACGTGCGGCATCACGCCGTACGACTCCACGCACATGGGGCACGCCAACACCTACGTGACCTACGACCTGCTGCACCGCCGGCTCGTCGACCTGGGCCACGAGGTGCGGTTGGTGCGCAACATCACCGACGTCGACGACCCGCTGCTCGACAAGGCCAAGGAGCTCGGGGTCCACTACCTCGACCTGGCCGCGGCCGAGACGGCTCGGTTCAACGGCGACATGAAGGCGTTGAACGTGCTGCCGTGCTTCAGCGAGCCCCGCGCCACCTCGGCCATCCCCGACATCCGCGGCTTCATCGGGATGGTCCTCGACCAGGGCCACGCCTACCAGGCCGGCGGCGCCGTCTACTTCGACGTCTCGACGTTCCCGAAGTTCGGCCAGATCAGCCACTACGACGAGGCAACGATGCTGGCCTACGCCGCCGAGCGGGGCGGCAACGTCGACGATCCGAACAAGCGCAACGCCCTCGACTTCGTGCTGTGGCAGCCCTCGGCCGAGGGCGAGCCCACGTGGGAGACCCTGTGGGGCCCGGGCCGGCCGGGCTGGCACATCGAGTGCTCGGCCCTGGCCCTGCGCGAGCTCGGCACCACCATCGACATCCACGGGGGCGGGAGCGACCTGATCTTCCCGCACCACGAGTGCGAGGCCGCGCAGTCGGAGTCCGCCACCGGTGAGCCGTTCGTGCGCCACTGGATCCACACGCCGATGGTGAAGCTCGGCGGGATCAAGATGTCGAAGTCGCTCGGCAACCTCGTCTTCATCAGCGATCTGCTGAAGGAGTGGGAGGCGCCGGCCATCCGCCTCGCCATCATCGACCACTCCTACCGCGAGGACTGGGAGTGGACCGACGACCTGATGCCGAAGGCGGCAGCTCGCATCGACGCCTGGCGGGCCACCGGCCCTGGCGACGGCGCCATCGACGAGGTCCGCCGCTCGCTCGACGCCGACCTCGACACCCGCCGGGCCCTCGCCGCCATCGACGACGCCGCCTCCTCGGGCCAGGGCGTCCAAGACGCCGCTGCCCTCCTGGGGATCGTGCTGTAGCTCAGGCGCGCCATACGAGGGCGGTCGCGCTCTGTTGGCGCGAACCCACGGTGGGGGTGGATCCGCGCCAACAAGGCATGGGGGCGTCCCGCTCCGGCTGGTCGGCGCCGGGCGAAGACCCAGCAGATCCGAGGGTTTCGTGGTCCGCTACCGTGCGCCGCGTGACGAGCAGGTACGAGACCATCACGGCCGGCGACGGCGGCACGTTCGAGGCGTACTGCGCCGTGCCCGAGTCGGGTGGTGGACCCGGGGTGCTCGTGTTCCAGGAGATCTTCGGGATCAACGACAACATGCGCGGCCTCGCCGATCGCCTGGCCGAGGCCGGGTTCCTGGCGCTGGTGCCCGACATGTTCTGGCGCATCGAGCCCCGGTTCGAGCGCAAGGACGAGTCCGGCATGGGTGATGCCTTCGCCATGATGCAGCGGTTCGACTTCGCCACGGCCGCCGACGACATCCAGGCCGCCCACGCCCACCTCCTCGGCATGGCCGAGTGCACGGGGAAGGTCGGCGTCATGGGGTTCTGCCTCGGGGGCGGGCTGGCGTTCATCGCCGCCACGACCAGTCGGGTCGACGGGAAGGGTCCCGACGCTGCGGTGCCCTACTACGGCTCGGCGATCAACGGGCTGCTCGGCAACGTCGACCAGCTCGATTGCCCCACGATGTTCCACTACGGCGACACCGACGCCTTCATCCCCCAGGAGCAGATCGCCGAGGTCGAGGCCGCGGTGGCCGGTCGACCCGGTGTCGTGTTCCACCGCTACGACGCCGGCCACGCGTTCTCGAACTGGGACGCACCATCGATGTACGACCAGACCGCCGCCGACCTGGCGTGGTCCCGGACGATCGCGTTCCTGCGGGAGCAGCTGGGCTGACTACCGCAGCAGCTCGGCGGCCCGTTCGCCGATGGCGATCGAGCTGAGGTTCGTCGGCGCCCGCACGATCGTCGGCATGATCGACGCGTCGACGACGTGGAGGGCGTCGACGCCGTGCACCTGGAGGCGGCCGTCGACCACGGCGCCGTCGTCGGGGTCGCGGCCCATCCGGCACGTGCCCGTGGGGTGGTACCAACCGCCGACGGTCGAGCGGATGTAGCCCTCGAGGGTGGCCCGGTCGCCGGCGGCGGACGGGTCGAGGAGGCCGATGCCCGAGTAGGCATCGGCGAAGTCCGGCCCGATCGCCAGCTCGATGGCGAGCTGGAGCCCCTCGACCAGGCGCTCTACGTCGACCGGATCGCTCAGCATGTTGAAGTCGACCTCGGGCCGGACCTGGGGGTCGGTGCTGCGCAGGCGGACGCTGCCGGTCGACAGCGGGTCGTGCACGCCGACGACGAAGGTGCTGACGGCCGGCACGCCGAGGACGGCGGCCATGTCGGGGAAGCCGTCGAGCTCCCACGAGCCCCAGCAGCTGAGCCACATGTCGTCGACGGACGTGCCGGCCGAGGAGGAGTACCGGGCCGCGAGCTGGCACACCCGGTCACCGGCCGGCGCCAGGTCGCCCCTCGGGAGCATGAAGACACCGACGCCCTGGTGGTCCCGCAGGTTGCCGCCGACCCCGGGGAGGTCGACGAGGCAGTCGACGCCGACGTCGGCCAGGTGCTTCGCCGGTCCGATGCCCGAGCGCATGAGGAGGGTGGGGGACTGGAGGGCGCCCGAGCAGAGGATGATCCGCTCGCCCCGCACGACCTCGCCGCCGACCTCGACGCCGACGGCACGGCCGCCTTCGATGACCACCCGGGTCACCTCGGCGCCGGTCCGCATCGTGAGGTTCTCCCGGTCGCGTGCGAGCGGCAGGTAGGTGAGGGCGGTCGACATGCGCTGGCCGTCGCGCCGGTTCATCGGCATCACGCCGATGCCCGACGCGCCGGGCGCGTTGAGGTCCTCGACCCACGGGATGCCGTGGCCGGTGACGGCGGCGCGGAACGAGTGCTGCACCGGCAGCAGCTCGTCGTCGGTCCACCGGGCGATCGGCACGGGCCCGTCGGTGCCGTGGAGGGGATCGGACTCCAGCCGATCCAGGGCTCGCTGCACGTGGGGCCAGGCCCAGTCGTCGCCGCCGGCCGCGGCCCAGCGGGCGTAGTCGTCGGTGATGCCGCGCACGGCGAAGGCGCCGTTCACGCCGGAGCCACCGCCCATCCGCCGGCCCTGCGGGTAGTTCATCCTCATGCCACCCGGCACGAACGTGGCGTCGGTGCCCCAGTGGGTGAGCGTGGTCGAGAACCGCATCTGGTCGGCGAGGGAGTCGTCGGCGTCGATGACCGGGTGGTCGGGGCCGGCCTCGAGCAGCAGGACCCGCCGCCCCTCGTCCTCGGTGAGGCGGGTGGCCAGCGCGATCCCGGCGGACCCGCCACCCACGATGACGTCGTCGTACTCGGCCATGTGACCCCCCGGCACTCGACTAATGAGACCTCATTCATCCAAGCACATCAGCGCGGGCGGCGAGGACGCAGAACTCGTTGCCCTCGGGGTCGGCGAGGACGACCCAGGGCTCGTCGCCGGACTGGCCGACGTCGGCGTGGGTGGCGCCCAGCCCGAGCAGCCGGTCGACCTCGGCCTGCTGCTGGCCGGGGCCGGGCCGGAAGTCGAGGTGCAGCCGGTCCTTGACCACCTTCGGCTCGGCGACGTGGCCGAACAGCAGCCCGGGCAGGCGGTCGGGCGCGGGCCGGATCTCGAACTCGTCGGGTGTGTCGTCGACGACGACCCAGCCCAGGGCCTCGCACCACCACCGACCCAGCGCCTCCGGGTCGAGGGCGTCGACGACCACCTGCTCCCACTCGAGGCTCATGTCCGGCGGTCTACCCGGGGTGGAACCCTTTCGGGGGTTCGGCAGGCCCCTCAGTAGAGTCGACGCCCATGTCGGAGATCACGGTCAGGCTCCCGGACGGTTCCGAGCGCGCACTCCCTGCGGGCTCGACTGCCGGCGACCTCGCCGCCGCGATCGGCTCGAGGTTGGCCAAGGCCGCCGTCATCGCCGAGGTCGACGGCGTCGAGCGCGACCTCACCGCACCGTTGCCCGATGGGGCCACCGTCGCCATCCACACCGACTCCTCCGAGCGCGGCCTCTTCACCATCCGCCACTCGACCGCCCACGTCTTGGCCCAGGCCGTGCTCGACCTGTTCCCGGGCGCCACGTTCGGCATCGGCCCGCCGGTGCAGGACGGCTTCTACTACGACTTCCAGCTCCCCGACGGTGGCACGTTCAACCCCGAGGACCTGGAGAAGATCGACGCGCGGATGCGCGAGATCATCAAGGAGAAGCAGCCCTTCATCCAGGACGACATCACGAACGAGCGGGCCCGGGAGATCTTCAAGGACCACCCGTTCAAGCTCGAGATCATCGACGGCGAGGCCGAGGACCCGATGTCGGTCACCGAGCCCGGCTTCTCCCGCACCTACGAGAACCCGCCGAAGTTCATCGACCTGTGCCGGGGTCCGCACGTGCCCGACACCGGCACCCACCTCGGGCACTTCAAGCTCATGCGGGTGGCCGGCGCCTACTGGCGGGGCGACGAGCGCAACCCGATGCTCCAGCGCATCTACGGCACGGCGTGGGCGTCGAAGAAGGACCTCGACGAGCACCTCCACCGCCTTGAGGAGGCCGAGAAGCGCGACCACCGCAAGCTCGGCGTCGAGCTCGACCTGTTCTCGTTCCCCGACGAGATCGGCTCCGGCCTGGCCGTGTTCCACCCCAAGGGGGGCATCGTGCGCCGGCTCATGGAGGACTTCTCCCGTGAGCAGCACGAGCAGGGCGACTACGAGTTCGTCTACTCGCCCCACATCACCAAGGAGGCGCTGTTCCAGACCTCCGGGCACCTCGACTGGTACGCCGAGGGCATGTACCCGCCCATGGAGCTGGACGGGGGGCAGAAGTACTACCTCAAGCCCATGAACTGCCCGTTCCACGCGCTGATCTTCAAGAGCCGGCAGCGCTCGTACCGCGAGCTGCCGCTGCGGCTGTTCGAGTTCGGGACGGTGTACCGGTACGAGAAGTCCGGCGTGGTCCACGGCCTGACCCGGGCCCGTGGCTTCAGCCAGGACGACGCCCACATCTTCACCACCAAGGATCAGATGGGGGAGGAGCTCCGCTCGCTCCTCACCTTCGTGCTCGACCTCCTCCGCGACTACGGCCTCGACGACTTCTACCTGGAGCTGTCGACCAAGCCGGAGGAGAAGTTCGTCGGCTCCGACGACGACTGGGACGAGGCGACCGAGACGCTGCGCCAGGCGGCCGAGTCGTTCGGCCTCGAGCTCGTCATGGACGAAGGGGGCGGCGCCTTCTACGGCCCCAAGATCTCGGTCCAGGCCCGCGACGCCATCGGTCGCACGTGGCAGATGTCGACGATCCAGCTCGACTTCCAGACGCCCGGGCGCTTCGGGCTCGAGTACGTCGGGTCGGACAACGCCCGCCACGAGCCGATCATGATCCACCGCGCCCTGTTCGGCTCGGTCGAGCGGTTCTTCGCCGTCCTGGTCGAGCACTACGCCGGCGCCTTCCCCGCGTGGCTGGCCCCGGTGCAGGTGCGGGTGCTCGGCGTGCGCGACGACCACCAGGCCTACGTCGACGGCGTGCGCGACCAGCTCAAGGCCGCCGGCTTCCGGGCCGACTCGGAGGACGCGTCCGACAAGCTCGGGGCGCGCATCCGCAAGGCCAAGATGGAGAAGCTCCCGTACATCCTCGTGGTCGGCGACGACGACGTGGAGGCCGGCACGGTGGGCGTGAACGCCCGGGGGAGCGACCAGCCCGAGCGCGGCGTGCCCGTGGGCGGGTTCCTCGAGCGGCTGCGGTCGGACGTCTCGTCGCATGCTTGACCACCTCTGGGCCGGCTGGCGGGGCGAGTACGTCGCCACCGCCGACGAGCTCAACCAGGGCGACGCCTGCGTGTTCTGCCGGATCCTGGGCAGCGACCTCCCCGACGAGCAGACCTACGTGCTGTGGCGGGGCGAGAAGGTCTTCGCCATCCTCAACAAGTACCCCTACACCGGTGGCCACCTGATGGTGATGCCCACCCGTCACGTCGGCGAGCTCGACCAGCTCGACGACGACGAGTACGACGAGCTGTTCCGGGCGGCCCGCACGGCCACCGCGGCGCTGAAGGCGGCCTACTCGCCCCAGGGCTTCAACCTCGGCGCCAACCTCGGCAAGGCCGGTGGGGCCGGCGTGCCCGGGCACCTGCACGTGCACGTCCTGCCGCGGTGGTCGGGAGACACGAACTTCATGACGACGATCGGCGAGACCCGCGTCCTGCCCGAGATGCTCGACGATGCGTGGAAGAAGTTGAAGGAGGCGTGGCCGGCATGAGCGACGAGGAGATCCGCGACGAGCTGCCGGAGGACCTTGACGCCGCCGGCTACGTCGGGCCCTACACGTTCCCGAACAACAACCGCCGCCGGACCCAGGGCGCGCTCTACCTTGCCGTGGCCGCCGTGGTCCTGCTCATCTGGCTGGCCGCCGGCTCGGGCGCCGTGCTGTCGAACGACGGCTTCCTCTGGGGAGCCGTCGGCCTGGCGCTGTTCGGCCTCTACTGCATGGTCGCCGGCAAGCCCACCAACGTCGACGAGACCGACGCCCTCGTGATCGCCACCCGCACCGTCGGCTTCCCGGTCGGCCACGCCTCGGCGTCGCTCGGGTGGCGGGGGCTGTTCAGCCGGCCCATGTGGCGCATCCTCCTCTACTCGGCCGAGGAGCCGCCGGCCACGCGTGGCCTGGTGCTGGTCGATGCGGTCGACGGCGAGGTGGTCGAGCACTTCACCGAGGAGAACCCCGAGGACTGGGACGCTCTCACCAAGGGCGCCAGCACCTAGCTACGGGCGGAGCGCGCCGAACGGCCACGGCATGACCTCGACGTGGCGGCGGATCTTGGCTTCGAGGCCATCGTCGTCCGCGCCTCGCGCCCGCACTCCTGTGACCACGTCATCGAGCCGGAACATCGGTTCACCGGCGATCGCACGCTGTGCGTACCGGTGCAGCCGCCGGTCCAGCTCGCCCGAGATGGCGTCGTAGGTCCGCGTGCGGAACGGCAGTCGGACGGGCGGCCGCGGGTACCAGACGAAGGCGGCGATGTCGTCCAGCAAGCGCTCGAGTCGGGATGGATCACCGAGTTGCGGGCGCAGGTCCGGCATCGTTCCGAGGAAGTGGGCGAGGGGGAGGGCGAGCGGCGTGAGGCGGGAGTGGGCGTCGGCGAGCGTTGCGGTGGCCCGCCCGTCCCGTTGCCGCTGCCAGACGACGACCCGGAGGATCGGCGAGCGAGGCAACCGGCTGGGCTCCAGTGACCACGAGCCCGGGCGGGCTGCCTCGTCCACGTAGCGGTCCCAGGCCAAGCGGAGGGTGTCCTGCTCGCCGATGGACCAGATGCCCTCGGGGTCGAACCGAAGGAGCCGCACGTCCGGCCATCGATGCGTCTGCCATCCGAGGACGAGGTGGCCGTCGGCGAGGTGGAAGCTGTCGAGGTGCCGCCGCGAGTCCAGTCGGAGACGTCGCTGCTCGAACACGGCCGGCAGTGTGCCAGCCGTCAGCCCCCGTAGCCGTGGGCGTGGGCCGCCTGGCCCTGCTTCGATGCCTTGTCCTTCGCCTTGTCGCGGCTGGCGGCGTCGTTCGCCGTGTAGTGGTACTTCTTCCCGCTGTCGCCCCACTGGTAGTAGGGCCCGTCGCTGTCCTTGCCTCGGTGCACCGGCATGGGCGCGTGCCTTCCCGGAGGCGCCGATGGTCAATCGGCCAGCTTGCCGAGGCGCTCGCGGGCCAGGCGAGCGATGGAGGCGTCGAGCGCGGCGTCGACGACCTGGGCTGCGGTGCGCTGCAACTGGTGGAGCGTCTCGGCCAGCTGGGCGGTCTGCTGGGCGTCGAGCTTCCGCCAGTTGCGCGGTCGGAGGTGGCGCTCGAAGAGCGACACGAAGCGCTCGGCCAGCTCGTCGGTCCGCCCGACGAGGTGCTCCCACTCGTCGAGCACCGCCTCGGCTGGGATCCCGAGCTGGGTGAGTGCGGCACCGGCCTCGAGGAAGCGCTGGTCGGGGACCCGGAACCGGCCGTCGTCGGTGAGCTCGACGAGGCCGAGGGCCGCCGCCCGCTGCACCAGCTCGCCGGACATGGCGATGGCCGGGAGCCGGGCCGCGAGCTCGCCGGGGTCGAGCACGACCGGACGCCCCCGGCCGAGCAGCGCGTCGAGCTCGCGCTCGACCCCGGCGACATCGGCGAGATCGCGACCCTCCTCCCACGAGGTGAGGAGCTTGCCGATGCCGGCGAGGGAGTGGCCATCGTCTTGGAGCTTGGCGATGAGCCGGAGTCGGGCCAGGTGGGTCTCGTCGTACCAGCCGGTGCGTCCCACCAGCCGAGGCGGGGGGAGCAGGCCCTTGCTCTGGTACAGGCGGACCGTCGTCGTCGCCACCCCGGCGGCTCGGGCGAGGTCGTCGAGGCGCAGCTCGTCCACGTCGGAAGCGTAGCTCAATGCGTGAGCACTTGATAGGAGAGTGATTGATAGCGTAATCGTTCGTGCTCATGATCGATGGCTTGCTCGTGCTCGGGATCGCCGTGGTCGGTCCGCTCGCCCTCGGCCGGCGATGGACGCCTTGGCTGGTCAGTGCGGCGTCCGCCGCGGTGGCCCTCCGGCTGTCGACGGGTCCATTGGCGGCGGCGCTCGTCCTGCCGTGGGTGCTGGTGGCCGTGAGGGCCGCCGTGCACCTGCGAGCGCACCGTCCCGAACGGGTCGCCGACGTCGTCGTGCCGCTCGCCGCCGTCTACATCGTCGTCGCCGCGCTCGCCCTCGTGGCGTCCCGGCTGGGCGTCACCGCACTCGGCATCCATGAGCCCATCGTCGAGCTGACGGCCGTCCACTACACCTACGCCGGTTGCGCCGCGCTGGTCCTGGCCGGACGGGCCGGACGGGCGGCCGCCGTCCTGACCGGCCTCGCACCGCCGCTCGTCGCCTTCGGGTTCGTCAGCGGTCTGGCGTTGCCGCAGGTCGGTGGGGCGGTCCTCCTCACCATCGGCGTCTGGCTCACGGCGAGCGCCGAGCTCCGAGTCGCGTTGCACGGCGGCCGAGCCGGGCCGCGGCTCCTCCTGGCCGTCAGCGGGTTGGCCGTGTGGGCGCCCATGGTCCTCGCCGTGCTCTGGGCGGCGGGGCAGCACTGGGCCGTCCCCGCCCTGTCCGTCCCGGACATGGCGCGGACCCACGGCGTGGCCAACGCCGTCGCCTTCGTGGGGTGCGGGCTCGTCGGGCGCCGGCTGGCGGTGGCGGCATGAGGCTCCCCGTGCTCGACGCCGTCATCCGCCACCGGCTGCTCCTCAACCTCCGAGCCGATCCGAGCGCAGCCGCGGCACTCCTTCCGTCTGGCTTGGAGCCGCAGCTCGTCGATGGGTCGGCTGTCGTCGGCGTCTGCATCGTCGGGCTCGATGCTCTCCGCCCGCCTCACCTGCCGCGGTGGGTGGGGCTCTCCAGCGACAGCGCGGCCCACCGGATCGCCGTCCTCGACCACGGTCGGCCGGCGGTCTTCGTGGCCCGTCGGGACACGTCGTCCTGGCTCGCCACCGCCGCCGGCGGCCGGGCTTACCCCGGGGTCCACCGGCACGCCGACGTGCACGTGCACGCCGAGAGCGGGACCTGGGAGGTCAGCCTCCGTGGTGCGGTCGAGCTCGAGGCCGTGGCGTCGGCGGTCGACGCGCCGACCGGCTCGCTCTTCGCCAGCGTCGCCGACGCAGCGACGTTCTTCGGCGAGGGCAGCACGGGCCTGTCGCCGGCCCGCCGCGGCGGTCTCGAGGCCATCGAGCTGGAGGCGCCGGCGTTCAGGCTCGAGCCGCTCCGGATCGAGGACCTGCGGTCGAGCTGGTTCGACGAGCACTTCCCGCCCGGCACGCTGGAGGTCGACGCTGGCTTCGTCCTGCGCGATGTGCCGGTGCGCTGGCGGGCTCGCTCAGCCCCTCAGGCCGTGAGCAGGCGTGACAGGCGGCGGCTGGCGATGCGGGCGCCGAGGAGCCCGAGCCCCACGAGGTAGAGGGCGTGCAGCGCGGTGGTGACGTCGAGCTCGCCGAACACGAGCGACCGCTCCAGCGCCACGCCCTGGTAGAGGGGCGTGCAACGGACGACGGCCTGGAGCCAACCGGGGTAGCGGCCGAGCGGGAAGAACGTGCCGGAGAACAGGAACATCGGCGTCACGGCCAGGTTCACCAGGTCGAAGTCGGTCCACGACCGCATGTAGCCCGACGCCCCGAGGCCCACCCCGGCGAAGGCGAAGCCGATCAGCACGGCGGCCGGGACGGCGAGCAGCGCCCACCACGAGTGGACCAGGCCGAACAGGACCATGGCCACCACGAAGGCGGCGGCGTACATCGCGCCACGCAGGAGCGCCCAGCCCACCTCACCGATCGCCACCTCGCCGGGCGACAGGGGGGTGGCCAGCATGGCGTCGTACACGCCCTGGTACTTGAGCTTGATGAAGAAGTTGAACGTGGTGTCGAAGATCGCACCGGTCATCGCTGCGGCGGCGAGCATGCCGGGTGCCACGTAGTCGCGGTAGCCGACGAGCTGGCCGCCCGGCCCCGGCACCTTGCCGACCAGCTCGCCCACGCCGATGCCGATCGACAGCAGGTAGAGGAGCGGTTCGGCGAAGCCGCTGGCGAACACGTACCACTGCCGCTTGTAGGCCCGGTAGTTGCGTTCGATGACCCGACGGGCGGCGAGGAGGGCGATCACGGCGTCAACCGGTGGGTGAACGTGCGCCGGCCCCAGGCCGCCCCGGCGAGGACGCAGCCCAGGAGGACGGCGACGTGGGCGGCGGCGGCCGGCCACGACACGTCGGCCGTCGTCGCGGCCCGGGCCAGCTCGACGCCGTGCCACAGCGGCGACAGCCAGGCGATCGGGCGCACGGCCGCGGGCAGCGAGGAGATCGGGAAGAAGGTCCCCGAGAACAGGAACAGGGGCATGACCCCGATCCGCATGATCATGGCGAAGGGCGCATCGGTGTCCCGCCCGATCGCCCAGGCGGCCAGCGGCGCGGCGAAGGCCAGGGCGCACAGCACGGCGACCGGCACGGCGAGCACGCCCCAGGGCGAGACGATGCCGCCCAGCAGCGCGGCCACGACCAGGAACGCGCTCGAGGTGGCCAGCGTCTTGAGCACCACCCAGCTCATCCAGCCGAGGTAGACGTCGGTGGCGGTGAGCGGCGTGGCCACCATGGCGATGAAGCGGCCGTCCCACTTCACCCCGCCGAGCACGGCCCAGAGCGAGTCGCCGGCCGCCCCCTGCATCACCGAGGCCATGAGGAGCCCGGGTGCGACGAAGTGCAGGTACGAGAGCCCCGCGACCGAGCGCTGGTCGTCGATGAGGCTGCCGAGGCCGACGCCCATGGCGGCGAGGAACAGCACCGGGACGACGAACGTGCTGAACGCGAACGCGTGCCACAGCCGGCTGAACACGCGCAGGTCGCGCTCGACGATGCGGAGGACGGGCGGGGCCACGTCAGTCCTCGAGGGTGCGGCCGGTGAGCAGCAGGAAGACGTCCTCCAGCGTGCTCCGACGCAGGAACACCGACGTGGGCGTGAGGCCGTGCTCGGCGAGCATCCCGACCGCCGCCTCGCCGTCGGCCGTGTAGACGAGCACCCGGTCGGCCAGGCTCTCGACCTTGGGGGCGCCGCGCTCGAGCAGCGGCACCGACGCCGCCTGCTGCTCGCTGGTGGCGAACCGCAGCTCGACGACCTCCCGCGTGGCGTGGCGGTCGATCAGCTCGCGGGGCGAGCCCTCGGCGACGATGCGGCCGCGGTCCATGATCACGAGGCGGTCGCAGAGCTGCTCGGCCTCGTCCATGTAGTGGGTGGTCAGGACGAGCGTCGTGCCCGATCGCTTGAGCTGGTACAGCCGCTCCCACAGCAGGTGTCGGGCCTGGGGGTCGAGACCGGTGGTCGGCTCGTCGAGCAGCACCAGCTCGGGCTGGTTGATGAGGGCCCGGGCCACGGTGAGCCGACGCTTCATGCCACCCGAGAGGGGGTCGACCTTGTCGTCCCGGCGGTCGTCGAGCTGGAAGAACCGGAGCAGCTCGTCGGAGCGCTCCTTGATCACCGACCGCGGGATGCCGAAGTACCGGCCGTAGATGAGGAGGTTGTCCCAGACCGTGAGGTCGACGTCGAGCGTGTCCTCCTGCGGCACCGAGCCGAGCCGGGCCCGGATCGCCGGGCCATCGGTGGCCGGGTCGAGGTCGAGGATGCGGAGCCGGCCCTCGGTGACCGGCGACACGCAGCCGATCATCCGCATCGTCGAGCTCTTGCCGGCCCCGTTCGGGCCGAGCATGCCGAACACCTCGCCCGGCTCGACGTGGAAGTCGACGCCGTCGACGGCGGTGAAGGCGCCGAACCGCTTGGTCAGGCCCACGGCGTCGACGAGGGAGTCTGAGGGCATGACCGGCCCACCGTACGGGCACCGGATGACGCGCCGGGATCAATTGCCTCCCGGTACCCTCGACCGCCTCATGGGGGTTTCCGGGGACGGGTTCGTGACGCTGGCCGACGGGAGCCAGCGGTGGGGTCGCTTCGGCGCCGCCGGCATCCTCGTCCGCCACGTCGACCCCGAGGGCGAGCCGCACTACTTCGTGGCCCTGCGCTCGACCTGGACGCACAACGGCGGCACGTGGGCCGTGCCCGGTGGTGCCCTCAACCACGGCGAGACCCCGATCGAGGGCGCCCTCCGGGAGTTCGTCGAGG
>JAODBP010000219.1 GCA_025464025.1 Actinomycetes bacterium | reverse complement strand
AGAACGACGACGACTTCCCCAAGCGGCTCGCCGGGCTCCACGCCCACAACCGCTGGCTCTCGGACTTCGTGGGCGCCCACCCCAAGCGCCGGGCCGGCCTGGGCCAGATCTTCCTGAACGACGTCGACCAGGCCGTGCAGGACGTGCGGTGGATGAAGGACCACGGCCTGGCCGGCGTCCTCCTCCCCGGCGTCTCCCCCGACACCCCGTGGATCGAGCCGCTGTTCTCGCCGATCTACGACCCGCTGTGGGCCGTCTGCCAGGAGCTCGACATGCCCGTGACCCACCACTCCGGTGGCTCCGGCATCCCGAACTACGGGAACCACCCGTTCACCAACGTGATCTTCGTGCTGGAGACCGGGTTCTTCGCCAACCGGGCCCTCTGGCACCTCATGGCGTCGGGCGTGTTCGACCGCTTCCCCGACCTGAAGCTCGTCATGACCGAGCAGGGCTCGCAGTGGGTGCCCGGCGTGCTCAAGCGGATGGACTCCCTGTGGGACCGGATGAGCCAGGGCCGCATCGGCGAGCTGGGCGTCCCCGAGGGTGGCGTCACCAAGAAGAAGGCCAGCGAGTACTGGGCCACCAACTGCTACCTCGGCGCCAGCTTCCCCGGCCCCGACGACGCCGCCTGCTTCGAGGAGATCGGCCTCGACCGGGTGATGTGGGGCAGCGACTACCCCCACAACGAGGGCACGTACCCGCACACCCGCGAGTCGCTGCGGACGACGTTCGCGGGCTGGAAGGAGCCCGAGCTGCGGGCGATCTTCTCGGAGAACATCGCCAAGGTCTACGGCTTCGACCTGGCGGCCCTGGCCCCGATCGCGGCCGAGGTCGGGCCGACGATCGAAGAGATCGCGACCCCGGTCGCGGTGTGACCAGCGTGTCGGCCGAGCCGGACGTCGACGGCGTCCGGCTCGGGCTGCACCGGCTGCAGCGGCTGCTCTCCAGTCGACGCTCGTGGTCGGCCCTGGCCGACGCCGCCGGCGCCGACCTCCCCCAGCAGGTGCTCCAGGTCCTCCAGGTCCTGCGCGACGGCGAGGCCCGGTCACTGGCCGACCTGGCCCGACTGGCGCGGATGGACGCCGCCGCCGTGTCGCGCCAGGTGCGGGTGCTCGAGGACCGGGGGCTCGTCGACCGACGGCAGAGCCCGCACCACGGCCGCATCGTCCTCATCGAGCCGACGGCCGACGGGCTGGCCCTGGCCCAGCGCCTGTTCGACCTGAACACCGGGCACCTGGTCGACGCCCTGTCCACGTGGACGCCCGAGGAGCGCGACGCGCTCGGCACCCTGCTCGTCCGCCTGGTCGACGACCTCCAGCGGACGCCCCACCGGCGCTAGCGGCGAGGGCGGAAGGGTGAGCCGGTGGCCGTCGATCGGCCGAGGGCGATGCCGGTGCCGACGATCAGGGCGAGGCCGATCGGCCACGCCGCGATCGTGATGGCGACGAGCACGACGGCGAGCGGCGTCCACGCCCACCACCGGTCGACGAAGTCACTCGCTCGGGGCAACCGGCGCTTGGCGATGAGCACGATCACGGTGCGCACGAGGTAGGCCGCGATGGTGACCAGCACGACCCACGTGAGCAGCCCGTAGCGCACGCGGCGACGGTAGCCCTCGACGTGCGAGGCTGCGCCGCATGCGCGTGGGGGTGTTCATCGGGGAGGCGACGGGCGAGCGGACGTCGATCGACCAGTTGCTGGCCAACGCCAAGGCGGCCGAGGACCGCGGGCTCTCGACCGGCTGGGTGCCGCACATCCCCTGGAGCCTCGACGCGCTCACCGCGCTGGCGCTGGTCGCCCGGGAGACGTCGCGGATCGAGCTCGGCACGGCCGTCGTGCCGACGTTCCCCCGGCACCCGATGTCCCTGGCCCAGGACGCCCTCACCGTGCAGGCCGTGGCCGGCGGCCGGCTCACGCTCGGCATCGGGCCGTCGCACCCGGTCGTGATCGAGAAGATGTACGGCCTCTCCTACGACAAGCCGGCGAGCCACACGGCCGAGTACGTCGAGGTGCTCAACAAGTGCTTCGCCGGCACGGGCATGGTCGACCACACCGGCGAGCGCTACAACGTCCACGCCATGCTCGACGTGCCGGGCGGCTCGCCGGTGCCGATCCTCGTCGCCGCCCTCGCCCCGAAGATGCTCGAGCTCACCGGTCGCCTGGCCGACGGCACCATCACCTACTGGGCCGACGAGAAGGCCATCGGTGAGCACGTCGTGCCCTTGATCACGAAGTCGGCCGCCGCCGCCGGCCGCCCGTCGCCCCGGGTCGTCGTCGGGCTCCCGGTCGCCGTCGTCACCGACGTCGACGCGGCGCGGGACCGCGCCGCCAAGCTGTTCGCCGCCTACGAGGCCATCCCGACCTACCAGCGCATCCTCGGCCGGGGCGACGCCGCCACGCCGGTCGATGTGGCCGTCATCGGCACCGAGGCCCAGGTGCGCGAGCGCCTGAAGCGGTTCGCCGACCTCGGCGCCACCGACCTGTGCGCGTCGGTCCTCGGCCTCGACGCCGACCGCGACAAGAGCCACGCCGCGACGATGGACGTGCTCGCAACGCTCTGACCCCGAACTGGCGATGGATTGACAACAGAAGTGTTGTCAATCCATCGCCAGTTCGATTACTTCGCGTCGGACCACCTCGGGATGATCGAGGTCTCGGCGACGAAGCGGACCGAGGCGTCGGGGGCCCAGCGGTGGGCCGCCTCCTGGAGGGCGTCGTCGACGAGGGCAGCGACCGCGTCGCCGTGCTCGGCCGGGGCGTGCACGAGCAGCTCGTCGTGGAGGCACAGCACGATGCGGGCGCCGAGCTCGCCGCCCCGGGCCCGGACGGTCACGGCCCACACCTTGAACAGCTCGGCCGCCGCGCCCTGCACCATGGCGTTGCGCCCGTAGCGACCCATGGCCGCCGCGCCGTTGCGGTCGTCGGCCAGCCGCATGCGCACGAGCCGACCGCCGTAGGTGCGCAGGTCGCGCCCGACCTGGGCCGCCTTGTCGGCCTCGTCGAGGTACGTCATCGCCACCGGATAGGCGGCCCGCAGCCGGTGCAGGGCCCGGGCCCCGTCACCGGTGGTCGAGCCGTACATGGCGCCGAGCACGGCGACCTTGGCCGTGGCCCGGTCGACGTCGAGCTGGGCCGCGATCGGGGCGTAGAGGTCGGGCTCGACCGTGGCCCGGGCGAGGAGCGGGTCGCCGGAGACGGCAGCCAGCACCCGGGGCTCGATCTGCCCGAGGTCGGCGCGCACGAACACGTGGCCAGCCTCGGCGATCACCGAGGCCCGCATGTCGCCGGGCAGGTTGTGGAGCCCGGCCGACGCCGTCATCCGCCCCGCCGCGCCGTCCGCGCTCGACCACCCGCCCCGCAGCCGGCCGTCGGCGCCCACGTGCTCGTCGAGCCAGCGATAGCCGTACGTGGTCTCGACCCGCTCGGCCTTGCGCCAGGCCAGCAGCGCGTCGACCAGCGGGTGCTGGTCGCGCAGCTCCTCCAGTCGCCACGCCCGCGTGTCGGCCACCTCGATGCCGATGCTGCGCAGCAGCGACTTCACCTGGCCCGGGCTCCGCAGGTCGAAGTGCTCGCCGAGCGGGGCGTGGCGGAGCACCTCCCGATCACGGACGGCGCGCAGCTCGGCGGCCTCGGCGTCGGTCCGGGGGCGGGGGCCGACCAGTGCGGCGATGTGGGCCTCGGCCGCGGCCCGGTCGACGGGCAGGCCGTCGACCGAGAGCTCGGCGCACAGCAGCTCGGCCGTCGACTCCGACCGGGCCGTGGCGCTGGCCCGGCCCGGGTCGAGCCGGACCTGCTGGAGGCGGGCGGCCTGGAGGGCGAGGCGAGCCCACTCGGCGAGTCGGTCCGGCGTGTCGGCCCGCCACAGCGCGCTCAGGTGACCGTCCGACCGCAGCGGCGCCGAGCCGTCGTCGTCGGCCTGGGTGAACAGGTCGGGCACCCCCGACGGCAGCGCGTCGGTGGGCAGGTCGTGGAGCCGGGCCCACGCCCGGGCCGGCTCGGCCCGCCAGCCGCCGAACAGCAGGCGGTGCACGGTGGCCACGTCCCACGCCGTGGCCACCCGCACGCCGGCCTGCACGAGTGCGACAGCCGTCTCGCCCGTCCACGTCACCCACCGGGGCCGGACCGTCGCCTCCAGCTCGGCGACCTCGTCGATCCTCGCGGCCCAGGCGCGCTCATCGGTGGCCAGGCCGACGCCGCCGGCACCCACCGCCACGGCGACGAGCTCGCCGCGCTCCACTACGTCAGCGCGGGGGCGAGCTCCCGCCAGGCGGTGCGGTTCATGGGCGAGCCCGGGGCGTTGAGCACCTGGATGCAGACGTGGTCGGCGCCGGCGTCGCGGTGCTGCTGCACCCGGGCCGCGATGGCATCGACGTCACCGTGCACGACGAGGGCATCGACCAACCGGTCGCTCTTGGTGTCGACGTCGTCCTGGGTGAAGCCGAGGCGGAGCCAGTTGTTCACGTAGTTCGGGAGGCCCACGTAGCCGGCCAGCGCCTGGCGAGCGAGGTCCCGGGCCACGTCGGGATCGGTCTCGAAGACCACGCCCTGCTCGACGTAGAGGCCGGCATCGCCGAGGACGCCGCGCGCGATGGCCGTGTGCTCGGGCGTCACCAGGTAGGGGTGGGCACCGGCCGACCGGTCGCGCGACAGCTCGAGCATCTTCGGGCCGAGGGCGGCGATGCAGCGGGCGTCGGCCGGCACGCCGGCGGCGTCGAGGGCATCGAGGTAGGCGCGGGTGGTGGCCAGCGGCTTCTCCCACGACATGCCCGGCTGCGGGTCGATGAGCGGGGCGTGGCTGATCCCGATGCCGAGGAAGAACCGGTCGCGCTGGTCGGCCGGCAGCCCGGCCCGCCACTCGCCGACCTCGGCCGCCGTGTGCATCCAGACGTTGAGGATGCCGGTGGCGACGGTCATCGTCGACGTGCTCGCCAGCAGGTGGGCCAGCGGGGTGAACACGTCGCCCCCGATGTCGGGGATCCACACCGCCGTGTACCCGAGCGACTCCAGCTCGGCCACCGCATCAGCGACCTCGCCGGGATCGTGGTGGCGCAGCTCGAAGGACCAGAGACCCGTACCCGACAGCGTCATGCCCTCGTGCCTAGCACCTAGGTTCACGGCATGAGCGACGTGTTGGGGGGACGGACGGCGATCGTGGCCGGCGGCGGGCAGGGCATCGGCCGGGGCGTGGCCCTCGCCATGGCCAGCGCCGGGGCCAACGTGGTGATCGCCGAGCTGAAGGAGCACAAGGCCAAGGCGGTGGCCGACGAGGTGGCCGAGCGGGGCGCGGGATCGCTGGGCCTGGCCTGCGACGTGCGGGACACCGACCAGATCGCCGCCGTGGTGGCCGCCACCGTCGAGCGGTTCGGGGGCATCGACATCCTGGTCAACGCCGCCATCGCCCCGTTCAAGGTCGAGCCCCTCGAGGACTGCACCGTCGAGGTCATGCAGGACATGCTCCACAGCGGGCTCATCGGCGTGACCACGTTCATGCAGGCCGCCTTCCCCCACCTGAAGGCCAGCGGCCACGGCCGCATCATCAACTTCGGCTCCGGCGCCGGCATCAACGGCGCCGCCGGCTACGGCGTCTACGCCCCGGTGAAGGAGGGCGTGCGAGCCATCACGCGGGTCGCGTCCCACGAGTGGGGCAAGCACGGCATCACGGCCAACGCCATCTGCCCCTACGCCAACTCGCCGAGCTGGTCGAAGTGGTCGGACGACAACCCCGGCATGGCCGACATGGCCGTGGGCAGCACGAGCGTGGGCCGGATCGGTGACTGCGAGCTCGACGTCGGGGCCGCCGCCGTCTTCCTGGCCAGCGACGCCGCGGCCTACACGACCGGCCACACCCTCATGGTCGACGGTGGCCAGTCCCACCTCTAGGTAGCGTCGCGGGCAGCCATGGCCGCCGAGACCTCCACCCGCGACAAGCTCCTCGACGCCGCGGCGCGCCTGTTCGCCGAGCGCGGCATCGACAACGTGTCGATCGCCGAGATCGTCCGGGCTGCCGGGCAGCGCAACGCCTCGGCCGTCCACTACCACTTCGGCAACCGCGACGAGGTGCTCAAGGCGCTGCTGGCCCAGTACGTGCCGGCGATCCACGACCGCCGGATCGAGCTCCTCGCCGTGGCCCGAGCGCTGCCCGACACCGACGTGCACTCCGCCGTCGAGGCGATCATCCGCCCCATCACCGAGCTCGCCCAGCGGGGCTGGCGGGAACGGGCCTACCTCCAGATCGGTGCCGAGCTCACCCACTGGCTGGCCCGGCCCGAGGCGCCCGACATGGCCGAGCTCATGGAGCAGACGGCCGGCTTCGAGGCCTGGCGGCTCATCCGCGAGCGGGCCGGCGCCGACCTCCCCCAGGACCTGTGGGACGAGCGCCAGGAGATCGCCATCTCCTTCATCGGCCGGGCCGCCGCCGACCGGGCCCGGCTGCTCGACGTCGAGGGCGAGCACCCGATCGTCAGCGACGACCGGTTCGTCGACAACCTGATCGCCATGGTGGTGGGCGCCATGACCGCGCCGATGCCATGATGCGGGTCAATGGGGTCTGATTACAGCGTTCCGACGAAGGACGAGCTCGACGCCGTCTACGAGCAGCTCAAGAACTGGGGGCGTTGGGGGGCCGACGACGAGCGGGGCGCCCTCAACCACCTGACCGACGCCCACCGGGTGGCGGCGGCCGGGTTGGTGCGGTCGGGCCGGGCCATCAGCCTGGCCCACAACCTCGGCACCGAGCCCTCGCCCGAGAACCCGAACCCGGCCGACCACCACATGCTCGCCTCGGGCGACGCCCGCGACTCCAACGGCATCCCCGGCTACGAGGCGGCCCGCGACCACATCGGCCTCGACGTCCACGGCCTGTTCACGACGCACGTCGACGCCTTGTCCCACATGTTCGTGCGGGGCGAGATGTTCGGCGGCCGCCCGGCCTCCGACGTGCGCAGCACCGGCGCCCGGTCGAACACGATCATGTCGATGGCCGACGGCGTCGTCGGGCGCGGCGTGCTGCTCGACGTGCCCCGCGCCGTCGGCATCGACTTCTTCGACGCCGGCCAGGTCGTGACCGTCGCCGAGCTCGAGGCCACCGAGGCGGCCCAGGGCGTGACGGTCGGGACCGGCGACGTCCTCATCGTCGCGTGGGGGCGCGACGCCCGCCGCGCCGCCAAGGGTGGGTTCGACGGCTTCAGCGGCCTGCACGCCGAGTGCCTCCCCTGGCTCCAGGAGCGGGAGGTGGCCGTGCTCGGCAGCGACGGCATCTCCGATCCGATGCCGTTCGTGGGCACGCCCGACTGGCCGTTCCCCGTCCACCAGATCGGGATCACCGGGATGGGGCTCCACCTCATCGACAACATGGCGCTCTCCCCGATCAGCGAGGCCTGCGCCGAGGCCGGCCGCTGGGAGTTCCTCTTCACCATGGGCCCGCTCCGCATCGAGCGTGGCACCGGGTGCCCGGTGAACCCGCTAGGAATCCTGTGATGAGCGAAGACCACGAAGCACTGCGGGCCCTGGGCCAGCGCTACGCCCGGGCCGCCGACGAGCGCGACGTCGACGCCCTCGCCGCCCTCTTCCACCCCGACGCCGTGATCATCGGGGCGCGGGGCGAGCTCGACCTCGCCGGCTGGCTCGACACCATGCGCGGCCCCAGCCCGTTCCCGATCTCGATGCACGTGCTCGGCGACCCGCTCATCGAGCTCGATGGCGACGTCGCCCACCTCGACACCTACGCCCTCGTCTACCAGCTCGGCGCCGACGGGCCGGCCGACATGAACCTCGGCATCCGCTACCTCGACGAGGCGGTGCGATCGGGTGATGGCTGGGTGATCCGGCGCCGCACGGCCTCGACCGTGTTCATGCGCTGAAGATCCGCCGCAGCATGGCGAACAGGCGGCGGAGCATCACCCAGACCGGCACGGCGAGCGGGACGATCAGCAGCTTCAGGTAGTTCGACCCGGAGCCGGCGAGGAAGCCGACGACGATCCCGAGCACCAGCATCTCCCACACCAGGTCGAAGACCTCGCGCACGGAGACCACCGTCGCGGGCGGCTCGTCCTCGGCGCCGTAGACCGGGAGCGGATCGTCCACCGACCCAACGTGCCACACCCGCGGCGGTGAGGTCCGGACCGCTCGATTGGCGGAGGTGTCCGGTCGGTCCCCTACGCTCGCTGGCCCATGAAGCGAGTCGTCGCCCTCCTGCTGCTCCTCGTCGCCCTTGCCGCCTGCGGCAGCAAGGACATCGCGCCGAAGGCGACGGGCATCCCGTCGACCACGGCGCCCTCCACGACGCTGCCGCCGGTGACGTTCAACACCACGACGTCGACCGCGCCCGGCGAGGTGGCCACCGACACCACCTCGACGTCGATCGCCACCACGACCAGCACCGCCGCCACCGGCGGTTGAGCCTCAGGCGACGCGGTTGCGGATGAGCTGACCGGGCGTGGCGCCGGTCGGCTTGCCGTCGTCGACGGTGACCTCGCCGCTGACCAGGGTGGCCCGGAACCCGTGCGATCGCTGCTCGAGCCGCTTGCCGCCGCCGGGCAGGTCGTTGACGAGGGTCGGCACGGCCGGGCCCACGGTGGCCGGGTCGAAGATGTTGACGTCGGCCTTCATCCCCTGGCGCAGCAGGCCGCGGTCGGTGAAGCCCCACGCCAGCGCCGGCGCCAACGTGATCATCTTCACCGCCTCCTCGAGCGTGAACTCCTGGCGGTCGCGCACCCAGTG
>JAODBP010000209.1 GCA_025464025.1 Actinomycetes bacterium | reverse complement strand
GGAGGTCGGCCCCCTGCGCATCCGCCACATCGACGAGCTGGCCGACATCGTGGGCGAGCTGCGGGTGGCCATCGGCGTGGTGGCCACGCCCGCCACGTCGGCCCAGCAGGTGGTCGACCGCCTGGTCGCCGCCGGGGTCCGGTCGATCCTGAACTTCGCCCCGGCGTCGGTGGCGGTGCCCGACGGGGTGTTCCTGCGCAAGGTCGACCTGGCCGTCGAGCTCCAGATCCTCAGCTTCTACCAGCAGCGATCGCAGGGGGAGCCGGCCGCCGATGCCGGTTGAGGGTCCCCAGTACCCGGTGCTGCTCGACCTGGCCGGGCGCTCGTGCCTGGTGGTCGGCGGCGGCCCGGTGGCGCTCGGGAAGGTCCGGGGCCTCCTCGCCGTTGACGCCCGTGTGACGGTCGTGGCCCCCGACGTGCTCGACGAGCTGGCCGCCCTCGAGGGCGTGACGGTCGTGGCGCGGGCCTACGAGTCGGGCGACCTCGCCGGCCACCGCCTGGCCATCACCGCCACGGGCGACCCGGCCGTCGACCACCAGGTGTTCCTCGACGGCGAGGCCGCCGGGGTGTGGGTCAACAGCGCCGACGACCCGGCCAACTGCGCCTTCACGCTGCCCGCCGTGGTCCGCCAGGGCCCGATCACGCTGGCCGTCTCGACCGGTGGGCACAGCCCGGCACTGGCGAAGTGGCTGCGCGACCGGCTGGCCGACGAGCTGGGCCCGGAGCACGAGGTGCTCCTCCAACTGCTTGCCGAGCGCCGCGAGGCCCTACGATCTGCGGGCATCCCCACCGAGGGCCTGAGTTGGCAGGTGGCGCTCGATTCGGGGATGCTCGACCTGGTCCGAGAGGGCCGTGTCGCCGAAGCAAGGGAGCTTCTGCAGGCGTGTCTGTGATCGTCGTCGGATTGAACCACCGGAACGTGCCGCTCGAGCTGCTCGAGCGCATGACGGTCCCGGCGGAGCGCCTGCCCAAGGCTCTCGCCGACCTGGTCTCGCGCGACCACGTCACCGAGGCCGTGGTCCTGTCGACCTGCAACCGGACCGAGATCTACGCCACGGCCGAGAAGTACCACGGCGCCATGGGCGACGTGCGCAACTCGCTCTCGGAGATGACCCACGTGGCCCCCGAGGCGTTCGCCGACCACCTCTACGCCTACCACGACACTGCGGCGGTGGCCCACCTCTTCTCGGTGGCCGCCGGCCTCGACTCGGCCGTGATCGGTGAGAGCGAGATCCTCGGTCAGGTGCGCCAGGCCTGGGAGGCAGCGACGGCCGAGGGCGCGGCCGGCCCCGGCCTGCACATGCTCTTCCGCCACGCCCTGGAAGTGGGCAAGCGGGCTCGCACGGAGACCGGCATCGGCCGGTCGATGACGTCGGTCTCGTCCGCCGCCGTGGCCCTGGCCGCCGAGCGGCTGGGCGCGCTGAGCGGCAAGCGGGTGCTGGTGCTCGGCGCCGGCGAGATGGGCGAGGGCATGGCCGTGTCGCTGGCCGCGGCCGGCGTGGCCGAGGTGCTCGTCGCCAACCGCACGCCGGAGCGGGCCCAGGCCCTGGCCGAGCGCGTCGGTGGCACGGCCGTCCCGCTGTTCGACCTGCCCCGCGCCCTGGTCGAGGTCGACGTGCTGCTCACCTCCACCGGCGCCACGTCGGTGATGGTCGAGCACGGCGACGTCGAGGACGTGGTGGCCAAGCGGGCCGGCCGCGAGCTCCTGATCATCGACGTGGCCGTGCCGCGCGACGTCGACCCGGCCGCGGCCGACCTGCCCGGCGTGACCCTGCTCGACATGGACGACCTGCGGGCGTTCGCCGACGCCGGGCTGGCCGAGCGCCGGCGCGAGGCGACCAAGGCCCGAGACCTCGTCGACGAGGAGGTCGGCCGCTACCGCGAGGCGTCGACCGCCCGCCAGGTTGCCCCTGTCGTGGCCGCCCTGCGCGACCACGCCGAGTCGGTGCGCCTGGCCGAGGTCGAGCGGCTCGGTCGCAAGCTCAACGACGACGAGCGCGCCGCGCTCGAGGCCCTGTCGAAGGGCCTGGTGGCCAAGCTGCTCCACGAGCCGACCATCCGGCTCAAGGACGCCGCCGGCACCGTCCGGGGCGAGCGCCTGGCCGACGCCCTGCGCGAGCTCTTCGACCTCTGAGGCTGAGCTGATGGTCTCGCTCCGCAGGCTGCGCTCGACTCGGCCTGCTCGCTGGCGCTCCCGACGGCCGGTTTGATCCGGATCGCGACAAGGGGGAGCGCCCTCGCCCGGTGGCAGGCCGAGCACGTCGCCTCGCTGCTCGGCGGGGCCGAGCTGGTCGTCGTCGACACCATCGGCGACCGCGACAAGGCGACCTCGCTCTCGGCGCTCGGTGGCCAGGGCATCTTCGTGAAGGAGGTGCAGGCCGCCGTGCTCGACGGGCGGGCCGACCTCGCCGTGCACTCGGGCAAGGACCTGCCGTCGAGCGCCGAGCTCCAGGCGCCCGGGCTCGCCATCGCCGCCGTGCCCGAGCGGGCCGACCCCCGCGACGCCCTCGTCGGCGCTCGCCTGGCCGACATCCCGCCCGGCGGCACGATCGCCACCGGCTCGGCCCGGCGCCGCGCGCTGCTGGCCGACCTGCGTCCCGACCTCACGTTCGCCGACCTCCGCGGGAACATGGACACGCGGTTGGCCAAGGCATCGGAGTTCGCCGCCGTGGTCGTGGCCGTCGCCGCCCTCGACCGGCTGGGTCAGGCCGACCGGATCACCGAGCGGCTCGACGTCTCGGTGCTCGTGCCCCAGGTAGCCCAGGGGGCCCTGGCCATCGAGGCCCGGCCCGGCACCGACGCCTTCGCCGCCGTGGCCGAGCTCGACCACGCCCCCTCGCGCCGGGCCGTCGACGCCGAGCGGGCCTGGTTGGCCGCCATCGGCGGGGGCTGCGAGCTGCCGGCCGGTGCCCACGCCACGGTCGAGGGCGACGAGGTCACCCTCACCGCGATCCTCGCCTCGTTCGACGGCCGCATCGTCCTGCGCGACACGGTCATCGGCACCGACCCCGTCGCCCTCGGCACCGAGCTGGCCAACCAGATGCTCGACCGCGGCGGCCGCTGGCTGCTCGACGGCTAACCCTCCTCGGGCGGGTCGGGTCGCGTGGCCTGGACCCGGAGCACGCCGGAGATCCCCGGCCGCATGGCCTGCATCCGTGCGATGGCGGCCCGCTGGTGGGCCTGCTGCTCCTCCGGGGTGAGAGGCTCCCAGAGCTGCTCGGCCTCCGCCGCCGCGGCGCGGAGCACCTCCCCCTCGACCGAGGTGGTGGTCTCGGCGATGCCGATCGACGGCGCGGCCAGCGCGAACGTGACCGGGCCGGGAGGCGGGAGCGGCCAGAGCCAGAGCCGGTGGGACCAGTGGTTCCCCCCGCCACCCCCGCTGTTGAACGCGACGTTCGGTGCCTTCGGCGGGCGAAGCGGGTCGAACGGATCCTGATGGCCCTGCCACTTGCTGCCGTCGCTGTAGGCCACGCCGATCCGGGCATCGTCGCCCAGCGGCCCCATCGGTCCGATGCCGGGACCGTGCGAGGGCTCCCGGCTGTGGATCTGGAGCTCGAACCGCACCCCCGTCGGGAACGCCTCCAGCGGGCCGAGCAGGACGATGGTGCCCGGGGCCCGGGCCAGCTCGACCCGCAGCGGCACGTACCCGCCGAGCCAACCCTCGGGTGGGCCCATCCAGTCCTGCGGCGGTGGCGTCGGGGGCATCGGCGGTGGCTCGGGCGGTGGTGCGTCGAAGAACTCCACCTGCCGACGGTCGCGCCGGACCTGCTGGCAGGTCCAGGACGTTTGCGGCGCGCTGCCAGACTGACGCCGTGACCGTGCACCTCGTCGGCGCCGGCCCGGGTGACCCCGGGCTGCTCACCCTCCGCGGGGCGGAGGTGCTGGGGCGCGCCGACGTGGTGGTGCACGACCGGCTGTCGCAGTCGTCGCTGCTCGACCTGGCCCCGGCCGGGGCCGAGCGCATCAGCGTGGGCAAGACCCCCCGCGGCCCGAGCACGCCGCAGGAGGAGATCAACGCCCTGCTGGTCGAGAAGGGGCGGGCCGGGCTGACGGTGGTGCGGCTCAAGGGCGGCGACCCGTTTGTCTTCGGACGGGGCGGCGAGGAGGCCGCCGCGCTGGCCGCCGCCGGGGTCCCGTTCGAGGTCGTGCCCGGCATCACCTCGGCCGTGGCGGTGCCCGCCTACGCCGGGGTGCCGGTCACCCACCGGGGCCTCTCGACCTCGTTCACGGTGGTCACCGGGCACGACGCGCCGTGGGCGTCGAGCGAGACCGACTGGGAGGCGGTGGCCAAGGTCGGCGGCACGATCGTGGTGCTCATGGGCGTGGCGTCCCGCGGCCTCATCGCCGAGCGCCTGCAGGCCGGTGGGCTCCCGGGCTCGACGCCGGTCGCCGCCACCCGCTGGGGCACCCGGCCCGAGCAGCACACGGTGCGCACCACGTTGGCCGGGCTCGCTGCCGCCGACGTCTCGTCGCCGTCGGTCCTCGTCATCGGGGCCGTGGCCGGGCTCGACCTGGGCTGGTACGACCAGCGTCCGTTGTTCGGCCGGCGGGTGGTGGTCACCCGCGCCCGCACCCAGGCGTCGGGCCTGGCCGCCGCGCTGGCCGAGCTCGGCGCCGAGGTGGTCGAGCTGCCCACCATCGAGATCGTCGACCCGGCCGACGGTGGCGCGGCCCTGGCCTCGTCCACCGAACGGCTGGCGTCCTACGACTGGGTCGTGTTCACGTCGGCCAACGCCGTCGAGCGGTTCGTGGCCCACCTGCGCGACGCCCGGGCCTTCGGCTCGTGCCGCATCGCCGTGATCGGCACGGCCACGGCCGAGGCGCTGGCTGCCGCCAACGTGGTGCCCGACCTCGTGCCCGAGCGGTTCGTCGCCGAGGCGTTGGTCGAGGCGTTCCCCGAGGCGCCCGGTGGGGGCGGCCGCGTGCTGCTGCCCCAGGCCGCCGACGCCCGGCCGGTGCTGGCCACCGGCATCGAGGCCAAGGGCTGGTACGTCGACGTGGTCGAGGCCTACCGCACGGTGACGGCGCAGCCGGGCGAGGCGGCCCTCCGCCGGGCGGCCGAGGCCGACGCGATCACGTTCACGTCGTCGTCGACGGTGACGGGCTACCTCGAGGTCGGCGGGCCGGTGCCGCCCGTGGTCGTCAGCATCGGGCCGATCACGTCGGCCACGGCCGAGGAGCACGGCATCGTGGTGACCGTCGAGGCCGATCCGAGCACCGTCGACGGCCTCGTCTCGGCGCTGGTCGCTGTCCTAGGGGCGTCGTAGGCTGGTCGCAGCTTCCCCGGCGACGAGCACGACGTTCGGGGGGGCCGATGGCCTTGACGGAAGCGATGCGGCACCGGCTGTTCCAGCACTTCGAGCAGCTGATGGGGCCGGACGAGGCGGAAGCGATGATGGAGCTCCTACCACCGGTCGGTTGGGCGGACGTGGCGACGAAGCGCGACCTCGACGCGCTCGGCGACCAGCTCCGGGCCGAGCTGTACCGAGGCCAGAAGCAGCTCCTGCTCGCTGTCCTCGGGGCGAACGCCGGCATGGCAGCCACCTTCGCCGCGATCGCCTTCGCCGCCGCCCGCCTAGCCTGAGGGCGATGGCCTTCCCCGCCCGTCGGCTCCGCCGGCTCCGTCGCACCCCGGCCCTGCGCCGGCTGGTCGCCGAGACCCGCCTGTCGGTCGACGACCTGGTGGCCCCGCTGTTCGTGCGGGAGGGCATCGACGAGCCGACCCCGATCACCTCGCTGCCCGGCGTGGTGCAGCACACCCGAGAGTCGCTCCGGAAGGAGGCGGCCCGGCTGGTCGACCTCGGGATCCCGGCGCTGATCCTCTTCGGCGTGCCGGCCACCAAGGACGCCCAGGGGAGCGGGGCGTGGGACCCCGACGGCATCGTGCAGCTCGCGCTCCGCGACCTGCGCGACGAGGTCGGTGACCAGCTCGTGGTCATGGCCGACCTGTGCCTCGACGAGTACACCGATCATGGCCACTGCGGCCTGGTGCGGGCCGACGGCACCGTCGACAACGACGCCACCGTCGAGCTGTACGCCAAGGTCGCCATCGCCCAGGCCGAGGCCGGGGCCGACGTGTGCGCCCCCTCCGGGATGATGGACGGCCAGGTCGCCGCCATCCGCGCCGCCCTCGACGGCAGCGGTCACGAGGAGACGATCGTGCTGGCCTACGCGGCCAAGTACGCGTCGGCCCTCTACGGCCCGTTCCGCGACGCCGTCGACGTGACGATCGCCGACGGCGGCGACCGGAAGGGCTACCAGCAGGACGTGCGCAACCGCCGCGAGTCGATGGCCGAGGTGCTGGCCGACATCGCCGAGGGCGCCGACATGGTGATGGTGAAGCCGGCGCTCGCCTACCTCGACGTGATCGCCGACGTGCGGGCCGCGGTCGACGTGCCGGTCGTGGCGTACCACGTGTCGGGTGAGTACGCGATGGTCAAGGCCGCGGCCGAGCGAGGTTGGATCGACGGCGATGCCGTGGCCCTCGAGCACATCACCGCGGTCAAGCGGGCCGGTGCCGACATGGTGCTGACCTACTTCGCCAGCGAGCTCGCCGAGGTGCTCTGAGGGCCCTCGCCCTCAGTCGTCGTAGAGGAGGTCGGTGTCGAACGGGGGAGCACCGCCGCTGTCGTCGTCGGGATCGGGGTCGGGGTCGTAGAGGGCGTCGGGGTTGAAGGCGACCCCCGCGACCCCCGCACTGCCCTGGGCCAACTTCGGGTTCGCGGCCCAGAGGTCGAGGGGGAACGTCGAGGCGATGGCGTTGGCGACCATCTCGTAGGTCACGCCAGAGGTGATCGCACCGCTCGGGACGTAGGGCCGGATGTAGTCCTCCAGCCCGGCCAACGTGGTGGGCGTGAGCGGGAGCGTGAACGAGTAGACGTGCCCGGCGCGGCCGCCACCTCCCCCGCCGCTGTCCATCTTGCTGCTGCTGCTGTTCTTGCTGCCACCGTCCTTGCTCCCGCCACCGGACGCGCCCTTGGCGGTGTCGCCGGCGCCGCGGGCCTTCGCCGCGGCGAGCGCGGCGGCGATCCCGCCGCTGCCCGCGCTGCCGCCAGACGAGCCGGCGGCGGCCGACGTCGCGGCCGTGGCGGTGCTGCTCGCCGTGGGTGCGTCGGCTGCGGTCGTCCTCGCGTCCCGCACGGGGGGCACCGCCCCCCGGAACACGAGGGCGCCGGTCCCCTTGCCGTCGCGGGTGCCCTCGGCGTAGCTGCGGTCCTCCTCTCCCGCCCCGGCCGGAGCGATGACCCACACGTCCGTCGTCTTGCCGTTGGCCGCGACCTTGCTGGCGTCCAGCTTGACGCTGGAGCTCGTGAGCGGCTGGTCACCGGTGAGGGCGTAGACGGCACCGACATCGCCTCCACCGATCCCTTTGGTCTTGCCGGTGGTGGCCAGGCCGTCCTTGTGGATCGACTCCTCGTTCGTCGCGCTGGTGACGTGCAGCCGGATCTTCAAGCCCGGGGGGAGCGGCCGCCCGGCCTGGGCGCTGGCGACGCTCGGTCGTGGGCCGCCGGTCGGGCCACCCGCGGGCGCGGCTCCGCGGGTGGAGGGCGCGTCGTCCTGACCGCTCGTCTTGGCCGTGGCGGTGGCGGTGGCGGTGGCGGTGGTCGTGGTCGGGCCCGACTGGAACGGCCACCCGCTGCCTCCGGCACTGCGGTCGTCGACGTCGGGTCGGTACGTCGGTTCGCCCTTCCAGTCGCTCCCGCCGGCGCCGCTGGCGGAGCCGGCATCGGTGCCGGGTCGGTACTTCGAGCTGCGACTTCCGGCGCCGCCGCCGGTGGCCGCTGCCGCGCTCAGGTACGACGGCTCGGCGAAGCTGAAGTCGAGGCTGGGCCCGACCGCGTCGGCGGTGGCGTGGTCTTCCTCGTCGGGGCTGGCCCCTGACCCGCCACCGCCACGCGTCCCGCCGCCTCCGGCCCCTCCGATCATGGTCGGGGCTTGGTACGTGAAGGCGCCGAGCGGCAGGTCGGCGGCCTCATCGTCGTCTTCGTCGTGCGTCGTCGTCGTCGTGGCCGCGGCCGCGGCGCTCCCGCCGGCGCCCTTGATCGCCACGGGCTTGGTCGGGGCAGGCTTGATCGGGGCGCTCGCCGACGCGGTCGCGGCGGTCGTCGACGCCGCGCCGCCGGCCGCCAGTGACCCCAGCTCGGCGTTGAGCACGCGCTCCAACGAGGCGACCGCGACCTCCTTCTTCTGGCGCTCCGCCTTGGCCGACGGCAGCCAACCGGGCGAGTTGGCCCGCCACGCCGCGATCGCCCGCTGAAGCGTGCGGAGCCCGGCGGCGCGGCCAGCCGCGTCGCCGTCGTCGAGCTTGCCGTAGGCCGTCGCCGCCGAGGTGACGCTCGTCCAGAGGGCAGAGCCCTTGAACTGCTCGACCGAACGAAGCTCTCCCGAGGCCCGCCACGTGGAGGGCACTCGCTGGACGACCGGGGCGGAGCGCCTTGCCAGCGAGGCCACCACGGCGTGGTTGCCGGCGTGGTGCTGGAGGGCGAGCAGCGGGTGCACGGTGGCGGCCCGGCCTGCGACGACGCCCGGCTGGACCGCCGGTGCCACCTGCGGGGCGTCCAGCCCCCGGTCAGGAACCACGGAACGCGACGATACAACCACTCTCCGCAGGAAGGCCAGGGCCATGCGGGCCCGATGGCCCATCGGCGCTCGCCGGGGCCGACGGTACGCTCCGGGCGTGCCCCCCTCAAACGACGAGCTGTTCAAGCGGGCGTCCGAGGTCATCCCCGGTGGGGTGAGCTCGCCGGTGCGGGCCTTCCGGTCGGTGGGCGGCACGCCGTACTTCGTGGCCTCGGCGAAGGGCTCGACCGTCACCGACGTCGAGGGCCGCACCTACGTCGACTACGTGCAGAGCTACGGCGCCTCGATCCTCGGCCACGCCCACCCGGTGGTCACCGAGGCGGTGGCCAAGGCGGCCGCCGAGGGCACCACCTACGGGGCCCCGACCGAGCGCGAGGTGCTGCTCGCCGAGCAGATCATCGACCGGGTGCCCGGCGTCGAGATGGTGCGGCTGGTGTCCAGCGGCACCGAGGCGGCGATGTCGGCCGTGCGCCTGGCCCGGGGCGCCACCGGTCGGGACAAGATCCTGAAGTTCGCCGGCTGCTACCACGGCCACAGCGACTCGCTCCTCGCCGCCGGCGGCAGCGGCATCGCCCAGCAGGGGATCTCCGGCTCGGCCGGCGTCACCCTCGGGTCGGTGGCCGACACGATCGTGGCGCCCTACAACGTCGTCCCCGAGATCGGCGACGATGTGGCCGTGGTCTGCGTCGAGGCCATCGCCGGCAACATGGGCCTGGTCCTCCCCGAGCCCGGCTTCCTCGAGGGCCTCCGCGCCGCGTGCGACCGGGCCGGCGCCCTCCTCCTGTTCGACGAGGTCATCACCGGCTTCCGCGTCGGCGTCGGCGGCGCCACCCAGCGGTTCGGTGTCCGGCCCGACCTGTGGTGCTTCGGCAAGGTGATCGGCGGCGGCCTGCCGGTGGGCGCCTTCGCCGGCCGACGCGACCTGATGGAGCACCTGGCGCCGCTGGGCGAGGTGTACCAGGCGGGCACGCTGTCGGGGAACCCGGTCGCCACCGCCGCCGGCCTCGCCGTGCTGGCCGAGCTCGACGCCGGCGCCTACGAGGAGCTCGAGGCGACGGCCACCGCCCTCGCCGACGGGCTCGAGGAGGCGATCACCAGCGCGGGCGTGGCCGTGCAGGTGCCGCGGGGAGGCACGCTCGTGGGCCTCCACTTCAGCGACACCCCCGTGCACGACTACGACGAGGCCAAGGTGGGCGCCGACACCGGCCGCTACACCACCTTCTTCCACGCCATGCTCGACCAGGGGATCGCCCTGGCGCCCGGTGCCTACGAGGCGCTCTTCCCGAGCCTCGCCCACTCGAGGGCGGACATCGAGCGGACGATCGACGCTGCGGCCTCGGCGGCCAGGGACGTGGCGGAGGCAGCTGGGTAACGTCCCGCCATGGCCCCCCCGCCGCTGATCAGTCGCGAACGCCTCGGCCCCGTCGCCGATGCCGTCGACCTCGCCACCGCCGACCTCGAGCAGCGCGACGCGCTGG
>JAODBP010000163.1 GCA_025464025.1 Actinomycetes bacterium | reverse complement strand
GGGACAGCCCGAAGACGGCGATGTGGGGTGGGGTCGCCCGCGGGGGGGCCCGCAACCTCGACGAGGCCAAGCCGGGCACGGCCGCGGCCGCCTGGCGGGACGCATCGGCCCGGGCCGACCGCGATCGGGAGAAGGCGCGCGGCCGGCGCACCTCGGACGACCAGGACGAGTGGATCGACGGCGGGATCGTGCGGGACGAGGCCGAGGCGGCCGTCGCCCGGGGCGCGGCGGCGCCGAAGCCGGCTCGCCGGCGCAAGGAGGTGCCCGACGACGTCGCCGAGGACGTGGCCAAGGCGGCCGGCCCGACGTGGGCGGCCCGGGTCAAGGACCGGCTGGCCGACGCGGCGCGGGCCTACGAGGCCGAGCGCTACCGCGACGCCAAGCGGATGCTCGAGGCCCTGCTCGAGCGGGCGCCGAGCGCGGTGGCCGTGCGCGAGCTCCTGGGGCTGACCTACTACCGGATGGGGAAGTGGCGCGACGCCATCCGCGAGCTCGGTGCCGTCGAGCTGCTCACCGGCAGCGTCGACCACCACCCGGTCATCGCCGACTGCCACCGCGCCATGGGCCAGATGGACGCCGTCGAGCGGCTCTGGGACGAGCTGCGCCGCACCGGCGCCGACGTGGCCGTGGTGATCGAGGGTCGGATCGTGATGGCCGGTGCCCTGGCCGACAAGAAGCGGTTCCCCGAGGCGGTCAAGGTTCTCGAGCAGGGCCCGGTCGACGTGCGCAAGCCGCACGAGCACCACCTCCGGCTCTGGTACGCCCTCGCCGACCTCTACGAGAAGGCCGGCGACGTGGCCCGAGCCCGGTCGCTCTTCACCCGGTTGGCCAGGGCCGATCCCGAGTTCGGCGACGTCCTGGACCGCCTGGACTCGCTGGGCGGCTAGCTGTCACACCCCTTCCGTAGGGTCGGGGGTGACTTCCCCGTCGTGCTCCACCGCGAAGGGGAAGGCCATGAACATCACCGTCCTGCAGGGGTACCTGACCCGCCCGCCCGAGGTCCGGTCGCTGCCCTCGGGTGACGACCTGGTCGCCTACGAGGTCACCGTGCCGGCCGCACCGGGCCGGCACGCCGAGAGCGTGCCCGTCGTCTGGTTCGCGGCGCCACCCTCGGCCGGCACGCTGGAGGCCGAGAGCGAGGTCGTCGTCATCGGCCGGGTCCGGCGTCGGTTCTTCCGGGCCGGTGGCCGCACCCAGAGCCGGACCGAGGTGGTGGCCGACCAGGTCGTTCCGGCCCGGCAGGCCAAGCGCGCCGCCCGCCTCGTGCTGGCCGCCCTCAGCGCGGCCGAGGAGGCGTTGGTCACCTAGGGCTGCATGTGACGGTCGGGCTCGCCGTTCGCGATGATGCACCCATGGACAAGGAGCAGTTCGAGCAGGTCCGGAGCGGTCGCGGCTTCATCGCCGCCCTGGATCAGAGCGGTGGCAGCACGCCGAAGGCGCTGGCGCTGTACGGGATCGGCGAGGACGCCTTCTCCAACGACGAAGAGATGTACGTCCTGATGCACCAGATGCGCACCCGCATCATGACGAGCCCGGCCTTCAACGGCGAGCGCATCGTCGGGGCGATCCTCTTCGAGAACACCATGGACCGCCAGGTCGAGGGCAAGGACACGGCCGAGTACCTCTGGGGCGTGAAGCACGTCGTGCCGTTCATCAAGATCGACAAGGGCCTGGCCGACGAGGCCGACGGGGCCCAGCTGATGAAGCCCATCCCGGGCCTCGACGACCTCCTGGCGCGGAGCGTCGCGAAGGGGATGTTCGGCACCAAGGAGCGCTCGGTCATCAACGCGGCGAACGACGCCGGCGTGCGGGCCGTCGTCGACCAGCAGTTCGAGATCGCCCACCAGGTCCTGTCGCACGGCCTCGTCCCGATCATCGAGCCCGAGGTCAACATCGCCTGCGCCGACAAGGAGCAGGCCGAGGAGCTCCTCCGCGGCCGGCTGCTGAGCAAGCTCGACAGCCTCGCTGACGACCAGCACGTGATGCTGAAGCTGACGCTCCCCGAGGTCGCCAACTTCTACGCCGACCTCGTGGACCACGAGAACGTGCTCAAGGTCGTGGCCCTGTCGGGTGGCTACAGCCGGGACAAGGCCAACGACAAGCTGGCGGCCAACACCGGCATCATCGCCAGCTTCTCCCGCGCCCTGACCGAGGGGCTGACGGCTCAGCAGAGCGACGCCGAGTTCAACGCCGCGCTCGAGGAGGCCATCCAGTCGATCTACACGGCCTCCATCGCGTAGATCACGTCACGACGGCGTGACGAGGCGGTACCGTCGCCCGCAGTAGGTACTTCATCTTCCTGGGGGGGACGATGGCCGACACGATCCCGCGCTCCGGCGCCCTGGAGCCGCTGCCTGGTGTGGTGATCCGCTTCGCGGGTGACTCGGGCGACGGCATGCAGCTCACCGGCGACCGGTTCACGACCTCGAGCGCGCTGTTCGGGAACGACCTCGCGACGCAGCCCGACTACCCGGCCGAGATCCGGGCGCCAGCCGGGACGGTGAACGGCGTCTCGGCGTTCCAGGTCCACATCTCCGACCACGAGATCTCGACGCCGGGCGACGCGCCCGACGTGCTGGTGGCCATGAACCCGGCGGCCCTGCGGGCCGAGCTGGCCAAGCTCCGGCCCGGCGGGACGGTCATCGTCAACATCGACAGCTTCGACGAGCGCAACATCAAGAAGGCGGGCTACGCCGAGAACCCGCTCGACGACGACGTGCTCAAGGGCTTCACCGTGCACCAGGTGCCGATGACCTCGCTCACGCGGGAGGCGGTGAAGGACCTCGGGGTCAAGCCCCGCGACGCCGAGCGGTCGAAGAACCTCTTCGCCCTGGGGCTCATCAGCTGGATGTACACCCGGCCGGTCGAGCCGACGCTGGAGTGGCTGCGGTCGCGCTTCGCCAAGTCGCCCCAGGTGCTGGCGGCCAACGAGGCGGCGTTCAAGGCCGGGCACGCCTTCGGCGAGACGGCCGAGCTGTTCGACCACGCCTTCGAGGTCAAGCCGGCCCCGCTCGAGTCCGGCACCTACACCAACATCACGGGCAACACGGCCCTGGCGTGGGGCCTCGTCGCCGCCGGCCAGCTCAGCGGGCTCCCGGTGTTCCTCGGGTCGTACCCGATCACGCCCGCCTCCGACATCCTCCACGAGCTCTCGAAGCACAAGAACTTCGGCGTCCGGACGTTCCAGGCCGAGGACGAGATCGCCGGGGTGGCCTCGGCCATCGGCGCGGCGTTCGGCGGCCACCTCGGGGTCACCACCACCAGCGGGCCGGGCCTGGCGCTGAAGGGCGAGGCCCTCGGCCTCGCCATCAGCCTCGAGCTCCCCGTGGTCGTGGTCGACATCCAGCGGGGCGGCCCCTCGACCGGCCTGCCGACCAAGACCGAGGCGGCCGACCTCCTCCAGGCGCTCTACGGGCGCCACGGCGAGGCGCCGGTGCCGGTGCTGGCGGCGAAGAGCCCGGCCCACTGCTTCGAGGTCGCCATCGAGGCGGCCCGCATCGCGCTGACGTACCGGACGCCCGTGATCCTGCTGTCCGACGGCTACCTGGCCAACGGTGCCGAGCCCTGGAAGCTGCCCGACGTCGACGCGCTGGCGCCGATCGACCCGAAGTTCGCCACCGGGCCCAACCACGTCGACGACGAGGGCAACGACGAGTACTGGCCCTACCTCCGCGACCCGGAGACGCTGGCCCGCGACTGGGCCATCCCGGGGACCCCGGGGCTCATGCACCGCATCGGCGGCATCGAGAAGGAGGACGGCTCGGGCAACATCTCCTACGAGCCGGCCAACCACGAGCGCATGGTCCACGTGCGCCGCGACAAGATCCAGGGGATCACGCGCGACATCCCGCCGACCGAGGTCGAGGGTGACGCCGACGCCGACCTCCTGGTCCTCGGGTGGGGCTCGACGTGGGGTGCCATCGGGGCCGCTGTCGACACCGTCCGGGCCGAGGGCCACAAGGTGGCCCGGGCCCACATCACCCACCTCAACCCGCTGCCCGCCGACCTCGGCGACATCCTCCGCCGGTACCGCAAGGTGCTGGTGCCGGAGATGAACCTGGGCCAGCTCACCAAGGTGGTCCGGGCCGAGTACCTCGTCGACGCCACTTGCATCTCGAAGGTGCAGGGCCAGCCCTTCACCGGCGCCGAGCTGGCGTCGGCCGTCCTCACCGCTCTCGCCGCCCTGGAGGTCCAGCCGTGACCGACACCGCCATCCCCGTCACGACGCCGAAGGACTGGGCCAGCGACCAGGAGGTCCGCTGGTGCCCGGGGTGCGGCGACTACTCGATCCTGACCGCCATGCGCATGCTCATGCCCGAGCTGGGGGTGCGGGCCGAGAACACCGTCTTCGTCTCCGGCATCGGCTGCGCCGCCCGCTTCCCGTACTACATGGAGACGTACGGGATGCACACCATCCACGGCCGGGCGCCGGCGGTGGCGACCGGGCTGGCCATGGCCCGCCCCGACCTCGACGTGTGGGTCGTGACCGGCGACGGCGACGCCCTGTCGATCGGCGGCAACCACCTCATCCATGCCCTGCGCCGCAACGTGAACCTCACGATCCTGTTGTTCAACAACCAGATCTACGGGCTGACCAAGGGCCAGTACTCGCCCACCAGCGAGGTCGGGAAGATCACCAAGTCGACCCCGTTCGGCTCCATCGACCAGCCGTTCAACCCCCTCAGCGTGGCCCTCGGGGCCGAGGCCACGTTCGTGGCCCGGACCCACGACATGGACCGGGCCCACATGATCGAGACCTTCCGGCGGGCGCATGACCACAAGG
>JAODBP010000160.1 GCA_025464025.1 Actinomycetes bacterium | reverse complement strand
CGGGAGGTCACCAACCCCGCCTTCTCGGCCCGCTCGATCTCCCGATGCACCGACGGCAGCGGGATGCCCAGTCGCGTCGCGAGGTCGCTGATCGACTCCTCCCGACTCGGATCACCGAGCACGTCGGCAAGCAGCTCCGCCTGCTGACGGGATCGGAAGATCGGCAACAGGGACGGCGTGGCGGCCCGACCCGTCGCTTCCATGAACTGGAAGATATCTCTCCACATGTGGAAGTGAGAAGCGACCGTCCGTCGCTCGTCGCCGGCCCGCTGCGACGCTCTGCCCATGACCGACTACGGGACTCCCGGGCTCACGCGGTGGCGCCGGGCCACCGACGCGCCCCTCCTCGCGCTCGCCATCGGCAGCCTGCCGCTCCTCCTGCTCGAGGTCACACGGCACGACCTCCCGCTCGCCGACCGCTACTTCCTCGACGCCACCAACGTCGTGGTGCTGGTCGCCTTCGCCATCGACTACTTCGTCGAGCTCTGGCTCGCCGGCGCCCGCCGGTCCTACGTCCGAGGCGAGTGGACCAGCCTGCTCATCGTCGTCGCCCAGGCCCTCGCCATCGTCCCGGCGATGTCGGGCTTCGGCGTGCTCCGCATCCTCCGGGCCGGCCGGGCCTGGCGCTCGATCGCCGTCCTCGCCCGGCTCGTCGCCATCGGCGGAGCGGCGGCCAAGGAGGCCCGCACGATCCTCCGCCGCCACGCCGCTGGCTTCGCCCTCTCCGTCGCCGGCATGACCTGGCTCAGCTCGGCGGTCGGCTTCACCCTCGTCGAGGACGTCGGCCGGGACGGTCGACTCCACTCGTTCTTCGACGGGCTCTGGTGGTCCTCCACGACCATCACCACCGTCGGCTACGGCGACGTGTATCCGATCACCACCGCCGGCCGGCTCATCGGCGTCGTCACCATGGTCGTCGGCATCAGCACCTTCGCCGTCGTCACCGCCAAGGTCGCCGAGTTCCTGGTCCGGGCCGACCGCGCCTGAGCGCTCCCGTTCCCGGACACCAGCGGTCAGCACCGCGTCATCGCGGTCTTCCCGGCCTAGGACCCGGGATCGATCCGGGAACGAGGCGACCGTCGGAAGAGCGATGCGGCATCGTCCGCCGCTGCCCGACGAGCCACCGATTGCCAGGCCCTTCAACCGCCGTTGAGCCACCCCGTCTGACGGCCATTGCAGACGAGGCGCAGTGGCCATCGAACCCCACGGCGGAGACGACCGAAGTGGGCGTGCAGCACCCCGGTGCATATGTGCGAGGTCGTGAAGGAAGTGGCTTCGGCGAGGCGGAGGCAACGGTGATCAAGGAGCGGGCCGTGGCGAAGCGGGACGGCGGGCAGCTGGTCGTAGATAACAATGGATGGTGGGTCGGATGTGGACCACGGCGATACCGGTTGAGTCGCCCGCTCGCAGCTCGGATGCCAGATCAAGGTGCGCGAACGGATCCGGGATGATCACCTTCGTCACGACTGCTCGATCGCACGCAACTGGGCTGATGCCGATCGGCATCTCGCTCGTCCTGGGTTCAACTGACTCGGTGGGTCTCCCGGCACGAGCGCATTTCTTGGCCGGAAGGGCAGACTCAGGGGACTTGGGGCGGTGGGGCGGACGGCCCTCAGCGGAGCATCAACGTTTCGAACTCGGGGCAAGTAGGTCTCCACACGAGGCGCAGGGAGTCATCCAGGAACACGGCCGGTCGAGTCAGGGCATCGTGGAGCGACCTGCGCGGCAGGCGGTCGACTACGGCAACGATCTCCGGTCCAGCCGAATGGCCGCCTTGGATGGTGCGCTCCAGGTGCGCGGGCAGCACGGCCTGAAGCGCGACGAGATGACGGCTTCGAAGTGCCAGCACCAGCTCAAGCACCTCCATGTTGTTTCGGGCGGCATCGTGTTCGAGCTCGTCGATCCCGATTTGTCTTCGATCCGAGAGCGCGCGGCGATGCTCGTAGGGGAAACCGCTGGTCGCCAGGAGCTGGGCGGCATCCTCGAGCAAACGTCGAGGAGAGTGCACGGCCACCGCCTCGAGGGCTTGTACGTAGTGAGCGCCGGACGCCCGGGCGGTGATCATAAGTCGTGTCGTCTCGGCAAGCGCCTCCGAACCATCCTCGAGGGTCTCGCGGCCGTGTCCACCCCACGAGAGGCAGTCGGAAAGACCAAAGGCGCATGCCTTGTCGTCCAGGAGGACGTTCCAACTACTTGGGGGGAATCGTCGTTCGAAGGCGGAGTCGAGCTCGTCGACGGCCTCGGTGACGATGGGATAGCGGTCCGCGAAGCCGGACGGCAGTTCGGTCCGCGCCTCGGCGATGGAACGTGCCTGACCTCGGACGGCCGCCGCCATGGTCGGGACATAGCCGTCGGAGTACGAGGTGTCGGCGTCGCATTGCACGATGACGACATCCTCCGCCGAGACGCCCTCTGCTGCACTGAGCCTTTCGGCCGCAAGGATCCCGCGTCGGCGGGCGGGGGCGAAGCCACGGTCGGGCTCCTGGACGACGGTGGCGCTTCCTTGGGACCGTGAAACGATGCGCTGGCACACCTGCATGGTTCGGTCCGTCGACATGTTGTCGACGAGGACCAGGTGCGCGCTCGGCGAAGCGGCGCCTGATCCGAAGCCGAGTGAGGCGCAAGTCGCCTCGATGAGCAGTTCTTCATTGAGGCAGGGGATGACGATGACCGCTAGCCGAGACGGCACCGAGGACGCTCCGGTTCCCGATCGTCCGGCACGGCCGACGCTCGCCACCCCCCGGCCTGGGATGCGTGCGTTGTTCTCACGGATGACGCCAGACCATCAGCAGCTGCTTCCGTGCCGGATCGTCGACAACCTCGAATCCCGCCTTCTCCGCGGCTCGGCGGGAGGCGACGTTCGACTTGCGCATCTCGGCGTAGACCGTGTCGTGGCCGCTGTCCTGAACGGCCAAGCTGTAGGCAATGGTCCCGATGCCGCGTCCGTGCTCAGTCTTGTTGAGGTGGATCTGGATGCTCGCGTGCTCGCCGAGGCCTGGCTGGTCGATCACGTTGATGTAGACGTGGCCAACCCGCGTGTCGTCGGCCATGACGTGCCAGTAGGAACCGCCGCGGTCACCGCCACGGCCCTTGGAACCATTCCCACGCTCGAGGTGGACGATGGTCGGGTCGATCGGTTCTCGTTTCGTGGGTATGCGCCTGGTGCTCGACGAGCGCGTCGCCGGTTTGGCCCGTCGGGAAGGTGCCCTCCGTCGTGCCTTCCCCTGGTCCGTCACCGACCGCCGAACCCCGCCGACAGTCGTGCGTCGATCCTCGTGATCGTCGGCCCCCAGAGCTCGCTCGGGAAGAAGCCAGGGGAAATCGCAGTCGCGACGTCTTCGATGCGTCCGAGGGTGTACGTCTCCTCGAGGGAGTCGAAGACGTCGTCGACCATCCTCAGAACGGTGGCGAGGTCTGGGTCGTGCCGCGAGGGTCGTTCGCGCCAGTCGGTGTCGCAGTCGTACCGGTTGTTGAAGTAGTCGAGATCGATGTGAAGGAGAACGGTGCTGTCAAGCGATATCTCGGCAGCCCAGCTCATCGGGTCGGAGGTGCGCATGTAGGTGCCCTGGACGTCGCTGGCGGGGTCACCTCGCACGAGGGTGAGACGCGGTGCGCCGGGGCGAAGAAGCGTGTCGGCCGCACTCCCCCATCGGATCGGTGTTGGCGGCAGCGCCGGAGTCCGGGCCCGGAGATGGCGGATCTCGGTATCGGGCATGTGATGCAGCAAGGGTGCGATGAAGCTGCCCATACCAATGGCACCGCTGCGAATCGCCGCCTGGACCGTCGCTGGTTCCCGGAGCCTTACTGGTTGGCCGGTGATCAGATCTTCGAGCCCCTCGTCAGTCACGATGAGCCGGGGCGACGCCAGGTCTTCGTGGTCGTCGATGTGCAGAACAACAAGCCGCGCGGGTCGGTCGCGTTGTTTCTCGAGCCAAGAACTCCAGCGGTAGAGCGTCCAGGCGTCGTTCATCCAGAGCGACGCGGGACCGTCTCCTCGGCCGGCGGAGGGGATGTCCTGAACAGTGGTGTCCGGACCCCACCAGTGGAGTCCCTCCATGAGGTCCGGATCGACGTAGTTCTCGATCGCCGGGGGCGGCTCCAAGCGCACCTGGACGAAGTCGCCGTCCCGTTCCCAATACGGGAAGAGGTCGAACGAGAAGTACGCCCGCAGCGCCGCTGCCACGTCGTCATCGGAGGCTGGCAGCGCGGACCGAGGTATGGCGACCATCTCAGCGCGCAGTGAGCTGCCGGACGATCCGCCGACCTGCCGGGGTGAGCGGCACCTCCTCGAGCGTGGACCAAGCGGTCCGCAACCGCTGATCCGTGATGGCGAGCTCGGCTGTCGCCCGTGACCGGTCCACGAGAGCGTGTTCGCGCAGGAACTCCCAGAACGTTCGGAGTTCGACGAAGACGAACACGGCGTGAAGCAGGCCGCTCGGTGGACGGGGGTCTTCCCGCCAAGGGGAGTGGACGCGCAGGTCGTCACGTTCGACGAGTCGATGTGATCGCTGCAGCAGGTAGAGCTTCTGATGGCGATGCTCATGGATGAGCGAGTCGGCGAGGTCCACCGTGCTGATCAAGCCTCCCGCGCCTCGTACCGAGACATAGAGGGCGCCCGGTACCACGTCATCGCTGAACGACACACACTTGTCTGGGTGGGCCTCTTGGTCACGGATGAGTTGGACGTCGTGGCTCAGAAGCGACATCTCCTCGTCCAAGGCCGGGGAGTAGTCGGCGATCAGCTGGCGTGCGCGGTCAACAAGCGCCCGTCCGGCCTCGATGACCTCGGACTCATGCTCGAACACGATCGGCGGACCGAAGGGAGCCCGCAGCCATGGGTCCGGTTGGTGGACAACCCACTTGGCACCTCGATGACCGCCGGTGATCTCCGGAAGGTGTTCGAGGTAGGTCGGGTCCGGCTCGATCACCGACCCGCTCAGGGTACGCGTGGGGATGCCTCTCCGGGCGTCCAGTGTGACCTGGGTCCAGAGAGCGACGGCGGGAAGCACGGCGATCGCCCCAGCTTCGTCGTCGGCGGCGAGGATGGCCTGAACCGCCTCGGAATGCTGCCCCGCTCCGGCAGCCGCCCTCAGCTCTTGAGCCGCTTCCCGACGCCATGCGTCCAGCAGCTCCCTTACGAGCGGCGCCGACGTGGTGGCGAGGTCGAATCCGAGGGAGATCGCGTCCTCATTGCCGGAGCGCCGGTCGGTCCGCGCCAGCGCATCTGTGAGCCGTGCTCGTACATGACCGATGAGGGCCAGCATTTCCTCGCAGTAGATGGTCGGTTGCGGCACATCCGTCGCTGCGAAGCGGTGAGGCACCGCACCACCTCCGCAAACGTGCAGCTCCGGACAGGATTGACAGGCCGTTGAAAGGCCAGCGGCAGAGAGCAGGTGACGGTGGGACTCAATCGTTTGCGAGCACGCCGCCGCAGCGATCGGATCCGCCACGGTGAGGCCCGTGGCTGTAGCTCCGTCAGCGGTGATCTTGAGCACATCCAGATCGTGGTAGCTGCCATCGGTCTCGATCGTGAGCAGGCTCACGTCGCCAAGCCCGAAGGCGTCGGTGCTGGACGGCAACCCCGCGATCGAACGCAGCAGTTGATCAAACGTGCGCACCGGTAGGTGCGCATAGTTGTCGAACCAGCAGTCAAAGGCGTCGATCAGCCACCTCGTGTAGAGCAACGGATCGACGTCCCGGCCCGGCGGCGGGTTCAGGTGGTTCGCGTCGGGGAGGAGAAAGTCGACCTGTGGTGGCGAGTGCTCGCCGAAGAACTTGAGGAGTTCGGCCGCCGGCACCGCTGGATCGACCACCGCAATGACACCCGTGAACGTCTTGGGTCGCTGCTTGAGCAGCTCAAATGCCTGCATCGTCCTATCGAACGACGAGCGACCAGCCTTCGTCCTGCGATGGCGGTCATTCGCGGTCGCTGGACCATCGATGCTGAGCGACACGGCTACGTTGGCCGATTCCAAGGTCGTCAGAGCAGCCTCGTCGAGCAGCAGCCCGTTGGTCTGCACCGAGAAGTCGACCCTGGTCGTAGATCGAACCGCGGACCGGATCATCGCAGCTGTCTCCGCGATGCGCCGAGCACCAGCGAGAAGAGGTTCTCCGCCGTGGAACACGACGACGCACTCCGACAGGTCTGCGTGCTCCGTGTACTCCGCTATCCGAAAGGCGACCTGCCGACGGACCTCATCGACCATCAGTCCGGGCTGCTCGCGCCAGGACTGATCCGCGTGCTCGTACATGTAGCAGTAGTCGCACGCGAGGTTGCATCTTGAGGCGATCTTCAGGAGGAAGCAGGTGAAGCGCGCCGGCACTGCATCAGGACCGGTTGTGCCTGTGATGCATCCGGTCGTAACTCGTGATCACCTGCTCGGTCGGAGCATCGCGAGTGAGGTCACGTTGCAACCGTGCGAGCGCCGGATTGTCCACCTTCGTGTCAGCGAGTGCTTCCCGAATGTCGAGACCCTGGGTCATGTCGGACTCCTCTCGTCAGGTTCGTGGACCATAACGCGGCTGCAACGCCCCGTCGCTGATGTCCATGCGCTCGCTTCACCATTCATTGCATGTCAGCAATCTGCCATAGCCCTAATTTGCCGAATTGGAGCCGCTCGTGCGCCGACGCGCGCGGACCCGAGCGCCCTGCAGCGGACGGCGCCATCCGTAAGCCGGCTGATGCGGTACGTCGATACATCGCTCGCAAGACGTCCTCGTCGACTGACTCTGACTCGGTGCTGCCCTTCGGGAGATGTGCGGCAACGATCTGTCCTCGACCAAGCCTGCATCCGGACCAGGGACACACGGTTTCTCACGTAGGTCACAAGAAACGCGACGGCTGCCCGAAAACGAGCACCGCCAGAGCGAGGGCGAGGTAGGTCCCTGGCACGACGGCTCGGACGATCGCTACTCGTTTGCGCGTCGCAGCGACGGAGGGGAGATCAGCCAGGTCGTCAACCGTCGTCACTCTCAACGCGCTCGCCCTCAGGTCACCCGTCAGGTGCTTCAGAGGAAGCGACAAGAGTGGACCTTCCAGGAAGATCGATGTGAGCGCCAGGAACACCAGGAACGCTGCGACGGCCAGCATGAGGTTTCGGCCTACTGACTCATCAAGGGCCTTCGTGGAGTACGTAGCAACCACAGCACCAATAGCTACCAATGACGCCAGGAGACGCTCTCCAGCGCTCTTGGTCGAGTCTTGTACGTTCTTCAACGTCTGCCTGACTGCCTCGTGTGCCTCGCGGCGAGCATCTCGAGACGCACGCATCACTTCGGCCACTGCGTCCGTTCGGAGACCGATGAAGACGAGTTCGGCGCTCGCCGTGATTTCGGCCGGATGAACGAGCAACTCGTCGGCGTCGTAGAGGCTCGCCACCTGGCGAACAGCCAGCTGACGATCCGGGCTCAAGTCCTGGAAAGCCCACCGATACAGGCGTTGAGTTCCCTCCACGACAGAGAGCTCAAGGTCGCGGGTAGCTGGCACGGTCGCCACGACACGCTTGAACCCAACGATTTCGACGACATCCGGCGCTGGCACCGATGTCGCGAGCGAACGCCAAACAGCGAGTACGAAGACCCGATAGAGCATGATCGCGGTATCGATCCACTCGCCCTCTGACCCCAGCATCTGCGGTACGAGCTGATGTGGCCAGACTGCACCGGCGAACGGCGCCCCTGATTCGGCTGGGAGCGGCTGAAGAGGAGGCGGCACCTCGATCTGCTGGCGAAGAGGACACACCGACAGCGTTCCTAGATGTAGCGCACCCACCGCGTCAGCGACGAGGTAGACGCGACGCTTTCCGTCCTGCCCCACGAATCCACCAAGCGCAGGGCCGAGCAACTCGATGGAGGACGTCACCGTCTCCGGCCGCTGGACGACGCGGCAGTCGATCGAGGAAGGGCACGTCATGAGCAGGTCCAGCCGGATCTCTGCGGTGACTGTCCAGTCCAAGGGCAGGGCCAACGCGGCGTCTACCTCTCGATCGACCACACGCCTCGCGTGATCTCTCTCCTCGGGCTCGTCGAAGTCTGAATCGGGATCGACAGATGGCGTCTCGAGGACCTCCAACTCACCTCGGACTAGTCCAATTACGACATCGAAGCCACGTCTTCGGCCGCGCGCCCTGAATGCGGTCAGCGCCGGTCCGAGCGACGTCAGCGCATGCAACGCCGAGGTCGGATCTTCCCCCTCGGCCCGCGCCTCGATCCACATGCCGCCGGTGGCGTCGCCCACCTGCCAACCCGCATCTTGCAGCCGTTGGAGCGTGGCGAGCCCCTCGACTGCCGGCGTCCCGTCAAAGCTCAGGGCGGCGGCTGGAGCCGTCAAGCGTCGACCGCACCTGCAGGAAACGGCTCGTCCGCTGTTTCGATCGTGAGCATCCAGGTTCCGGCTGGCGTAAGGGACTTGGACACCTTCGCCGCTAGCTCGGGGGAGATGCGAAGCTCGAAGCCAGCTCCCTTCCAGATCACCTTCCGGGCTGCGACCTTGTTGCGACGCACAATGCCCGACGGCCGGCTCTCTGCGGCCTCGAAGGAAGCAGCCTCTTCAAGCTCGGGGTAGTCGGCAGCGAGCGTTTCGAGAACCTCATCCAGAGGGCCTTCCAAATCGGCCGCCGCGTTGATGACGGCGTCAACTCTGGCCGCTGGAATCCTCGCCGCAATGATTCGGACGAGGTTCTCCTCCGCATCTGTCGACTTGGGACTGACCTCCACGCCGAAGGCGTTCTCGAAGTACTGCGCCGCGCTGAAGTTCGTGTCGAGCATGATCACATCGCTGACCCCACGGGGATCCGGCCAGGAGAGCGCCTTCTGCAGCTTCCCTGGTTCGGGCAGCAGCTCCTTCAAGACCTCGAAGGTGATGCCGTGTTCAAGCCGGTGCATGCGGGCGGCCTCAAGCACCGCATCGAGCTTCAGGATGGTCACAGCAAGCGCCGGGTCGGGAGGCTCGGACGTCAACACGATCGCGGTCACACAGTCCTTGGCGTTGGTCGAGGACTTCATTTGGCGTGCGAGCGAGTCTTGGAGACTCTTCGACACTCCCATGAAGTGAGCGTCGCTCGAAGCCCCGACCAGAGAGCCCAGCTGTGTCGGCACATTGCTGCCGTCGACAAACAGGCTCCTGCCTCCAGCTGCGACCGTCTCGCGGACCTTGCGCACGTGGCGAGCGAGGTACTGCGCCTCGTCCGCGCCGACTGGGACGACGGAGGGATCGACCGTGGATTGACCTCGGTCCTGGATCACCCCTAGTGCGCATCGGACGACCTGCATACCGAAAGTGTGGTGCGGCCCAAGACGCATCCCGCGGATGGCTGTACCTGCTCGCTGACCCCGGCCCGGCCATCCTCACTGTGTTGGCGCGAGTGCCGTCTCAATGGTCCTCCGCGCTGTCCTCTCCCGATAGTTCAGGGGGCAATTGCCGTCTCGGCCTGAGGATCAGCTGAGGACCGAGGCCTTCGGAGGCCTGCAAACGTGCAGGTCAGAGCGCCTTTTCAGGTGAGCACGCGCTCTGTCCCGCCTACAGGCCGGCTGACCGGTACGGCACCCTGTGGATCGCGGCGCCGCGGCGCCGCCGACACTCCCGCGGGAGCGTCTTCCACAGGTCGAGCCCGTCCGGATCCGACCGGCCGGCGCCGCGGCGCCGTCGGTAGCGTCGGAGCCGTGGGGTCGAAGCGGGATCGCCCCGTCACCAGTCGGCTCGGGGGCGTGCCCGTCACCGTGGGCGCCGCCGCTGAGCCGCCGGCCGGGCAGCTAGGGCTCGAGCTCGTGGTCGAGCCCGGGCCGGTGGTCGAGCACCCGCTGCCGGACGTCACCCACGTGCGCGGCTGGCTCACGTTCGACGAGCAGCGCCGGCTGGTCGACGACTTCCGGGTGTGGGCGGAACCGCCCGCCGGCCTGCGCCACCCTCGGGTGCCCGCTGGGGCCGTGATGACCGTGCAGTCCGTGTGCCTCGGCTGGCACTGGCAGCCCTACGCCTACTCCCGCACCGCCGACGACACGGACGGCGCACCGGTGAAGCCGCTGCCCGACCACCTCGTCGCCCTGGCCCGACGGGCGGTGGCCGACACGGTGCCGGACGCGCCGACGTTCCACCCCGACGCCGCCATCGTGAACCTCTACGCCCCCACCGCCCACCTCGGCCTGCACCAGGACGGCGAGGAGCCCTCCGACGCACCGGTCGTGACGATCAGCCTCGGCGACACCTGCGTCTTCCGGATGGCCGGCGTCGACCGTCGGACCGGCCCCTTCACCGACGTGCGCCTCGCGTCCGGCGACCTGTTGGTCTTCGGCGGCCGCAACCGCCGCATCTTCCACGGCGTGCCCAAGGTCCTCCCGGGCACCGCGCCGCCCGGCCTCGGGCTCCCGCCCGGCCGGCTGAGCATCACCGTCCGGGAGACCGGGCTCGAGGGCTGAGGCTGCCGCGACTCAGTCGGCGCCGATGGTGCCGGGCTCGGGGACGTAGGGGGCGAAGTAGTCGCTGGCCGGCATGCCGTCGGCGGTCTGCACGATGGCCGGGACGGAGATGCCGTCGATCTGCTCGCGGATGATGTCGGCGTGGCCGGCATGGCGGGCCATCTCCTCGATCTGGTGGACCAGGAGGTAGCGGCCGAGCGCGGGGCGGTTGTCGAAGATGCCGAACCACGGCGCCGGGTCCTCGATGGTCGGCGCGGACGGATCGGCCGCCGCGAGCGCACCGATGTACTCGACGCGGGCCGCGTCGAACGCGGCGAGCGCGTCGGCCGCCGTCTCGTCGTCGGCCAGGGCGAAGCTCCCCTGGTAGGCGGCGAAGCCGGCTTCGTCGATCACCGGTCCGGGCCGGCCGTCTCGGGTGAGCCGCTCGGTCACGCCTCGCATGCAGTAGGTGGCGTGCTTGAGCAACCCGCCGATGGAGAGCGCGCTGCGGCACGGGCGAAGCCGGGCCTGCTCCTCGCTCAAGCCGATGGCCGCGGCCCGGATGGCGTCGAGCTGCTGCTCGACGTAGCTGAGGATGCCTTCGATCTCGGTGTGTGGCGTCGGTGCGTACATGGGGTCAGCATGCGCCCCGAAACCGGCCAGCTTGTGGCCAGTTCAAACGAGTTCTCTCAGCGGGTGGTGCGGCCCAGGAAGTTGAGGAACTGCTCCTGCTCGTCGGCGTCGGCGGCCGGCTCCACCTTCGGGCCGAAGACACCGGGTCGGCGGAGCATGTCGTCCATCGGCTTGAGCCCGCTGTGGGCCTGGACCACGGCGGCCGCGTCGATCCGCTCGTCGCCACCCGTGGCCCGGGCCAGGTCCCACGTGTGCACGAGGACGTCGTTGGCCAGGAACCGACCGACCAGGGTGGCGAGGTCCATCTCGCCGGCCGGGCCGGGGACGACCTTCTCGAGCGCGCCGGGCTGCTCGAGGGCGGCCTTCGTCGCGGCGTAGGACGCCCGCCAGGCCTCCTTGAGGTCCGCCCCTTCGGCCAGCGTCGGCGCGTCGCCGGTGATGGCGCGGATCACGTTCCCCTGGCCACCGAGGATGTGCTCGACGACGTCCCTCGCCGTCCACCCCTCGCAGGGACACGGGTTCGACCAGGCACCCTCGGGGACCGCCTCGACGCGTGCGCCGAACTGGTCAGCCAACGCGGTGTACCGGTCGATGATCTCGTTCCCCATGCGCGGCACGGTAGCAACGAGCTCAGTCGACGGTGGCCCGCTCGGCGGTCGACGGGAGCAGGGCGGTGACCAGCTCGGCCGACTGGGGCCGGGCGAACAGGAAGCCCTGCGCCTCCTGGCAGCCCATCCTTCGGAGCTGCTCCTCCTGGTCACGGGTCTCGATGCCTTCGGCGACGATGCGGAGGCCGAGCGCCGAGCCCATGGCGATGATGGCCTCGATGAGGGTGACCGAGCCCGGGTCGTGGGTCATGTCGTGCACGAAGGAGCGGTCGATCTTCAGCTCGTCGACCGGGAACCGCTGGAGGTAGGCCAGCGAGCTGTAGCCGGTGCCGAAGTCGTCGATGCTCAGCTTGAAGCCGAGGTTGCGCAGCGCCCGCAGGGTCTCCGTGGCGCGGGGCGCATCGATCATGAGCACGCTCTCGGTCAGCTCGAGGCAGATCGACGACGGATCGACGTCGTGGTCGGTGACGATGGCGTGGACCTCGTCGACGAAGTCGGGGTGGCTGAGCTGGCGCCCGGAGACGTTCACCGCGACCTCGGTGCGGATGCCCTCCTCGCGCCACGCCCGGAGCTGGCGGCAGGCTTCGGCGAGGACGAACCGCCCGATGGGCACGATCAGCCCGGTGTCCTCGGCGATGGGGATGAAGTCGATCGGCGGCACCTCGCCGAGCGCCGGGTGCTGCCACCGGAGCAGGGCCTCGACGCCGACGACCACACCCGTCCCGAGGTTGACCTTGGGTTGGTAGGCGAGGCACAGCTCGCCCCGCTCGAGCGCGACGCGGAGCTCGCTGTCGAGCGTGAGCCGATCGGAGGCTCGGGTCCGCAGCGTGTCGTCGAACAGCTCGTGCCGGGCACGACCTCGGTCCTTGGCGAGGTACATGGCGCTGTCGGCGTCGCGGATGAGGTCCTCGGGCCGGCTCGACGCGGTGCCGATGGCGATGCCGATGGATGCGGTGACCGTGAGGATCTGGTCGATGGTCTCGACCGGGATGGCGATCGTCTCCGCCAGCCGGTCGGCGAGGTCGTTGACCTCGTCGGCACCGTCGACACCGGCGCAGATGACGACGAACTCGTCGCCCCCGAAGCGGGCGAGGGTGTCGCCGGGGCGGATGGTGGTGCCGAGCCGGTGGGCGATGCTGGTGAGCACCTCGTCGCCGGCGGTGTGCCCGAGGCTGTCGTTGACGAGCTTGAACCGGTCGATGTCGACGAACAGCACGGCCACCGAGCGACCGGTCCGGGTCGCGTCGGCCAGCGCATGGGTGAGGCGGTCGGTGAGCAGCACCCGGTTCGGGAGCCGGGTGAGAGGGTCGTGCAGCATCTGGTACGTCAGCTGGCCCTCGTAGGCGTGGCGGGCCGCCATCATCCGGTCGAAGTGGTTCCCGAGCCGGACGATCTCGGCGACGCCCCGCAGCCGCGGCCGGCGCGGCTCGCCGTGGGCGGCCGTGTCGGCGACGATGCGGGTGAGCTCGCGCAACGGCCTGGCGATCCGCCGGTTGACGAGGGCCAGCAGGGCCAGGATCAGCAGGACGGCGCCACCCCCGAGCAGCGCCTCCCGGGCGAGCGCCGATCGAGTGGACGCCAGCGCGCTCGACGACGGCACGCCGACGGTCACCCGCAGCGACGTCGCCTCCAGCGGGCGCGAGCCCGACAGCAGGGCGCTCGCGTCCTCCCGGGCCGCCACCGACGTCGACACGACCTTGGCGTCGTCGGCGACGGTGAACCGGTAGTGCTGCGGCCCGCCGTAGACCGCGGCGAGCCGGACGGCCAGACCCTCCAGGGGTGCGACGACGACGATGCCGCCGACCAGCTGCCCGCCGGTGTCACGCACGGGCCCGGAGAGCACCAGGGCGGCGCCGTCGGTGACGTCGTCGTGGAAGCGGACGGGCGCGGTCGACTCGAACGTCGACGTGAACGAGGCGCCGGCGTACGTCACCGGCCCTGGATCCGCGGAGGAGCAGACGACCGTCCCGTCGGCGGCCACGATGTCGAGCCGAGCGCCGGCGAACGGGTCGAGGGCGAAGTTCAGGCCGCAGTCCGGCCCGGCGGCGATCACCTGCGGGATCGACGGGTTGGCGAGGAGCACCGCGATCTGGGCCTGGCCGAGGGCGAGCGAGCGGCTCACGGCGTCGGCGGCGATGCCGGCCTGGAAGCCGGCGTCGGCTCGCGCGTCGTCCCGGGCGCCTCGCAGCATCCCCCGGCCGGTGACCGCGCCGGCACCGCCGAACACGACGAGGACGATGGCCACGCAGGCCGCGAGGTGCACACCGACGGACCACGGTCGACGCCACCGTGAGGAGCGATCCGCGCTCATGGGTCTGTCGCCCACGCCCATGGTCGTTCCCTCCCACCCGCTGCACACCCGATGACGACAGGGCCGCCACCCCCTCGTGCGGTATCGGCCCAACGAGCGCGGAACGTTCGACAACCTTCCGACAACGCTCCGATGACCGGGTTGCGCCCGGCAGGGAGCTCAGCCCCGGCTGAGGGCGGCGACGGCGTCGAGCCGGGCGAGCTTCTCCGGGTTGCGCACGGCGTAGATGCGGCTGACCGAGCCCTGCTCGATGGCGAGGCTCACCACCGTGTCGAGCGCACCGCCGATCTCGATCCGGGCGGCGGGTGCGCCGTTCAGCCAGACCGCGGTCACCTCGAACGCGACCCGTCGAGCCCCCTTGAGGAGGAAGGCGGCCACCTGGTCGGCGCCCTCGATCGGATGGCGGACGGCGGCAACCAGACCGCCCCCGTCGGCCAGCATGACGACGTCGGGGGCGAGCACGTCGAGCAACCCCTGAAGGTCACCCCCGCGAACGGCGGCCAGGAACCGATCGACGACCCGCTCCTGCTCGGTCGTGCTCACCGGGCTGCGCGGCCGGCGCGCCGCAACGTGGTCACGGGCCCGGTGTGCGATCTGCCGCACGGCCGCCGGCGTCTTGCCGATGGCCTCGGCGATCTCCTCGTACGGCGTGTCGAACACCTCGCGCAGCACGAACACGGCGCGCTCCGTCGGCCCGAGCGTCTCCAGCACGGTGAGCATGGCCATCGACACGCTGTCGGCCAGCTCGACGTCGGCGGCCACGTCGGGGCTCGTCAGCAGCGGCTCGGGCAGCCACTCGCCGACGTAGTCCTCCCGTCGGCGGGCCAGCGAGCGCAACCGGTTCAGCGCCTGACGGGTGACGATGCGGACCAGGTAGGCGCGCGGCTCGCGCACCTCGGCCCGATCGACACCCGCCCAGCGCAACCACGTCTCCTGCACGACGTCCTCGGCATCGGCGGCCGAGCCGAGCATCTCGTAGGCGACGGTGAACAGCAGGCTGCGGTGCCGCCCGAAGAGATCGTCGCCGTCGCCGGGGTGGTCGCTCATGCCGATGTGACGTACCCGTCCGGCTGCGCCAGCGGCACCGGGCAGTCCTTCGAGAACTCCTGGGACTCGACGCCCAACGCCGTGTTGCAACGGGTCGTCAGGTTGGCGAAGCCGACCACCGCCGTCAGCTCGACGACCCCGGCGGCGCCGAGCACGTCGAGCAGCCGCGTGACCAGCTCGTCGGTGACCTGCGGCGGCGTCTCGCTCATCGCCTCGGCGTAGGCCAGGACGTCACGCTCCAGCGGCGTGAACACCGACGACGAGCGCCAGCGCGGCACCTCGCTGGCCTTGGTCACGTCGAGCCCCTCGTGGTTGGCGAGGAAGTAGTTGAGGTCGAGGCACCACGAGCACCCGATCTGGGCGGCGACGGCCATGTGGGCGAAGGTCTTGAGGCTCGGGTCGAGCTGGTCCCACGTGCCGATCTGGGCGCCGAGCGCCGAGAAGGCCGTGAGCGCCGGTCGGTGGTGCCACATCACCGCCAGCGGCTCGGGGACCTCACCGTTGAAGAGCATGCCGGCGAGCTCCTCGGCGGGGATGTCGGCCTTGGGGATCCGGGTCGTGCTGGACATGTTGCGTCCTCCTGTCGAGTTGGTCCGCATCAAGACACCGCCCACCCTCGATCTGTGACAGCGGGACGATGGTCGGGAGCTCCACGTCGTGCGTCCGGTCAGCTGAGGACGATCGTGGCGGCGAGGGCCATCCGATGGTCCTTCAGGGATCGAGTGACGTTGACAGCGGGTGCCGGTTCTGGCTCCACTGTCGCCGGCACCGTGTGGCCGCGATCGGGGGACACGAACTCGTGGTGATCGACCACTACCGCGCCGCGTGGGCCGAGCAGCTCGCCCCCGGCTCACCGTTCGAGATGGTCGACACCGAGGTGCGGGGCGTTCCCATGCGGGTGTTCGCCAACGCCCTGCCGTCGATGCGCACGGTGTGGGAGCTGGCCCGCGGCCACGGCGACCGGACCTACGTCGTCTTCGAGGACGAGCACCACAGCTACGCCGGCATCGACGCCCAGGTGCGAGCGTTGGCCGGGCACCTGCGCGACGTCCACGGCGTCGGGCCCGGGGACCGGGTCGCCGTCGCCATGCGGAACTACCCCGAGTGGATCGTGAGCTACTGGGCCGTCGTCGCCCTCGGTGCCGCCGTCGTGGGCCTGAACGCGTGGTGGACGGGACCGGAGATGCGCTACGCCCTCGAGGACTCGCGCCCGAAGGTCCTCATCGCCGACGCCGAGCGGGTCGAGCGGGTCGCGCCTCTCCTCGGCGAGCTCCGGGCCAGCGGGCCGCTCCACGTCATCACCGTGCGCCACCAGGGCGAGCTCCCCGAGGGCGCGTCGCGCTGGGACGACGTGGTCCGGCCGGACGATGCGCCGGCCGAGCTGCCCCCCGCCGACATCCACCCCGACGACGACGCCACGATCTTCTACACGTCGGGCACGACCGGGTTCCCCAAGGGGGCCCAGCTCACCCACCGGGGCTCGGTCCACAACGTGCTGCACTGCGCGTTCATGGTGCAGGTGGCGGCCACCGCCACGGCGCGCGCGGCAGGGGTCGACGAACGGCCGTCGCCGCCCGACACCCCGGCCACGCCTCCCGTGGTCATGGGCCCCACGCCGCTCTTCCACGTCACGGCCAACAACTGCGTGCTCCACCCCGTGACCCTCGCCGGGGGGACGATCGTCCTCCTGCACAAGTGGGACACGGCGCGCGCCATCGAGCTGATCGAGCGCGAGCACGTGACCAACTTCAGCGGCGTGCCCACCATGAGCCGCGAGCTCCTCGGCCACCCCGACTGGCACACCCGCGACGTGTCCTCGCTCGGCGTGATGGGGGGCGGTGGCGCACCGCTGCAACCCGACCTCGTCGGGAAGATCGACCGGTCGCTCACCCGGGGCGGCCCGTCCACCGGCTACGGGCTCACCGAGACCAGCGGCATCGCCACCGCCAGCGGCGGGGTCACGTACCTGTCCAAGCCGGAGTCGGTCGGCCCGGTCGTGCCCACCGTCGACGCCAAGGTCGTCGACGACGACGGCCGCGAGGTCCCGCCCGGCGAGCCCGGCGAGCTGCTGCTCAAGGGCCCGATCGTGATCAAGGGCTACCTCAACAAGCCGGAGGCCACCGCCGAGGCCATCCGCGATGGCTGGTTCCACACCGGCGACATCGCCCGCATCGACGAGGACGGCTTCGTCTCCATCGTCGACCGGGCCAAGGACATGGTGCTCCGGGGCGGCGAGAACGTGTACTGCTCGGAGGTCGAGGCGGCGATCTACGAGCTCCCCGGCGTGGCCGAGGTCGCCGTGTTCGGCATCCCCGACGAGCGACTGGGCGAGGCGGTCGCCGCCGCCATCGTCCTCACCCCAGGCACCTCGATGACGATCGACGAGGTGTGCAACGCCATCGCCGACCGGCTGGCGGCGCACAAGCACCCCAGCCGCATCTGGTTCCTCGACGAGCCCCTGCCCCGCAACGCCAACGGAAAGTTCGTGAAGCGCGAGCTGCGCGACCGCCTCGTCGCCGGCTGAGTCGGGCGACCCCACCGCAGATCCCTCCCCCATCCACCCGCACCACGTCGGTAGCGTCGACCGACATGCCGTGCAGCGGTCATGACATCGCCTGGCGGGGAGGGCTCGTCCGATCGGTCTGCCAGTGCGGCTGGCTGTCGCCGGGCTACCGCAGCATCGACGACGCGGTCCTGGCCCACCGCGCCCACGCGCCGTGGGCCACACCGGAGAGCACCTCACCCGGGCCCGCGTCGATCACGCTCCCCCGCGAGCTCGAGGGCGAGCCCACGCCCAGGTGCCACTGGCACGTCACCGAAGCCGGCGCGCCGACGCGGCTGCTCCGTCGTCCACGCGTGCACGGCCAGACGGGCGTCACCGCGTCACGGGAGGCCTACCGGGTCCTGACCAGCCGTACCAGCGAGCTGATGCTCGACGGGTGGGAGCTCGACCTCGGCGCCTCGACGGACCGGCGCGTCGTCCTCGTGAAGGAGCGGGCCACGACGACGATCACCGTGCACGAGTGCTGGGAGGTCACGTGCGTGGCCTCGTTGCGGTCACCGTCGATCACCCCACCACTGGCGCCCTCGCTCGTCGGCCGCTGAGCCGCGACTCTCGACGCACGTCGAGATCAGGTTGCATACGATCACGGCAGCTCCTCCGACCGGAGGGGCGGGGGAAAAATCCTGGGGGGGATCATGGGGAACCACCGGCTCCGGCGAGCCGTCGCGCTCGCCGCCGTGCTCGGCTGTCTGGGGGTCGGCCACGCATCGGCCGACGTGCCGGTCCAAGCGGCGCAGACGGCCAACCCGTTCGAACGGCTCGACGCGTTCTGCGTGAAGCAGGACCCGCCGCCGGGGACGCGCAACAGCAACAACCCGGGGGTGACCCCCAACTCGATCACCATCGGCGACCAGTCGATCGACCAGGCCGCGCTCCGCCGGCTCGGCGTCGTCGTGGCCGACCTGTCCGGCCTCATGAACACCTACCTCAACGAGATCAACAAGTGCGGCGGCATCAACGGCCGCAAGCTCGTCGTGAAGAAGGCCCTGTTCAACCCGACGGCACCCGACCAGCCCGGCCACCAGCAGGCCATCTGCCTCAAGCTCACCGAGGACGCCAAGGCGTTCGTCATCATGGGCGGCACCAGCGCCCTCCTGCAGCGGTGCATGGCCATCCTGCACAAGACGATCGTCGAGGCGCCCTTCGGCGTGCCGTCGCAGGACTTCAAGGACGCCAAGGGCCGCATCGTGAGCCCCAGCCCGGCCGGTGACGAACTGGCCCGGGCGTTCATCGACGACGGCATCCGGCAGAACCTGTTCAAGGGCAAGAAGATCACCGTGGTCAGCAACAACCTCGTGGCCACCTCGGTCGCCGAGGCCCGCCGTGACTACATCGACGTCCTGAAGTCGAAGGGCATCGACGCCGACCTCGAGGTCCTGCCGTGCGCCGGCCGGGTCTGCACCTCGGGCGACACCGCCGCCGTCGCCCGCATGAAGGACAACGGCACGAACCTGATCATCCTCTCGCACGCCACGACGGTGGCCACGCCCGGCCCGCTCTTCAACGAGATGCGCCGGCAGAACCTGAAGGCCCAGGTGTGGGGCCCGGACAACACCAACGTCACCTCGGACGTCGCCCTGACCGGCGTCGTCAGCGCCGCCACGTCGGACGCCCTGTCGTTCATCGACAACAACGGCTGGTACTCGGTGGGCCTGGCCCGCGACATCAACGGCGTGTGGCGGTCGGGCAAGTACAAGGACTCCGAGTTCGCCAAGATGTGCCACCGCACGCTGGCGGCGGCGACGGGCAAGCCGGAGATCAAGTACTCCAACAAGACGATCGACGACGGCACCTGGTCGACGCCGGTCGGCTCGTGCCTCACCGTGCGGAACATGGCTCGGGCCATCTACAGCCTGGGCAACAACGTCACCACCGACCGCATGGTCGTCGCCCTGCGGAACCTGAAGGACGTGTTCCGACGGGACAACGTCCCGATGCCGGCCGGCCTGCCGGCCTACTACTCGCCGTCGAACCTGGCGCCGACCGTGGTCACGACGATGAAGTTCAACTACCCGTGCCCGCTGCCCACGCTGGATCGGACCAAGGGCTGCATGATGCCGCTCGACATCCCGATCCGGTTCCGCACCGTGCGCTGAGGTTCGGACGGAGGTCGGGCCGGACCCCTCGCCGGCCCGACCTCCGTCGCGCCCGGCCCCTCACCCCCTGTTCGGGCGATCCCGGCACGGGGACATCGTCATGCTTTACAGTCCGACCGGTCGGTCCAAACTGTTGACGACGATCTCCAAGAGCGAATAACGTCATTCTCGCTAGCCGATTCGCACATTCTGTGCTTCAAGGGGGGTCTTGGATGGTCGAGCAGAGGTTCATTCGCGCTGTCGGTTGGCGGCGAGCGGCCATCGGGGCGATCGCCGCGGTGGTGCTGGTGTCGGCCTGCGGCGGCAGCGACTCCGGGGGCGACAAGGCCACCGACACCACGGTGAAGTCGGACACGTCGACCACCGTGGCCGGTGCCTCGAGCACCGAGGACCTCACCGGTCCGGCCAAGCAGGCCACGGGCACCCCGGTCAAGGTCGGCGTCGTCAGCGACGGTCGCAGCGCGGCCTCGGACAACTCCATCGAGAAGGACGTCGCCAAGGCGACGTTCGCCTACCTCGACGGCTACGGCGGCATCGGCGGCCACCCGGTCGAGGTCGTCGAGTGCGACACCAAGGGCGACCCCGGCGGCGCCGCCGACTGCGCCAACCAGATGATCCAGAACGACGTGGTCGCCGTGGTGATCGGCCAGAGCCAGGTCGTCTCCGCCGTCTACGCACCACTGAAGGCCGCCGGCGTGCCCACGCTGCTGTACGGCGTCTCCGACCCGAAGGTCACCGGCGACAGCGACACCACCTTCACCCTCGGCAACCCGTTGTCCGTGCTGGCCAAGCTGCCGATCGACGTGGCCAAGGAGAACAAGGTCGAGAAGGTCGTGGCCGCCCTGATCGACGTCCCGGCCGCCACGTCGTTCTACGAGGCGTCCGGCGAGGGCCCGGCCGAGTTCAAGAAGGCGGGCATCGAGCTCGAGATCGTGCGCATCCCCGTCACCGCCGCCGACGTGACGCCCCAGATGCAGCAGATCGTGGCGGGGGGCCCGGCCCTCGTGCACATCATCGGCGCCAGCTCGACCTGCATCGCCGTGCTGAATGGCCTCGCCGCCGCCGGCTTCGACGGTCCGGTCACGCTCGTGCAGCAGTGCGTCGACGACTCCACCCGCAAGGCGGTCGCGGGGTCGGTCCTGAAGGGCATCAACATGTCGGCGTCGGCGCCGGTCGGCGACCCCAACGACCCCGGCCTGGCGATCTACGACAAGGAGATCGCCCCGAAGGTGGCGGGCCAGGTCAACCAGGGCGCCAACGCCCAGCTGATGTTCATCAGCGTCATGGCCTTCCACAGCGCCCTCCAGGGCATCACCGGCGACGTCACGCAGGAGAACGTCATCAAGACGTTCCACTCGATGAAGGCGAAGCTCCTGCCCGGTGGCGGCGGCATCCACTTCCGGTGCAACGGCAAGGCCGTCCCCGGATCGCCGGCCATCTGCGTCCGCGGTGGCCTCGTGACGAAGCTCGACGACAAGGGCCAGGCCACGACGTTCGAGCCGGTCGGCGACACGCCGATCGAGGACTGATCGCGGGTTCGTGCAGCACCTGACCTACCTGTTCTTCGGCCTCGGCAACGGCGGCGTCTACGCCGCCCTTGCCCTGGCCTTGGTGCTCACGTACCGCAGCTCGGGTGTCGTCAACTTCGCCACCGGTGCCATGGCGCTGTACGCCGCCTACACCTACGCCGGGCTGCGCGAGGGCCAGCTCATCGTGCCGATCCCCGGCCTGCCGGCGCGGGTCGACGTCGGGGGCAGCGACGTCGGGTTCGTGCTGGCCGCGCTGATCGCCCTCGTCCTGGTGGCGATCCTCGGCGCCCTGCTCCACCTCGCCGTCTTCCGACCGCTGCGCGACGCGCCGCCGCTGGCCCGGGCCGTCGCCTCGCTCGGCGTACTCGTCGTGCTCCAGGAGCTCATGGCGATCCGGTTCGGCACGACGCCGGTCAGCGTGCGCCCCATCTTCCCGGCCCACCGGTGGGAGGTCGGCTCGCTCACGTTCCTGTCGGACCGCTTCTACCTCGCCCTCACCGTGGTCGCCCTGGCGATCGCCATCGCCGCACTGTACCGGTGGACCAGGTTCGGCCTCGCCACCCGGGCCGCGGCCGAGACCCAGACCGGTGCGTTCGTCAGCGGCGTCTCCCCCGATCGCGTCGCCCTGTTCAACTGGATGATCAGCGCCGCCGTCGCCGGTGCCGCCGGCATCCTGATCGCCCCGCTGTCGCCGCTCACCCCGATCACCTACACCCTCTTCGTCATCCCCGCCCTCGGCGCCGCCGTCGTCGGCGGCTTCGCCGCCCTGGTGCCCACGGTCATCGGCGGCATCACCATCGGGATGCTCCAGTCCGAGGGGGGCAGCCTGGCGGCCCAGCACTCGTGGCTCCCTCGCACCGGCTCGGCCGAGCTGGTGCCGCTGATCGTCATCCTGGTGGCGCTGCTCGTCACCGGGCGGGCCATGCCGGTGCGTGGCCTCCTCGTGCGCCAACCGCTCGGGCGCGCTCCCCGCCCCCGCGGCCTGGCGCTCCCGACCATCGGCGGGTTCCTCGTCGGCGTCGTCGCCCTGGTCGTCACCGACGACAACTGGCGGGGCGCGGTGATCGGCACCTTCATCTTCGCCGTGATCGCCCTGTCGCTGGTCGTGGTGACGGGCTACGCCGGGCAGGTCTCGCTCGCCCAGATGGCCCTCGCCGGCGTGGGCGCCTTCACGTTGAGCTTCCTGACCCAGAGCTGGAACATCCCGTTCCCGCTGGCTCCCCTGCTGGCCGCCCTCGTGTCGACGGTGATCGGCGTGCTCGTCGGGCTCCCGGCGTTGCGGCTGCGCGGCCTGACGCTCGGCGTCGTGACCCTCGCCCTGGCGTTCGCCATCGAGGGGGCGTGGTTCCGCAACACCCAGATCGTGAGCTCGCAGGGCGCCACGGCCGTCCAGCCCGAGCTGTTCGGCATCGACCTCTCGGTCGGCGTCGGGAAGGCCTTCCCCCGCATCGAGTTCGGCCTCCTCTGCCTGGTCACGCTCGTCGCCGTGGCCTGGTGCGTGGCCCGGCTGCGCACCAGCAAGCTCGGCTCGGCCATGCTCGCCGTCCGGGCCAACGAGCGCTCGGCCGCCGGCATCGGCGTCAACGTCACGCTCGTGAAGGTGGCCAGCTTCGCCATCGCGTCCTTCATCGCCGGCCTCGGTGGCAGCCTCCTCGCCTACCGGCGGGGCACCGTCACCTTCGACTCGTTCTCGACGATCACCAACCTCCTGCTGCTCTCGACCGTCTACCTGGCCGGCGTGACGTCGGTCTACGGCGGCGTCCTCGCCGGCATCCTGGCCTCGGGCGGCATCGTCTTCTACGCCACCGACCAGTGGGTCAGCCTCGGCAAGTGGTTCCCCACGATCAGCTCGATCCTGCTGATCGTGACCCTGCTCGCCCACCCGGAGGGCCTCGCCAGCACGGGTCACGCCCTCGCCGATCGCCTGGCCCGGTTCCGCCGGTCGAAGGGGCACGCCCCGCCCGACCCGGTCGCCGCCGCGCCGCCGAGCGAACCCGTCGAGGTCGGGGGCCGGGTGCTCGACGTCGCCGACCTCACCGTCCGCTACGGCGGTGTGGTGGCGGTGTCGGAGGTGTCGCTCCACGTCGAGGCCGGCACGGTCGTCGGCCTCATCGGGCCCAACGGTGCCGGGAAGACCAGCGTCATCGACGCCATCACCGGGTTCGCCGCGGCCCGGGGCTCCGTCGAGGTGGTCGGCGAGCGGGTCGACGGGATGCGCCCCTACCGTCGGGTGCGGGCCGGCGTGGCCCGCACGTTCCAGTCGCTCGAGCTCTACGACGACCTCACCGTGGGCGAGAACGTCAGCGCGGCGGCCGCCGCGGCCCGGGGCGACGCCCGCCGCGACGCCGTCGATCGGGCCCTCGACCTGGTCGGCATCTCGGCGCTGCACGAGCGCACGGCCGGCGAGCTGAGCCAGGGCGAGCGCCAACTGGTCTCGATCGCTCGGGCCTGCGCCGCCGACCCCCAGCTCCTCCTGCTCGACGAGCCCGCCGCCGGCCTCGACACCACCGAGACGAAGTGGCTCGGCGAGCGCATCCGGACCATCGCCGCCTCCGGTGTCGGCGTGCTCCTCGTCGACCACGACGTGGCGCTCGTGCTCTCGGTGTGCGACCACATCTACGTGCTGGACTTCGGCCAGGTGATCGCCGAGGGCGACTCGGCCGCGATCCGTGCCGACCGGACCGTCGCCGCCGCCTACCTCGGCACGATCCACGACTCCGAGGAGGTGACGACGGGATGACGGCACGGCTCGAGTGCACCGGCCTGACGGGCGGGCGCGGCACCGCCACGGCCTTCCGCGACGTCGACCTCGACGTCGACGCCGGCAAGGTGGTCGCCCTGCTCGGCCCCAACGGCGCCGGCAAGACCACCCTGCTCCTCACCGTCGCCGGGCTCCTGCGGTCGCAGGCCGGCAGCGTTGCCGTCGACGGCACGTCGCTCCCCCGCGGCCAGGCATCGACCGCCAACCACGCCGGCGTGGTGCTCGTCCCGGACAACCGGTGCCTGTTCACCGCGCTCACGGTCGAGGACAACCTCCGCGTCGCGTCGCGGCGCGGCGGCCCGGCGCCCTGGGAGATGCTCGACGTGTTCCCCGCCCTCGAGAGCCGCTGGGACCTCCAGGCCGGCGCGCTGTCCGGTGGCGAGCAGCAGATGCTGGCCATGGCGCGGGCCATGATCCAGCAGCCGAAGGTGCTCCTGATCGACGAGATGAGCATGGGCCTGGCCCCGATCGTCGTCGAGGACCTGTTCGCCGCGGTGCGCCGGATCGCCGACGACCACGACTGCGCCGTGGTGCTCGTCGAGCAGCACGTCGGCCTCGCCCTCGAGATCGCCGACGACGCCGCTGTCCTCACGCGGGGCTCGATCGTGCTCCAGGGCTCGGCCACCGAGCTGGCGGCCGACCCCGAGCGGCTCGAGCAGGCCTACTTCGGCCTCGAGGCCGAGCCGGCCACGACCTGACCTGACTTGACCTGACCCGACGATCGGACGTGACGGTCCCGCCCCTCGCGAGTGACAGCCCGTCCCTCTGACCGGACCGACCTCACCCACCCGCGTCCACGACCGACCAGCCGCTGACATCGGACGGCGTGGACCTGTGGAGGAACCGTGGGCAAGCTGCTGGGCAACGTGAAGAGCGTGAGGACGAAGATCCTCGCCGGCTTCCTCGTGGTGGTCGCCCTGACGGGCGCCCTGGGGATCACCGCCGTCCGCGACATGGGCGAGATCAACCAGGCGTCGTCCCAGATGTACCGGGAGAACGTCCTGCCGATCAGCGCGCTCGGCCGGGTGCAGAAGCACATCTACCGGGCCCGGGTCTACCTCCTCACCGAATACGTCTCGAACTCGGCCGATGCCGAGGCGACCGCCGCCGAGAAGCTCACCGAGTCGAAGGACGAGGTCGCCAAGGCCGTCGCCGAGTACAAGACGAGCGACCTCACCGGTCGGGAGAAGGACCTCGCCACGTTCGAAGACGGCTGGGCCTCGTACCTCGACACCCTCGACCAGGCCGAGGCGGCCGCCAAGGCCAAGGACCTCGGCGCCCTCACGACCGCCATCGCCGAGGCCCAGCCCCACTTCGACGCCCTCAGCGCCGCCGTGAAGTCCCTCGACGCCATCGAGCAGGCCGCCGCAAGCCGGACCGAGCGGGACGCCACCGCCCGGTACGGCAGGGCGCGCGCCACCACCGTCGCCCTGCTGGCATTCGCCCTGCTGGTGGCCATGGCGCTCGGGCTCCTCCTCGCCAAGCTGATCGCCACGCCGCTGCGCCGCACCGTCGACGTCCTGCGCCGCGCCGCCGACGGTGACCTGACGATCCGCCTCGGCCTGGCGACCAAGGACGAGGTCGGGCAGGCGGGGGCCGCCCTCGACCGGATGCTCGAGCGAACCGCGACCGTGATCCGGGCCATCGGCGACAACGCCACGACGCTGGCCAGCTCGTCCGAGGAGCTGTCGGCCGTGTCGCAGCAGCTCGGCGCGTCGGCCGAGGAGACGTCGGCGCAGTCGACCACGGCGGCGGCCGCCGCCGAGCAGGTGTCGGCCAACGTCGGGACCGTCGCGGCCGGTGCCGAGGAGATGGGGGCGTCGATCAACGAGATCGCCGGGTCGGCGACCGAGGCGGCACGGGTGGCCGGCGAGGCCGTCGCCGCGGCCCGGGTCACGTCCGACACCGTCGACAAGCTGGGCGCGTCGTCGGCCGAGATCGGCGAGGTCATCAAGGTCATCACCTCGATCGCCGAACAGACCAACCTCCTCGCCCTCAACGCCACCATCGAGGCCGCCCGCGCCGGCGAGGCCGGCACGGGCTTCGCCGTCGTCGCCAACGAGGTCAAGGAGCTGGCCAAGCAGACCGCCGAGGCCACCGAGAACATCGCGTCCCGCGTCACCGCCATCCAGGGCGACGCCCAGGCCGCCGCCGACGCCATCGGCGAGATCACCGACGTCATCGGTCGGATCAACGAGATCCAGGCGACCATCGCCTCGGCGGTCGAGGAGCAGTCGGCCACCACCAACGAGATCGGCCGCTCGGTGAGCGAGGCGGCGACCGGCGCCACCGAGATCGCCCGCAACGTGACCAACGTGGCCCAGGCCGCCGAGGACACCTCCAGCGGTGCCGCCAACACCCTCACCGCCGCCGGCGACCTCGCCCGCATGGCCGACGAGCTGCGGCGCCTCGTCTCGCAGTTCGTCGTCGCGGCGTAACGATCACCCGGACGCGGCCCGCCACTGGGCGGCGGGCCGCGACGGGCGACCCTCAGCTCACGGTCTCGGACCACCCCGGAGCAGGCGGACCAGCTCCTCCTGCGACGTCACCCCGAAGTGGCGGAACGTGGCGGACAGGTGGTTCCGGATGGTGCTCTGGCTGAGGAACATCTGCTCCGAGATCGTCGGGACCCGCTCACCGGACTGCAGGCGGGCAACGATCTCCTGCCGCTTCGGGGAGAGCTGGCCGAGCGCCTGGGCCACCTCGGACGCCATCCCCGGCGTCAGCCCCTCGGCGAGCCCGAGGGCGGCGATCTCCAGGGCGATCCGGCGAAGGCGCTGCTCGACCTCTTCGAGGCGCAGCCCGTCCGCCGGGTCGGACCCGTCGTCGTCCGACGGGAGGTCGGGCACGAGCACGAAGGTGAGACGAGCCGTCCCCTCCGCGCCCATCAGCGCCAGGAACAGCCGGAGCGGGACCCACCGGCCGTCGGCGTGGCGGAGCCGGAGGCGGAGCGAGGTGGTGTGGCCGAGCGTCACTGCGTTCGACGCCGCGGCCAAGAAGTTCGGGTAGTCGTCGGCGTGGATGACCCCGGCGACCGTGCGGCTGGAGAAGGTGGCGGCGTCGTACCCGAGGAGCCGGGCGACGTTGGCGCTCACGTCGTCGATGCCGCCGTTGCCGTTGCCGACCCCGATCACGATGTCGGCGTCGTCGACGTGGCGCAGGAGCGCGCCGCCGGCCGAGGTCAGGCCGTCGGCGTCGAGCATGATGAACACCCAGCGGTGGAACGGCGTGCGGAGGTGCCGAACGGCCACCGCGCAGTCGACGAGCTTGCCGTTGGCCACCCGGAGGGTGGTCGTGCTGGCGAAGCCGGTCTGGACCTCGCCGATCAGGAGCCGCATGGGCTCGCTGCGCCAGAGCCCGCGGAGCAGCTTGGAGACCGGTCGGTCGAGCACGTCGCTGGCGTCGACACCCAGCAACGGCGCCACGGACGCGCTCACCGCGGTCACTCGACCACTCGGGAGCGAGACGAGGACGCAGGAAGCATCACGGATCCGCCGAACGACGGCGCAGAGCTCCTCGCCGACCCGGTCCAACGTCGTTGCTGCCGTCCCCCGACCCCTTCTGCGCCCTTCGGGACCCAACGGGTCGAGCGGAGGCTAGACGACCACCTCGAGGACGCGGCGGGCAAAGGCCCGGTCGACGGCCTCGGCCCGGGACCGGACGCCGAGCTTGGCGTAGACGTTCGAGGCGTGGCACTTGATCGTGCCGACGCTGACGTACAGCTCGGCGGCGATCTCGGCCATCGTGCGCCTCGTGGCGAGCAGGGCGAGGACCTGACGCTCCCGGGGGGACATGTCGGACGCGTGCCGGTCGACCGCCAACGCCGGACGCACCGCCTCGAGGGAGACCCCGTCGAAGACCCGCTCGCCCGCCAGCGTGCGGCGGAGCACCTCGGTCAGCTCGGCGTGATCGATGGTGAACGGGACGATCGCATCGACGCCGCTCCGGAGCAGGTCGACGAACTCAGGACGCGCCACCACGGACGCCAAGTGGATGGCGACACCGGCGAAGCCCCGGGTGCGGAGCCCGGCCACGAGCTGGCTGGCGGGCCCAGCCAGGTGGGGGCCGATCAGCACGATGTCGCACCGGTCGACGTCGATGGACCGAGCCGCCGTCGCCGACGGGAGCGCGTCGACCGTGGACGCGCCGGCCTGGCGGAGCAGGAGGGTGAGCCCTCCGCAGACCAGGTCGAGGTCATCGACGACGACGGCGCGTGATGCGGTGGAGGCGAGCGGGCGCATGGCTGCACCTTCACCTACGCCGCATCGCCGGACGAGAGACGGTCCCTCCCGACGGAGGCGACGGTCCGCCCTTCTGCCCGACGTGACGAACCATCCCGATCGAGTGGCCGAACCGCCCGAGTCCGGCATCGGACCTCCAGCCGGGCCGACGGCGACCGACCAGGCGTCGTGATCCGCGTCCCCGCCGCCGCGCTCGACCTGCAGCTCGTCGCCGCCGGCGTCGGGGTGCACCTCGCCTTCACCCGTCTCGGCAGCTGGTTCCGCCGGCGTCACGACGCCTGGCCGGCCTGGTTCGGCGTGTCCTCCGCGGCGATGGCAGTCGTGCTCATCGGGAACGTCGTCGTCCTCCGCCATCCGACGGAGGCCGCGCTGCTCGTCCGCACGGTCGCGTTGTCGGTCGTGCTCGTCTGCATGCTCGGCTCCATCAGCGCGTTCACCGGTCAACGGCTCCCGCGAGTGGTCGGGCCGCTGTTCCTGGTGCTGGTGGTCGGCCGCATCGCCCTCTGGGTCACCACCGACCTGGTCTACGCCCACCAGGTCGTCGATGGCCTCCCGCGCTACGGGCCCCTGGTCGGCGTGACGGCGGTCCCCGCGCTCCTGCTCCTGCTCACCCAGGCCACGCTCCTCGCCAGCCGGGTGGCCCAGCCGTTCGAACGAACCGCGCTCCTCGCCGGCACCGGCCTCGGCCTGGTGACCGCCACGGCGACGCTCGTCGTCGGTGACCCGGTGGTGGCCGAGCTCCTCACCGGCTGCTGGACGATCCCGCAGCTCGTCGTCCTGCAACTGGTGCTGGTCCATCGACGGACCGCGGAGATCGACCGCCAGTTGCGCTTCCACCGGGAGCAGGCGGCCATCGCCCGCCTCGGCGAGCTGGCGCTGGGTGAGCGCGAGGTCGAGCACCTCCTCGCCCACGTCGTCGAGACCGTCGAGTCGGTGCTGGCCACCTCTTGCGTCGTCGCGCTCGACGGCGACGCCGACCACGTCGGACCCGGCTGGGCGCACCCCGTCGTCGGGCACCGCGGGCGCATCGGGCAGGTGGTGGTCGGTGGACCAGAACATGGGCATGATCGGCCGTTCGTGGAGACGATCGCCCAGCTCCTGGGCGCGTGGGTCGATCGGGCCTCCGCCGAGCGCGACGCCGAGCGACGAGCCCTCCACGACGAGCTCACCGGCCTGCCGAACCGGGCGCTCCTCCGCGCCCGCCTCGAGGAAGCGCTCGAGCTCGACGCCGGCACGGCCGTCGTCTTCCTCGACCTCGACGGCTTCAAGGACCTGAACGACGCGCTCGGCCACGCCGTCGGCGACCTGGTCCTGGTGGAGATGGCCGATCGGCTCGTCGCCGCCGCCGGAGGTTCCGGCACCGTGTGCCGGTTCGGAGGTGACGAGTTCGTCGTCGTTTGCGGATCGACCGACGAGCAGGGCGCGACCGAGGTCGCTCGTGCACTTCAGGTCGCGCTCAACCGGCCCCTCGCGTGTGCCGGCACGTCGATCACCATGACGGCCTGCGCCGGCGTCGTGGTGGCCGGTGACGGCGACACGGCGGATTCGCTCCTCCGGGACGCCGACACCGCCATGTACTGCGCCAAGGACCGGGCCGCCGGTTCGGTGGCCGTGTTCAGCCCGGCCGTCCGGGAGCAGCTCCTCCACCGCCTCGAGACGGAGCGGGCCCTCGGGCGGGCCGCCGAGCTCGGAGAGATCGAGGTCCACTACCAACCGGTCATCGACCTGCACACCCTCGACCTCGTGGGCGTGGAGGCACTGGCCCGCTGGCGCCGTGACGGCGAGCTCATCGCTCCGCTCGAGTGGGTGCCGCTCGCCGAGGCGACCGGGGCGATCGTCGACATCGGCCGCTCCGTGCTCCGAACCGCGTGCCGGGACGCGCTCCTGCTGCCGACCCACGTCGGCGTGGCCGTGAACGTTTCGGCCCGCCAGCTCTCCGCGTCGTTCGCCTGCGTGGTGGACGAGGCCCTGCGGTGTGGGCTGGCGCCGGGCCGGCTCACGCTCGAGATCACCGAGTCGGCGCTCGTCGAGGACCCCGTCGTGGTCACCGACCTCCTGGCCAACCTTCGGCGCCGCGGCGTGCAGATCGCGATCGACGACTTCGGGACCGGGTTCTCCTCCCTCGGCCAGGTCGCCTCGCTGCCGATCGACATCCTCAAGATCGACCGGTGCTTCGTCGAGCGGCTCACCAGCGTCGACGGCTACGCCATCGCCGCGACCATCGTGACCCTCGCCGAGGCCCTGCACCTCGACGTCGTAGCGGAGGGCGTCGAGACCACCGAGCAGCTCGAGCTGCTTCGCCAGCTCGGCTGCGGTGCCGCCCAGGGCTACCTCTTCGCCCGGCCCGGACCGCTCGCCGACCGGCTCCGCTCCTGCGCGTAGACGTTCCGCGGCGGCACTCAGGCTCGGCGCACGAGCAGCCGACCATCGGCCTCGCGCACCTCGTACCGCGGCTGCGGCGCCGTCGCCGGGCCGTGGACGACCGAGCCGTCGTCGAGCCGGAAGGTGCTCTGGTGCCAGGGGCAGGTGACGCACCCGTCCTCGACCCGTCCATCGTGCAGCGGCCCCGACAGGTGGGTGCACCGATCGGAGATGGCGTCGACGTGCGCACCCCGGCGGACCAGGAGGACGTCGTCGTCGCCGGCCCGGGCCACGAACGACGACCCGTCGGCCAGCTCGTCGCTCCCGGCCACGTCGGTCCAGTCGTCGGGGCCCGACCGGTCGAACGTGTGGTCGACGCCGACGCCCCGGCGGAAGGTCAGGTGGCCACCGAGGAAGCCGCCGGCCCCGACGGCGGCGAGGCCGAGGAACCCCAGCGCCCGGCCGCGCCCCCGGTGACCGCGCCGGCGGGCGCGGAGCGACAGGAGGTAGAGCAGCGAGGCGGTGACGTTCGCCGCCCCGTGCACGACACCGACCCGCTGGGTCTCGCCCTGCAGGTCGGACCAGTCGGCCAGGCCGGCGGCGGCGGTCGCCGGCACGGCCGCGAGGCCGACGGCGATGGCGCCGTCGGCAGCCGGGCTGCCCACCAGGTCGAGGATGCCGGCCGTGACCCACGCCCCGATCGGCACGCTGGTGAGGACCGGATGCAACGGGTGGCCCAGCCACGTCCCGCTCAGCAGGTCCTTCGTGCCGCCATGTGGCACGGCAGCCCGGACCGCGACGGCGACCGGTTCGCCGACCCGGTCGAGCGGGGCCAACCCCTCGATGGTCGCGGTCAGCTGGTCGGGCAGACGGGTCATGCTGGGTTCGTCCCCCGACCGCAGGCGATCTAGACGTTCCTCCGGTAGCGGCCGCCGACCTCGAAGAGGGCGTCGGTGATCTGGCCCAGCGAGCACGAGCGCACGGCGTCCATGAGGACGGCGAAGACGTTGCCCCCGTCGAGCGCGGTCTGCTGGAGCCGCTCGATGGCGGCCGGCCGCTCGCCGGCGTGGCGGGCCTGGAAGTCGCGGAGGCGGCGGAGCTGGTCCTGCTTCTCGGCGTCGTCGGAGCGGGCCAGCTCGAGCACCTGGGGTGTGGCGTCACCGCTCGGGTTCCGGAAGGTGTTGACCCCCACGATCGGGATCGAGCCGTCGTGCTTGCCATGCTCGTACTGCATCGACTCGTCCTGGATCCGACCCCGCTGGTAGCCGGTCTCCATGGCCCCGAGCACGCCGCCCCGCGAGCTGATCGCCTCCAGCTCGGTGAGCACGGCCTCCTCGACGAGGTCGGTGAGCTCCTCGACCACGAAGCTCCCCTGGAGCGGGTTCTCGTTCATGGCCAGGCCCCACTCGCGGTTGATCACGAGCTGGATGGCGAGGGCCCGGCGCACCGACTCGGCGGTGGGCGTGGTGACAGCCTCGTCGTAGGCGTTGGTGTGCAGCGAGTTGGCGTTGTCGTAGATGGCGCACAGGGCCTGGAGCGTGGTGCGGATGTCGTTGAACGACATCTCCTGGGCGTGCAGCGACCGACCCGACGTCTGCACGTGGTACTTCAGCTTCTGGCTCCGCTCGTTGGCGCCGTAGCGGTCGCGCAGGGCCACGGCCCAGATGCGGCGGGCGACGCGACCGAGCACGGTGTACTCGGGGTCCATCCCGTTGGAGAAGAAGAAGCTGAGGTTGGGTGCGAAGTCGTCGACGGCCATGCCCCGGGCCAGGTACGACTCGACGTAGGTGAGGCCGTTGGCCAGCGTGAAGGCGAGCTGGCTGATGGGGTTCGCGCCGGCTTCGGCCATGTGGTAGCCGGAGATCGAGACGCTGTAGAAGTTCCGCACCTGGTTGGCGACGAACCACTCCTGGATGTCGCCCATGCAGCGCAGCGAGAACTCGGTGGAGAAGATGCAGGTGTTCTGGCCCTGGTCCTCCTTGAGGATGTCGGCCTGCACCGTGCCCCGGACCCGGCGCAGCACCTCGGCCGGCTCGAGCTCGGGGTGCTGGTCGATCGCCGCGTTCAGGTACATGGCGAGGATCGTCGGGGCCGGGCCGTTGATCGTCATCGAGACCGAGGTCATGGGGTCGCACAGGTCGAAGCCGTCGAACAGCACCTCCATGTCGTCGAGGGTGGCGATCGAGACGCCGGAGTTGCCGACCTTGCCGTAGATGTCGGGTCGCTCGTCGGGGTCGAAGCCGTAGAGCGTCACCGAGTCGAACGCCGTCGACAGCCGGGTGGCGGGTTGGCCCTCGGCCAGCAGGTGGAAGCGGCGGTTGGTCCGCGCCGGGCCGCCCTCGCCGGCGAACATGCGGGCCGGGTCCTCACCCTCCCGCTTGAGCGGGAACACGCCGGCCGTGAACGGGAACCGACCCGGCAGGTGCTCGGCCCGCAGGAACCGCAGCAGCTCGCCGTCGTCGCCGAAGCGGGGCACGGCGACCCGCGGCACGTCGGTGCCCGACTGCGAGGTGCGGGTGTGCTGGCGGGCCTCCTCCGCGATGGCCGGCCACGCCTCCAGCAGCGGATCGGGGGCCAGGTCGGCGAGCAGGCCCTCGACCTCGGCCGTGTCGGTGAGCAGCTCCTTCGCCGTGCCCAGGTGCTGGCGGCGCCGAGCGGCGGCGACCCGCTCGGCGGTCTCGGCGTGGTAGCCCCGCACCGCCTCGGCCACCTCGGCCAGGTAGCGCTCGCGGGCCGGCGGCACGATCACCGTCGACCCCGTCGACGTGCGGGTCTCGACCGGCTCGAGCACGCCGGGCCGCAGCCCGAGCAGCTCGCGGAGGTGCTGGTAGAGGGCGGTCACCCCGTCGTCGTTGAACCGGGAGGCGATGGTGCCGAAGACCGGCACCTCGGGCCGCTCGCGGTCGAGCTGGCGGCGCACGTCGCGGAGCGCGTCGGCCGCCGCCCGGCGGTCGAACTTGTTGATGGCCACGGCGTCGGCGAAGTCGAGCATGTCGATCTTCTCGAGCTGCGAGGCGGCGCCGAACTCGGGCGTCATCACGTACAGCGAGTGGTCGACGAACGGCACGATGGCGGCGTCGCCCTGGCCGATGCCCGGCGTCTCGACGATGACGACGTCGGCGCCCCAGGCCTTGCACGCGGCGATCGCACCGGCCAGCGCCTCCGGCACCTCGCTCCCGGCGGTGCGGGTGGCCAGCGACCGGAAGAACACGCTGCCGCCGCCGATGTTGTTCATGCGGATGCGGTCGCCCAGAAGGGCGCCGCCACCCTTGCGCCGGGTCGGGTCGACGGCGAGGACGGCGATGCGGAGCTTGTCCTCCTGGTCGCGGCGCAACCGGTTGAGCAGCTCGTCGGTGAGGGACGACTTCCCCGAGCCACCCGTGCCCGTGATGCCGAGCACCGGGTGCTCGAGCGCGGGGAGGTCCGTCGATCCACCCTCCTCGAGCGTGGTGATCGTGCGGGCCAGCCACCGGGGCGACGATCGGTCGAGCCCGTCGATCGGCGGACGCTCCACGGTTCCCGCACCCTCGACCATCGAGGCGATCATCCCGTCGAGGCCCATGCGCTGGCCGTCGTCGGGGCTGAAGATGCGCGTCACCCCGTGGGCGTGCAGGGCCTCGATCTCGGACTGGACGATGACACCGCCGCCCCCGCCGTACACCTGGACGTGGCCGTAGCCCTCCTCGCGCAGGCGGTCGACGAGGTACGTGAAGTACTCGACGTGGCCGCCCTGGTAGGAGCTGATCGCCACGCCGTGCGGGTCCTCCTGCACCACGGCGGCGACGACCTCGTCGACCGACCGGTTGTGGCCCAGGTGCACGACCTCCACCCCGTGGCGCTGGAGCAGCCGCCGCATGATGTTGATCGACGCGTCGTGCCCGTCGAAGAGGCTGGCCGCAGTGACGAAGCGCACCGTCATGCCCCGATACTAGGACGTCCTAGTACTTCGGGTCATCCCTGGTGGGACCGGGCCTTCTCCAGGAGCCGGTAGAGCTGGGCGACCTCCCGCTCCCCCAGCCCGATGTCGGTGAAGACCTCGGCGTTGAGCACCTCGGTCGCCTGCTCGACGACGTCGCGGCCGGCGTCGGTGATCACGGCCAGCGTCGTGCGCCGGTCGCTGGGGTGGGGCCGCCGCTCGACGAAGCCCTGCCCCTCCAGTCGGTTGACCGCGCTGGTGATGCTCGTGGCGTGGACCTGGAGGCGGTCGCCGAGCTTGCCCAGCGGCAGCTCGCCGTGGCGGGTGAAGGCCAGCAGCCGCAGCAGCTCGTAGCGGGCGAACGTGAGCTGGAACGGGGCCAGCCGCTCGTCGACCCGGGCGAGGAAGACCTGCTGGGCCCGCATCACCGAGGTGACCGCGGCCATGCCCGGCGCGGCCTCGGCCCAGCCGTGCGCCTCCCACTGCCGGCGCGCCTCGGCGATCGGGTCCACGGGCCGAGACGGTAGCCACCCCACCCAGGCGGGTCATCGCTCGGCGCCGCCGGGTCGTGGTAGAGAACACCTCCGTGAAGGCTCTGGTGATCTGGGAGAGCATGACGGGCACGACGCGGAAGGCGGCCGGGCTCATCGCCGCCGGCCTCCGGGAGGGCGGCATCGAGACGAGGGTCTCCCCCGCCACCGACGTCGACCTCGCCGCCCTGTCGGCTGCCGACCTCGTGGTCCTGGGGAGCTGGACCGACGGCCTCGTGTTCGTCGGCCAGAAGCCGGGCCGCCAGGCCCGCCTCTGGCACCTGCCCTACCTGACCGGGAAGCAGGCGTTCGTCTACTGCACCTACGCCGTCGACGCCGGCCACGCCGTCGACAAGCTCGCCGACATCGCGACGGAGCGGGGCGCCCACGTGCTCGGCAGCCGCAAGGTGCACCGCTTCCACCTCCCCCGCGACTGCGCGGCCGTGGTGGCCCAGGTGCTCGACGCCGTCCCCGCGAGCTGAGGTCCAAGCCGGTTCCCCAGGTCGTCTGATCAGAGCTCGGGGCTGCTCCCTTCGAGCACCTCGGCGGCGACGTCGGCCACCTTCCGCTGCTCGGCCCGGGCCCGCTGGCGGAGCCGCTCGAAGGCGTCGACGGCAGCCAGGCGGTGGCGCCCCATCAGCAGGCCGACGGCCCGCTCGATGTTCACCCGGTTCTCGAGGGCGTGCTGGAGCTGTTCGACGATGCGATCCTTCGAGCGGGCCAGCAGGGCCAACGAGAGCAGGTGACCGGCGATGTCGGCGAACGACCGGATGGCGACGATGTCGCTGTCGTCCCACTCGTAGGGCTCGGACCGGTAGACGTTGAGCGACCCGACGGCCTGCCCGCCGACGTGGATCGGCGCGCCGAGGATGGCCGTGACCTCGGTGTCAGCCATCAGGTAGCCGAGGCGGGGCCAGCGCTCGTCGACGCAGACGTCCTTCGTCGCCACCAACCGGTCGTACATGAGTGCGTCGACGCAGGGGCCCTCCCCGACCGCCTCCTGGTGGATCTCGAGGAGCCGTCCACCGGCGTCGGACGCCGCCGTCGACCGCTGGACCCGGCCTTCGTCGACCAGGAGGATGCCGGAGCCGTCGATGTGGAGCAGCTCGGCCGTCGCCGCGCACACGCCGTGCAGGGCGGCGACCACGTCGCCCGGCGCATCGGACGGCTCGAACTGCTCGAGGACCCGCCGGAGGGCGCCCGCGTCCACGTGCTCGGCGCCGTCGTTCGTCACCGGCAGATCATCCCACCTCGTGGTCGCCCTCGATGGGCAACGCGTCGGCCATGCCGGCCAGGCCGATCACCCGGCGGGCCAGCCGAGAGGGGTTCCGGACGACCACGCCCAGCCCGTCGGTGGCGGCCAGGTGGAGCACGCGCAGGCCGGCGAGGTCGATGAACGAGACGCCACCGAGGTCGACGACGACCTCCCGGCACCTGCCGTCCCGCACCGCGTCGATCGCCGCCTCCAGGACGCCGGCCGAGGCGACGTCGACCTCGCCGTGCACGACGACGGTGCTGGACCGGTCGCCGTGGGTCACCTCGACCCGCACGTGGTCGTTGCCCACCGGCGACCCCCAGGAGCGCGCCGACCTCTCCGCTCCGCTCACGTCCACCACTCCCTCGCGTCCTCGTCGCACCAAGGACTCCGCAGGGTCAGGGCGGAACCACGAACAATGTACCCCGCGAACGGCGTCGTTCAGCGGGCCTGGGCCGTCATCCCGCCGTCGACCGGGATGACGGCGCCGTTGACGAACGAGGCCTCGATCGCGGTGAGGGCCACGATCACGTGGGCCACCTCCTCGGGCCGGCCGTAGCGGCCGACCGGGATGTTGCGCCGGGCGAACGTGTCGCGGTGGGCGGCGGGGATGACCTCGGTCATCCCCGTGAGCGTGGCGCCGGGGCAGACGCAGTTGACGGTCACGCCCGAGCGCCCGTGGTCGACGGCCAGCGACCGCGTGAGGCCGACGACGCCGTGCTTCGACACGGTGTAGGGCCCGGTGTTCCGCCCGGCGGCGAGGCCCTCGGTCGAGGCGATGTTCACGATGCGCCCGGCGCCGGATGCGACGAGGTCGTCGAGGCAGGCCCGGACCATGAGCATGGTGCCGGTGAGGTTGACGGCGAGCGCCCGGTCCCACTCGGCGAGGTAGCCGTCGCCGGTGATGGGGCCGCCGGCGGCGATGCCCGCGGCGTTGACCAGGACGTCGACCGGCCCGAGCGTGGCGCGCACCTCGGCCACGGCGGCGGCCACCGACTCGGGGTCGCTCACGTCGGTGCGGATGCCCCCGGCGCGGTCGAGGACGGCGACGGCCAGGCCCTGGGCCGCCAGCAGCTCGGCGGTGGCCCGACCGATCCCGCTCGCCCCGCCGGTCACGATCGCCACCCGGCTCATGCCGGCATCTCCACGACGACCTTGCCGAGCGCCCGGCGCTCGAACACGACTCGCATGGCGTCGGCCGCCTCGGCCAGCGGGAAGCGATGGCCGATGGCCGGCGTCACCAACCCCTGCCGGTACCAGTCGAAGAGCTGGGCGAAGTCCTCGCGGTTGGCCGCCGGGTCGAGGATGGCCGACATCCCATAGGCCACGCCGACCACCGAGACCCCCTTGAGGATCGTCTGGTTGGCCTTGATCGTCGGGATCTCGCCGCCGGCGAAGCCGACCACGAGGTAGCGGCCGGCCCAGGCCAGGCACCGGAGCGGCTCTCGGACGTCGGCCCCGCCGACGGTGTCGAACACGACGTCGACCCCCCGACCGCCGGTCGCCTCCTTCACCGCCTCCGACAGCGAACCGAGCTGCTGGTGGTCGAGCACCACGTCGGCCCCGAGCGACCGGGCCAGGGCGACCTTCGCCTCGCCCCCGGCCACCGCGACCACGCTCGCACCCGTCGCCTTGGCGATCTGGACGGCCGCCGACCCGCACCCGCCGCTGGCGCCGAGCACCAGGACCGACTCCCCCGCCCGGAGCCGCCCTCGCCGGACGAGGCCGTGGTAGGCGGTGCCGTAGGTGAGGTCGAAGGCCGCGGCGTCGTCGAACGGCATCTCGTCGGGGATCCGGTGCACCTGCTGGAAGGGCGGCGCGGCCTGCACCTCGGTGGCGAAGGCCCCCGAGCCCACCAGGGCGAGCACGCGGTCGCCGATGGCCAGCTCGGTGACCTCGGCGCCCACCTCGGTGATGACGCCGGCGCACTCGTTCCCGGGCACGAACGGCGGCTCGGCCCGCTGCTGGTAGAGGCCGCGCACGATGAGGACGTCCGGGAAGTTCACCGAGGCGGCCCGCACCTCGATGCGCACCGCGCCCGGGCCGAGGGGCGGGAGGACCCAGGGGCCGACCTCGACCGAACCTTCCCCGCTGAGCTCGGTGCAGACCGCTGCCGACGTCGCCACGTCGCCAACGTAGGGCGGCGCGGCCGGGGCGCGCCGAGGTGGCCATGAGGTTACGCGCACGTTGACCTCAGGTACTGTGCCCGGACCCCCCGGGAGGAGTGCTCCATGGCCATCGACGCCTACCTCGACGCGAACTCAGGCAGCCTCATCGTCTCCGCGCTCGCCGCCGGCACCGCCGGCGTGGGCGTCGCCGGGCGAGTCGCCTGGCGCCGGGTCAAGAGCAAGGTCACCCGCACCGGCGACGTCGAGGCCGCTGCCGACGACGAGGCGCCGACCACCGAGGCCTGAGGCGGCCGATGGCTGACCGCGCCGCGAGCCGCGACCCCGGTTCGTTCCGCGATCCGTCCAACGCCGTCTTCCACCTCGACGACCGCGTCCTCCGGGGGCTCGACGCCCAGGCCCACACCGACTGGAAGGCCGTCGCCGGCACCGACTTCTTCCGGCAGGCCGTCGCCCGGGGCCAGGTCGTCGGCACGACCGAGGTCGACGCCGCCCTGCCCGGCGACTGGGACGGCGTGCTCGAGCACGACCGGATCCCGTTCCGCTCCTATCCGTACGAGTGGTCGTTCTCGATGCTGCAGGACGCGGCGATCACCCACCTCGAGCTCTTGGCCGGGGCGGTCGAGGCCGGCCTCACCATGGCCGACGGCACGGCCTACAACGTCCAGTGGCAGGGCGCCTCGCCGGTGTTCATCGACGTGCTGTCGTTCCGCCCGTCGACCGGCGAGCCGTGGGCCGGCTACCGGCAGTTCTGCCAGACCATGCTGTTCCCGCTGCTGGTCCAGGCCCACCGCGGGTTCCCGGCCCGCCTCCTGCTGCGGTCGCACCTCGAGGGCATCGAGCCCGGCCACGCCCGCCGCCTGCTCGGCCCGCTGGGCTGGACCGGCAAGGGCGTCGTGCGCCACGTGCACCTCCACGCCCTGGCCGACGCCCGCCTGGGCGGCTCCGGCTCCTCGGCGCTGAGCAAGGACCTCGCCGAGGCCGGCTTCGGCGAGAAGGTCGCCGCCTCGCTGGCGGCCAAGCTGCTCGAGCTCGTCCGCGGGCTCACGTGGAAGCCGCCGAAGTCGGGGTGGACCGACTACGCCGACGCCTGCTCGCTGACCCCCGCCGACCGCGACGCCAAGGCTCGCTTCGTGCGGTCCGCCCTGGGTGATCGCCACCACCGCATGGTGTGGGACCTCGGCTGCAACGACGGCACCTACTCGCGCATCGCCGCCGAACGGGCCGACACCGTGGTGGCCGTCGACGCCGACGAGGAGGTCGTCGACCGCCTCTACCGCGCCCGGCGGGCGGCCGGCGACCGGAGGATCCTCCCCCTCGTGCTCGACCTGCTCGACCCCTCGCCCGGCCTGGGCTGGCGGAACCGGGAGCGGGCCGCGTTCTGGGACCGGGGCCGTCCCGACGTCGTGCTCGCCCTGGCCCTCGTCCACCACCTGACGCTGGCCGGCAACGTGCCGCTCGCCGACGTCGTCGACTGGTTGGCCTCGTTCGGCGGCGAGGTCGTGCTCGAGGTCCCCCACCGCGACGACCCGATGGTGCAGCGGCTCCTCTCGGGCAAGCCGTCGGGCACGCACGACGACTACTCGCTCGAGCGGTTCGAAGCGCTGGTGGCCGAGCACTTCACGGTGCAGGACCGGGTGGCGCTGCCCTCCGGCACCCGCACCATCCTCCACCTCGTCCATCCGTGAACGCCAGCGTGCGCAGGTGAAGGATGGCGTTCGCAGGTGAAGGAGCGCGTCCGCGCCGAGCTGGGGAACCTGGCGCCGCTCGTCGCCCTGAGCGGCTTCGCCATCGCCCAGCCCGTCCTCGACGTGCTCGGCCGCAACCCCGAGCTCATCGCCTTCCGGGGCGCCGGCGGGCTCGACCTCTGGGCGGTCGGCCTGCTGTTCGTGCTCGTCCCACCCCTCGCGCTCTGGCTGGTCGAGCTCGTCGTCGGCCTCGTCGTGCCCGCGGCGCGGCGCCCGCTCCACCTCGGCTTCGTCGCCTTGCTCGCCGCCGGCTTCGGCGCCCAGGTCGGCGCCCGCGTCATCGGGCTCGACGGGGTGCTGCTCGCCCTCGCCGCCCTCCTCGTCGGCGCTGCCGTCGCCGCCGTGGCCCGCCGCCCGATCGTGCGGCTCTGGCTCTCGTACGCGGCGTGGGCGCCGCTGCTGTTCCTCGTGCTCTTCGCCGGCCTGTCGCCGGCGGCCGGCGCAGTCCGCGGCGGCCGCGCCACGGTCGAGGGCGTCACCGTCACCAAGCCGGCGCGGGTCGTGATGGTCGTGCTCGACGAGCTCCCGGTCGACGACCTGCTGGCCGCCGACGGCACGATCGACCGCTCGCTCTACCCCGGCTTCGCCGAGCTGGCCGACGGCTCGCACTGGTTCCGGGCCGCCAGCGCGGTGAGCAACGCCACGCCGTACGCCGTGCCGGCGATCCTCACCGGGCAGCTCCCGCCCGACAAGGCCCAACCCCTCGTCTCCGACTACCCCGACAACCTCTTCACCCTCCTCGGCGGTGCCTACCGCATGGCAGTCGCAGAGTCGGTCACCCGCCTCTGCCCCACCGCCCTGTGCGACCCGGCCGGCGTCGAGCAGCAGGCGGTGCGCTCCCTGGTCGGCGACGGCACCCGGGTGTGGAAGGAGCAGGTCGAGCTGTCGGCCGGCTCCGACCCGCTGGCCACCTTCGCCGAGCCGGGCGGCGTCGGCGACGAGGGCTCCGGCATCGAGGAGCCCCTCCGCTTCCAGCAGCTGCTCCGCTCGCTCGACGGCTCGCCGACGCGCACCCTGCACTTCGCCCACCTGGTCCTCCCCCACACGCCGAGCCGGTACCTGCCCTCGGGGCGGAGCTACCCGCAGCCGGCCGCCGACCTCGGGCCGTTCTGGGAGGAGCCGGGCCGGTTCTTCGACCTCTGGACCACCGACGCGTGGCAGGTGGCGGTGGGTCGCCAACGGGCCGTGCTCCAGACCCAGTACGTCGACCGGCTGGTGCGCACGCTGGTGACGACGTTGAAGGACGAGGACCTGTGGGACGACACCCTCGTCGTCGTGACCGCCGACCACGGTCGGGCGTTCCAGGCCGGGCTCCCGGCCCGCGGCCTCGACGCCGGCGCCGACCCGACGCCCGTGCTGCCCGAGCTGATGGGCGTCCCGCTCTTCGTGCACGTCCCGGGCGAGCGGCAGCCGGTGGTCGACGACACCAACGTGCAGACCATCGATGTGCTCCCCACCATCGCCGACGTGCTCGGCGTGGACGTGCCGTGGAAGGTCGACGGCACCTCGGCCCTGGCCCGCGGGACCCGGCCGGCGACCAAGGTCATGCACCAGCAGGTCCGCAGCTCGGGTGCCTCGACCAAGGCCGGCCCCACGTTCACCGTGCCGGCCGCGACCTTCCTCTCGAAGGTGCGGGCGCGCGGGGTCGACCGGTTCCTCCCGGCCACCGGCCCGCTCCGCGTGGCCCAGGTCGGGCCGGGTGCCGACCTCGTCGGACGGAAGGTCACCGCCGCGACGGTCGGCTCCTCGTCGCCGGCGAAGGCCGTGCTCCACGACCCCGACGCCTTCGACGACGTCGATCCCACCGGGAACAGCGTCCCCGTCTTCGTCAGCGGTGAGGTCGAGGGGGGCACCGGCGACGTCGCCGTGGTGGTGAACGGCACGATCGCCGGGGTCTCGACCCGGTTCGACTGGGCCCGCCACACCGGCGTCTTCCAGGTCATGGTGCCCGAGCAGCTCCTCGTCGCCGGCCGCAACCGGGTCCAGCTCCTCCTGGTCGACACCCGCGGCCGGCTCCACCCGCTCTCCCCGGGCTGAGCCTTCCCCCGCTCCTCCCGACCCCGGACGCGGCCGAGGGCCGGCGACCCGACCGGTCGCCGACCCTCGTACGCACCGCCGGGGGAATGGGAGCTAGTACTTGATCGTGCGCACCCGGGCCGGGCGGTCGACCGGGAGGAAGCAGCCGGTCGACGCCGATGCCGCCGTGGGCAGCGGGCACGGGTAGGCGAACTTCACCCAGACGCCCTTGGACGGGGTGAGCTGGCCAGCCGTGAACCACTTCGCGGCGGCGAAGTTCGGGATGCCCTTGTAGTTGTAGGTCTGGTCCTTCTCCTTCTGGGCCTTCAGGGCCGCGGCCATGCGCTCGGTCGTGACGTTGGCGCCGAGGCTCTCGATGGCCCGGGCGATCTCCCGGACCTGGATGCAGGCCGTGACCGTGCCGGTCCAGCGGGAGTTGTTGATGTCACGCTCGCCGAACACGAACGGGGCCGAGTTGGTGGCCTTGCCCACGATGGCGTTGCACGTGGTGGCGAGGGTCGAGGCCGAGGCCTGGCCGGTCCGCCACGCACCCTGGACCTCGGTGTTGTTGAACGCGTACCAGCCGATGTTGCTGGCGAACCGGGCGGCGTCGGTGCCGGCGTTGCGGATCAGCGAGGTCGACAGGTTGTCCGAGTGCAGGGCACCGCTGTGCGGGCCGTACATCGGGACCTTGAAGCTCTGGTTCAGCATCTCGCGGAACAGCGGGCCGGCCGTGGTCGACGAGATGTTGCCGGTGAGGATGAGGATGTCGACGTCCTTGGCCTTCAGGCGGTTGACGGCCGACGGGATGCCGGCGGAGCAGATGACGCCGATGCACGGGAGGACCTCGAACGACGTGACGTCGTAGCCCTTGGACTTGAGGTAGTCGACGTACTGGTCCTGCTGCTCGTTCGTCGCCGATGCCGAGGTCTGCTGGCCGAGGACGCCGATCTTGCGACCCTTGAGCAGGTTCTGGGCGATCAGGTCGGAGATCGTCCCGGCGGCCTGCTTGTCGGTGGGCGGGTAGAGGCTGAACAGCCGGCCCTTGGCATCGGCGAAGTCCGCGGCGGACATGCCGGTCGGGCCGTTGAACAGCGACTTGTGCGCGACGGAGACGCAGCGCTGGATCGAGCTGCCCTGCGGGGCGCCGATCTCGATCACCACGAATGCCTTCTGGTCCTCGGTGGCCTTGAGGCACATGGCCTGGATGTGGCCCTGGAGGTCGGGCGCGACCGGGTTGTACTTGTCGGCCTTGTAGTTGAGCTTGCGGCCGTTGATGCCGCCGCACCTGTTGATCTCGTCGATGAAGATCTTCATGAAGCCGCCGTAGTCCGGCGTGTCGACGCCGAGGCGCTTCAGGCCGGCGGAGTCGATCGACATGTCGCTGATCGTGATCGAGTCCTTGGTCACCCCCGGGTTGCTCGCGTTGCGGTTGGGCAGCGGCACCGACGTGGTGCAGTACGCCGCGTCCGACGCGAACATCGACGTCGTCTGGGCCGCGTGCGACGTCGAGTCCGACGCCTGGGCCGTGGTGACGCCGATGGTCGCCACCAGGGCCACCAGCGGGATCACTCGCAGCCAACGGTGCTTGGTCATGTCCTTCTCCTTGGTCGAGGTGCAACACGAGGTGAAGGCGCGCGCGGACCAGCGCTCGCTGGTGCCCCCTGACGGACGACCGATGTCCCCCACCGTCCGCCCTGTCCGCGTCCCCCCCGGGAACCGCCACCGTTGGGTGGCTCGTCCCGAGTGTGGAAGGCAAGTGCCTTCCCGTCAACATGCAACTTGCATGGAATTCTGGAACGCGGCTTTCGTCCCCCTGAAACCTCCGGAATCTCCCTGCGAAGGCCTCGATGACCGGTGGGTAACCGGCCACACTTCGGCAGTGGCCGAGGCGGCGGAACCCGAGAGCACCATCGATGCCGTGGCCCGCGCCTTCCATGGGCTCATCAACAGCGCGTCGGTGATCATCGGCGGGGCCGAGACGCTCCAGGCCTCGTGGTCGCGGATGACCGACAGCCAGCGCGACTTCGTGATCGACATGGTCCTCGAGCAGAGCCGGACGATCCAGGCGCTCCTCCGCGACCTGAGCGAGCGACCCCCCGGCGAGCTGCACGAGGCCATCGAGCGGCACACGGCCACCGAGGCCAACCTCGAGGCAGCCAAGCGGGCGGCCGCCGAGCTCTGACCCTCAGTCGGCGGCCAGCGCCACCTTCGTCGCCGTGGCGTCGTCGGGCCGGGCCTTCGGGGCGCCGCTGGCCAGCTCGACGCGGTGCAGCGTGCCGGTGAAGGCGAACGGCGGGCGGTAGTCGTCGCTCACCGGGAGGCCCCGGTCGCGGCCGACCAGCATCCCGGCGCCCGCCGTCGAGAGGTTGGGGAAGAAGACCAGACCGGGCAAGGCGGCCTCGGCCACGTCGGCGCCGTCGATGGCGAGGCGCACCTTCGGGTCGCGGCCGGCCTCGTAGCGGAGGCCGACGGTGTGGGCGCCGGACGGCACCGCCACGTCGGAGGCGATCCGCACGGTCGAGCCGAGGAGGGCGAACGTCGCCGTCGGGCGGCCGGCGAGCAGGTAGAGGGCCCAGCCCCCGTGCCGGTCGCCGAGGGCGGTGACGATGCCTTCGGTGCCGTCGACGACCTCGACGTGGGCGGTGAGCTCGAAGCCGCCCATCGTCACCGGCAGCTGGCTCTCGATGATCGGGCCCCCTCCCGGCGCGTAGGTCGCCCGGCTCGGCGGGGGCAGCTCAGCCGGGTGCATGTGGGCCAGCGACGCCGGGAACTCGTAGAGCGGGAGCACCTGGTTGCGCCCGGCCTCGCCCCACCACGTCTCCTCCATCTGCCGGAGGCGCTCGGGCTCCTGGTCGGCCAGGTCGTGGGCCTCGGAGAAGTCGTTCGAGAGGTCGAAGAGCGACCAGCGGTCGGTGGCGAAGTCGAAGCTGCCCTCGAGGTGCGACCGCTCGTCGAACTGGTTGGCCACGTGGTCGGTCACGGCCTTCCACCCGTCGAGGTAGATGCCCCGGGAGCCCATCATCTCGAAGTACTGGAGCTTCCGGGGGGCCGCCGCCCCGGCATCGCCGAACGTGGGCAGCATCGACCGGCCGTCGACCGGCTGCTGGGGCACGCCGTCGACCACGTCGGGCTGGTCGATCCCGGCGGCATCGAGCACCGTCGCGTACACGTCGACGGCGTGGCAGAACTGGTCCCGCACGCTCCCCCGCCCGGCCAGCCGATCGCCCCACCGGACGACGAGCGGGGTGCGGACCCCACCGAGCCAGGCGTAGCGCTTCCACAGGCGCAGCGGCGCGTTCCCGGCCCACGCCCACCCGAACGGGTAGTGGTTGAAGGCGCGGTGCCCGCCGATCTCGTCGATCTGCTCGAGCGCCTCCTCCACCGTCTCCCCCGCGCCGAGCCACGCCGCCGCCTCGTTGATCGTCCCGGTGACGCCGCCCTCGGCGCTGGCCCCGTTGTCGGACAGCAGCAGCACGAGCGTGTCGTCGTCGAGGGCGTCGAACAGCCGGCCGAGGTGGTGGTCGGTGTGGGTGACGAAGCCGGCGAACACCTCCATGTAGCGGGCGTAGAGCCGGCGCTCGTCGTCGGACAGCGAGGTCCACTCCGGCACCCACGAGGGACGGGTCGTGAGCGTGGTGCCGGGCGGGATGATGCCCTCGGCGATCTGACGGGCGTAGGCGCGGTCGCGCCACGCCTCCCAGCCGTCGTCGAAGCGGCCGCGGTACGGCGCGATCCACTCCTCGGTCACCTGGTGCGGCGCGTGGGCGGCGCCCGGTGCGAAGTAGAGGAAGAACGGCTTGGCCCCGGCCGTGGCCTGGCGCTGGTCCTGCAGCACCCGGAGGGCCTCGTCGACCAGGTCCTCGGTCAGGTGGTAGCCCTCGTCCGGCGCGCGGGGCGGGTCGACGTGGGAGTTGTCGCGCACGAGCTCGGGCGCCCACTGGCTGGTCTCGGCGCCGAGGAACCCGTAGTACCGCTCGAAGCCGAGCCCGAGGGGCCAGCGCTCGAAGGGGCCGGCGGCGGAGTACTCGCCCTTGGCCGTGAGGTGCCACTTGCCGACGGCCATGGTGTTGTAGCCGTTGTCCCGCAGCGTGCGGGCGAGCGTGGCCGCCGACCTCGGGATGCGACCGGTGTAGCCCGGGAAGCCGAGCACCGACTCCTGCGTGAGCCCCATGCCGACGGCGTGGTGGTTGCGGCCGGTGAGGAGGCAGGCGCGCGTCGACGAGCACACCGACGTGACGTGGAAGCGGTTGTAGCGCAGGCCGCCGGCGGCGAGCCGGTCGATGTTCGGCGTGTCGATCCCGCCGCCGAAGCAGCCGAGCTGGGCGAACCCGACGTCGTCGAGCACGACCATCACGACGTTGGGCGCCCCGGCCGGCGGGCGGGGGTAGCCGACGAAGGCCGGTTCGGAGCTGGCCACCCGGGACGTCACGCGCTGCGTCATCGGAGCGAACTCTAACTCAGGTGGGTTATCGAACGACGGGGGCGACCCCATAGGCTCGTTCGATGCGCGGAACCGTTGACTACCCGGCCCTGCTCCGGGCCGGCCAGGGCGCGGATCCGTCGTCCGTCGCCGACCTCGTCGCCCGGGCCGCCCGCGACCTCGGCGGGAGCGACGTCGTCACCTACCTCGTCGACTACGAGCAGCAGGTGCTCGAACCCCTGCCCGATCGGTCGGCCCACGCCGACCTCCCCGAGACCGAGGCGGTCGCCGGCACCATGGCCGGGCGAGCCTTCCTGACCCATGCCCCGGTCACCGCCGAGCGACCCGACGGCATGCGCGTCTGGGTGCCGATCGTCGAGGGGTCCGACCGCACCGGTGTCGTCGCCCTCACCCTCGCCGAGGTCGACGACGACGTCGTGGCCCGGTGCGAGGACATCGGCCGGCTGGCCGGCTACCTCATCGCCACGCACAGCCGGAGCAGCGACCTCTACCAGCTCCGCCGGCGCCGCAAGTCGATGTCGCTGGCCGCCAGCATGCAGTGGGACCTGCTTCCGCCGCTCGTGCTCAAGACGTCGAGGTGCAGCGTCGCCGGCCGGCTGGAGCCGGCCTACCAGGTCGGCGGCGACTGCTTCGACTACGCCCACAACGGACCGGTGCTCGACCTGGCCCTCATCGACGCCATGGGTCACGGGGTCTCGGCCTCCTCGATCGCCTCGCTGGTGGTCGGCGCCTACCGGCACGGCCGGCGCGAGGGCCGCGGCCTGGCCGCCCTGCACACCGACCTGAACGACGTGGTTGCCGACCAGTTCGTCGGCGAGTGCTTCGCCACCGGCCAGCTCGCCCGGCTCGACCTGGCGTCCGGCCTCCTCTCGTGGACCAACGCCGGGCACCACTGCCCGCTACTGGTCCGCAACGGGCAGGTGATCGGCCAGCTCGACTGCGAACCGATGCTCCCGTGGGGCCTCGACGACGGCGAGCCGGTCGTCGAGCAGGACCAGCTCGAGCCGGGCGATGGCGTCCTGTTCTTCACCGACGGCGTCACCGAGGCCCGCACGCCCGACGGCACCGAGTTCGGCATCGACCGGCTGGCCGATGTGGTGGGCCAGTGCGCCTCGAACCAGCTCGCCCCGGAGGACGTCGTCCGCTTCCTCGTGCGCAGCGTGCTCGAGCACCGTGCCTCCGCCCTGCGCGACGACGCCACCGTCGTGCTGCTGGAGTGGCACGGTTCCCAGGTCTGAGCCCTACTCCGTGCCGTCCGCCATGTCGGTGAGCAGCGAGAAGGCGAGGAACTTGATCGCCTCGTCGAGGCCCCTCCAGGCCTCGCCCACCTCGGGGTGGTCCTGGGCCAGCCGCGACGCCTCGGCCACGGCCGTGGCGTGGTCCGAGGTCCGGATGGCCTCGAGCAGCGAGTCGGTGCCGTCGGCCGCCACCGTGGGGATCGCCAGGACGGCGAGCAGACCGGCCCTGGCCCCGGCCACGGCCTGCTCGGCACCGGCTCGCATGTCGCTCTTCGGGTACGGCATGCCCGGAGGCTAGGCCGGGCCGGCGATGGCCTCCAGGGCGTCGTCGACGTCCTCGTCGAGGGCGTCGTCCACCAGCTCGTCGGCTCGGGACGGACCTTGGACGAAGACGTAGGCCGCGGCGAGGAGCAGGAGGCCGGCGCCGACGAGCATCGACAGCCGCATCCCGCTGGCGAACGCATCCCGGGCCGCGTCGGCGAGGGTGTCACCGACGTTGCCCATCCCTCGGGCGACGTCGAGCGCGAGCACCGGGCCCTGGCGGGCCTGGGCCGCGGCGCTGGCCGGGAGGCCCCCCAGGTGGTCGGCGATGGCGCTCCGGTACCCGCTGTTGAACATGCTGCCGACCACGGCGATGCCGAGGGCGGTGCCGATCTCGCGGGTGGTGTCGTTCACGGCCGAGGCCACGCCCTGCTTGGCGACCGGCAGCGAGTTGACGATGGCGTTGGTAGCGGGCGTCATGGCGAGGCCGGCGCCCAGCCCGAGGAGCACCTCGGCGAAGGCCAGCGGGGCGAAGCTGCTGTGGGCGTCGAGGGTCGCGAAGGCGCCCAGCGCGACGGCGGTCACGACCAGGCCAGTGCCGCCGACGACCTTCTGGCCGACGCGGTTCGACAGGGCCGCGGCCATCGTCGAGACCGGGATCATCACGAGGGTCATGGGGAGCAGGGCCACGGCCGAGCGGAGCGTGCTGTAGCCGAGGATGAGCTGCATGTACTGGAGCAGCACCAGGAAGATCCCGAACATCGCCATGAACAGGACCAGCATCGACGCCGACCCGGTGGCGAACCCGCGGTGGCGGAAGAGCCTCGGGTCGAGGAGCGGGTGGTCGATCCGCAGCTCCCACACGACGAACGCGGCACCGACGACGACACCGACGACCAGCCCGGCGAGCGTGATCGGGTCGGACCACCCGTGGATGGGACCCTCGATGATGCCGAGGACGAGGCCGCCGATCGACGCCGCCGACAGGACGGTCCCGAGCGGGTCGAGCCCGACGTGCTCGCTCGACCGGGTGTCGGGGACGAAGGCGAGGACGGCGAAGAACAGCGCCACCGCGGCGACGGCGGTCACGTAGAAGAGCGACGTCCAGGCGAACTCGCCGAGCATCCAGCCGGCGCCGAGGAGGCCGAGCGTCCCGCCGGTGCCGGCGAAGCCGGCCCAGATCCCGACCGCTCGTCCCCGCTCGGCTGGCGGGAAGACGCTGGTGATGGTCGACAGGGTCCCCGGCATGATCAGGGCGCCGCCGATCCCGGTGAAGGCCCGGAAGGCGATGAGCTGACCGCCGGAGCCGGCGAACGCCGAGAGCAACGACCCGCCGGCGAAGATGGCGATCCCCCACAGGAGGGCGGTGCGCCGACCGAACCGGTCGCCGATGGCCCCGGCGACGAGGAGCAGCGATGCGAGGGAGAGGGCGTAGGCGTCGACGACCCACGTCTGCGTGCTCTGGCTGAGCCCCAGGGCGGCGCTGACGTCGGGCAGCCCGATGGCGAGCATCGTGACGCTGGCCACGACGAGGACGAGCGCCGAGCACATGGCGACGAGCACGAGCGTCCGCTGGCGTGGCGTGAAGCGTTCGTGGGGCTCGAGCACCGTCTCGAGGTGGTCCCGGAAGGGAGGTGCTGCGGTGGTGGTCATGGGGGGTCCGATCGTTCGGGGGCGCGCGCCGGCCCGGCGGCGTCCGTCTGCTCTTCGGTGCTTGCAGCGCTCCGTCGGGGCGGTAGGGTTGGGAGGGAAGCGGAGAGGCTGTCCGCTTCACCGTACCGGAGAGGCTCTCCGCTTACAAGGACGTTTCCTGATGACCCCCCGCCGAGCTGACGCCGAGCGCAACTGCGAGAAGATCCTCGAGGCCGCCCGCGACGCGTTCGCCACCTGCGAGAGCGAGCGCGACGTCTCGATGGCCGAGCTGGCCCGACGGGCCGGCGTCGGCATGGGCACGCTCTACCGCAACTTCGCCAACCGTCGAGAGCTGCTCGAGGCGCTCTACGCCCATGAGGTCGACGGCGTCTGCCAGGCCGCCCAGACCGTCGAAGGGGCCACGCCCGGCGTCCAGCTGGCGGCGTGGCTGCACCGGTTCTTCGCCTTCTTCAGCACCAAGCGCCAGTTCGCCGCCGCGCTGCTCGAAGGCGTGGACTGCAGCGACTCCGTGTTCGGCGACAGTCGGGTCCGGGTCATCGCCGCCGGCCAACCCCTGCTGGCCGCGGCCCAGGAGGCAGGCGACGTGCGACCGGAGCTGACCCTGGAGCAGGTCCTCGACATGGTCGGCGCCATCGCCACCATCCCGGCCGACTGCTCCTACGTGCAACCGATCCTGGACGCCGCCCTCGACGGGCTCCGCCCGCCGAGCTAGCCCTCGCCCTCGGCGAGGGCCCGCTCGAGATCGTCGAGGACGGCACCCGAGCGGTCGTAGCGGATGTGGTTGTCGAGCACGCGCGGGCCGTCCCACCCCGGGAGCAGGCCGCGGGCGTGGCAGAAGTACTGGGCCTCGATGTTGCGGCCGTTGTAGGCCGCCGCCTCGGGGTCGGTGCACAGCCAGCGCACGACCTTGCCCATGACCTCGACCGGCGCCCCGTTGTTCTCGATGCCGAACTTGGCCATGTCCTGGGCGATGCGCTCGGTGGCGATGAGCCCGGGCTGCACGTTGAAGCAGCGGATGCCCTGGTCACCCAGCTCGACGGCGAGGAACCCGGCGACGCGGTGGAACGCCCCCTTCGAGATCCCGTAGCCCATCCCCCAGCCGCCCTCACCGGCCGGCAACGTCGGGTCGGCGTAGCCCGAGGCCGACGTGATGTTCACGATCGTGCCGCCCCCCGCCGCCAGCATCGACGGCAGGGCGAGCTGGTTGATGAGCAGCGGGGCGAACACGTTGCCCTGCATCTGCTTCTGGAGCAGCTCGATGGGCGTCTCCATGAAGCGGTCCATGTGCCCGGGCCCGATGTAGCGGGCGTTGTGCACGAGCACGTCGATGTGACCAAGGCGCTCGAGCACGGTCGTGACGGCAGCCCCGAGCGATGCCGGGTCGAGGATGTCGGCCGGGACGACGAGGCACTCGGCGCCCTGGGCCCGCACCAGGTCGGCCGTGCCGTCGAGGCTCCCCGGCAGCGCCGAGGTGTCGGACGCCTTGACCGTCGACGAGTGCTCCCGCTGCTCGCCCTCGGTGACCGTGCGGGCGGTGATGGCGATGTCGAAGCCGGCTGCGGCCAGCTCGACGGCGCACGACTTGCCGATGCCCCGGCTGGCGCCGGTGACGAACGCGACCGGCCGGCTCACGAGGCGCTCCGGCTCTCGAGCACCCGACCGGGCGCGGCGCCGGTGAGCTCGCCGTCGAGCTGGGTGGCGACGCCGTTCACGATCGTCGCCCGGTAGCCACCCGGTGGCCGTCGGAGCCGCGCCGCGCCGGACGGGAGGTCGTCCACGAACACGTCGCTGCCCCAGTCGAGCTCGTCGAGAGCGAACACGGTGACGTCGGCGGCACACCCGGGAGCCAGCCGACCCCGGCCGGCGAAGCCGAACACGTCGGCCTGGCGGCCGGTGAGCTCGTGCACGGCGTGCTCGAGCGTGAGATCGCCGCGATCGCGCACGTGCCGGGTGAGGAGCAGCGTCGTGTCGCCCGCCGCACACATCATCTGCACGTGGGCGCCGGCGTCGCTGGCGCTGATGAGGGCACGAGGATCGGCCATCAGCCCGGCCACGCCGTCGACGTCGCCGTTGCTCACGCCCACCGCCACCACACCGGGGGCGAGCTCGTTCTCGAGCACCCAGTCGGCGAACACGTCGGACGGGTGGCCGCCCCGGGCCGCCACCAGGTCGGCGAGCGACTGCCCGAGCCACTTCTCCAGCTCGGGCCGGGCGACCGAGGTGAACCGCACCCGATCGATGCGCGTGATCGGGAACATCGACTTGGGCTGGCGATCCCACTCGGCGCGGGCGTCGGCCCGCCAGGCCGGGTCGGCCAGCAGTGCCCGGCGCTCCTCCCCCGCCACCTGCATGACCCGGTTCCAGCCCTCGGGCAGCATCATGAAGAGCATCGTCTGCTCCCAGTTGACGTTGAAGTCGACCGTGCGGGGCGATGCCACCGGCCACATGTCGCACCCGTCGTCGCGGAGCGACGCGGTGAGGGCCATGAACCCCTCGGACCGCTGCGGGTCGCCCTCGTTGTAGAGCAGGCCGTTCCACACCGACGTGACGCCGAGCGGGCCGAGGATGCCCGCCATGTGCCGCAGCTCGGCGTGGACGTCGCCGCCGGTGAGGTTCGGGATGAACTCCACCACGCCGTGCCCGGCCGCCGACATCGTCGAGGCCAGCGCCCGCAGCTCGACGTCGTCGGCCACCCGGCTCGGCACCGGCCGGCCCCGCCGGTCGACGTCGAACGCCGACGTCGACAAGCCGAAGCAGCCGGCGGCCATGGCGTCGCCCAGCTCGGCGCACATCGCCGTCACCTCGTCGGGCGTGGCCGTGCGGGTCCAGGCGTCGTCGCCCATGGCGTACATGCGCAGCATCGAGTGCCCGATCAGCGAGGCCATGTTGAGGCCGGCGCCCTGCTCGTTGATCGCGTCGCGGTACTCCCGCCACGTCGACCACGTCCACGGCACGCCCGAGCGGAAGTCGGCCAGGGGGATGTCCTCGATGTAGGAGAACACGTCGATCAGGTCGTCGAGGTGCTCGGGCCGGACCGGCGCCAGCGAGAGCGAGCAGTTGCCGATGAGGGCCGTCGTCACCCCGTGCTGGGGCATCGGGTCGCAGGCCGGGTCCCAGAACATCGACGGGTCGAGGTGGGTGTGGGTGTCGATGAACCCGGGCGCCACCACGGCCCCGGAGGCGTCGAACACCTCCAGCCCGTCGACGGCGAGGCCGGGCCCCACCTCGGTGATGCGACCACCCTCGATCCGCACGTCGGCCTCGACGCCGGGCGCACCGGAGCCGTCGACGACCGTCCCGCCCTTGATGAGCATGTCCCCCATGCCCCGGGAAGCTACCTGTGGGCCCGCTGCAGGCGACGGCCGAGGGCGCGGAGCTCGGCCTTGAGCTCGGACGGGCGGAGCACCTCGAAGTCGTGCTCGAGGCCGGCCAGGTAGCGAGCGATCCAATCGAGGTCGTTGGCGCCCATGCGGACGATCGTCCCGCCCTCGACAGCCTCCAGGGTGCCCACGCTCGCCGGCACGTCGGCGGCCACCTCGTCGAGCTCGGCCCGGACCAGCACCTCGGCCTGCCAGGCGTAGGGCGTGTGGGTCAGCCCGTCGAGCACCATGGCCGCCGTGTCGGGCTGGTCGCGCGGCGTGAACCGGTGCCCGGTCAGGGCCGGCTCGCTCATGCGGTCGAGGCGGAACGTGCGCCAGTCGTCGCGGTCGAGGTCCCACGCCACCAGGTACCAGCGGCGATCGACGTTCACCACGCCGTAGGGCTCGACCCGCCGATCGGTGGGGCTGCCGTCGCCGGCGACGTAGCAGAACGTGACCCGCTCACCCCGCCGGCACCCCTGGGCGAGGAGCAGCAGGCAGTCGGGGCCGACGGGCCGGCCACCGCCGGAGCGGACGAGCACGATGGCGCTGCTGAGGGCGAGCACCCGCTCCCGCAGGTGGACGGGCAGCACCTGCTCGAGCTTGGCCATGGCCGCCACCGCGGCCTCGTCGTAGCCGGCGACGCCACCCGTGGCCGCGGCGCGGAGGCCGAGGGCCACGGCGACGGCCTCGTCGTCGGCGAGGAGGAGGGGTGGGAGCGCCCCGCCCCGCCCGAGCTGGTAGCCGCCGGTGCGACCGGGCGCGGCCTCCACCGGGTAGCCGAGGTCGCGGAGCCGGGTGACGTCGCGCCGCACGGTGCGCTCGGTGATGCCCAACCGCTCGGCCAGCTCGGGCGCGTTCCAGTGGGGCCGGGTCTGGAGGAGCGAGAGCAGGGCGAGGAGCCGTGCCGCGGGAGATTCCACGTCGCGAAGTCTTCCTGGCAATGCGGACCGAAACGGTCCGGGTAGGGCGCGACGCTACTCGGGTGATCAACCCCCTGACCGAGGCCCTCGTCCTCGACCGCCGGCAGCGACTGCTCGACGAGGCCGCCGGGCACCGCCGGTCCCGTCCTGCTCAGCGCAGGATCGTGAGCACGTTGGCGAGGACGAGGAGCAGCAGGGCGGCCAGGATCACCACCGCGATCGTCTTCCGCCATCGGTACACGGCCGCACGCTAGGCGCCCGCGTGCCGATGGCTGACAATCGCCATGGCAGGTGCTATGCCCTGGGAGCCACAACCTGGGGGAGGCACCGTGCACAGCGTCGAGGATCCGTCGTACCCGGACACCGTCACCGTCGGGGTCGTGAACTTCGCGTCGGTCCTGCGGGACAAGGACGCCACGCTCGACAAGATGGAGCGCATCACGCGCGATGCCGCCCGCCAGGGGTGCGACCTCGTCGTCTTCCCCGAGCTGGCCCTCAACAGCTGGGACGGCTGTGCCGACTGCAAGGCCATCGACTCGAGCTGCGAGTGGCACCTCGGCCAGGCCGAGCTGGTGCCCGGCCCGGCCACCGATCGCATGGCCGCCCTGGCCGCCGAGCTCGACATCCACGTGATCTTCGGACTCGAGGAGCGCGACCCCGACGAGCCGACGAAGATCTACAACGCCTCGGCGTTCATCGCCCCCGATGGCATCCTCGGCACGTACCGCAAGCTGCACCTCGGCATCCCGATGGAGACGTTCCGCTTCTCCCCCGGTGACGACCTGCCGGTGTGGCAGACCAAGCTCGGGCCCATCGGCCTGCTCATCTGCTACGACTTCTGGTCGAACCCGGAGCTGGCCCGCATCCTCGCCCTCAAGGGCGCCCGGCTGCTGGTGAACACCACCGGGTGCAAGGGCGCACCGGGCAAGCGCGACTACATCGTGAACACCACGATGGTGCGGGCCCAGGAGAACCTCGTCTACGCCGCGACCGCCAACCGGGTCGACTGCCACGACAAGGCGGCCTACATCGGGCACAGCGTGATCGCCGGCCCGGCGTTCCCCGGCTTCAACAAGGTCTACGCCGAGGCCGGCGACGGCGAGGCGCTCGTGGTCGCCACGCTCAACTTCCACCAGCTCGGCCGCTGGTACGACGTCTTCCCGTGGCGGGAGTGGCGCCTCGGCCAGCAGGGCTACGCCACCGCCGTGGTCGCCCGCGAGTTCGCCGCCCTGGCCGAGCAGGCCGCCGGGGTGACCAGCCGCTAGCCGGTCACCTCGACGGTGCCCTTCATGTAGCTGTGGATGGCGCAGTGGTACGTGAACGTGCCCGCCGAGTCGACCGTGATCGACGCGCGGTCCGGCGCCAGCTTGCCGGTGTCGAACGAGCCATCGTCCGCGGTGAGCGTGTGCGTCACGCTGTCCTTGTTCGTGACGGTGATCGTGTCGCCGACCTCGGCCGTGGCCAACACCGGTGAGAAGGCGAAGTCCTCGATCGTGATGGCCGACGAGGCCGACGGCGTGGACGCTGCCGCGGGCTGACCGTCGTCGCTGCCACCGCACGCGGTGACGAGCCCGACGACGAGCAGGACGAGGAGCGGGACGAGCTTGGCGCGTGACATGCGCGCTCTTCGGCGCGCCATCCCCGCGCGGATGGGTCATCCGGCTTCACCGCCCGCGCCGAAGACCTCGTCACCCACCCGCTTCCCCGGAGGTACCCATGGCCGGACTCGGCGCTCCCGAGCTCTTGATCGTCCTCGTCGTGCTCCTGCTCTTCTTCGGCGGCTCCAAGCTCCCGTCGCTCGCCCGCTCGGTCGGCGAGTCGAAGCGCGAGTTCGAGCGCGGCCAGAAGGACGACGAGTCGACGCTCGACCGCGATGCCGCCGCCTGATCGCCGGCATCCAGATCACGCGTGGATCCGAAGGACCCACGACCCCCACCAAACGCAGAAGGGCTTCCCCGTGAGCATCGATGAACGGCGACTCAGCGAACTGGTCGTCGAATCCCAGGACCTCCAGGTCGACGCGATGGAGGACGTCAAGGCGTCCCTCCCGCAGCTCGAGGAGCTGCGGCACGAGCGTCGCAACCAGGAGATCGACCCGACCGAGATCGCTCGCTTCATCGGCCAGCGGCGCTCGATGATCAAGAGGCTCGGCCTCGGCGGCGGTGGCATCCTCGCCGTCACCGGCCTCGGCTCGATCCTCACCGACCTCTTCACCGCATCGCCGGCCGGTGCCGACGAAGCCGTCGACGTGCAGATCCTCCAGACCGCCTCGTCCCTCGAGGCCCTGGCCGTGGCGACCTACGGCGCCGCCCTCACCCTCCCGTTCATCAAGGACGGCAACAAGGTGGTCGTGGCCTTCGCCCAGGAGACCATGAAGCAGCACGACGAGCACAAGAAGGCCTTCCAGGCCCAGACGAAGGCACTCGGCGGCGAGGCCCAGGACACACCGAACCCGAAGTACGCGCCGATCGTCGAGCAGGCCAAGCCCACGCTGAAGACGCCGGCCGACGTCGTGAAGCTGGCCGCCACGCTCGAGCAGGTCGCCCGCGACACCTACCTCGCCGACCTCTCGCTCCTCACCGACGAGAAGACCAAGGCGGTCATCGCCAGCGTCATGGGCGTCGAGACCCAGCACCTGGCGACCCTCCGGGCCGTCAGCGCCCTGCTCGGCGCCGCGCCGGAGGCCATCGCCATCCCGGTCGACCCGAACAAGCTCCCGAAGGTGGCCGGTTCGGTGGCCTTCCCCCAGGACATCCCGACCCCCGAGATGGCCAGCCCGCCCGAGGAAGGTGCCGTCAAGTGACCGACAGCAGCGACGTTCAGATCGAGGCCCCCGCAACCCCGGCCGGCTTCAGCCGGCGCAAGCTCCTCATCGGCGGCGGCGTCGGCGCCCTCGCCCTCGTGGCCGCGGCGTGCGGCAGCGACGACGACAAGTCGGCCAGCTCGGGCACCCCGACCACGGCATCGCCTGGTTCCACCGACAGCAGCGACTCCGGTGGTGGCGACGACGTGGCCACGGCGAAGCTGGCCGCCGGCCTCGAGCTCCTCGCCGTCGGCACCTACAAGGCGGCGCTCGACGCCGCCACCGCCGGCAAGCTCGGCGCCATCCCGCCGGCCGTGGGCGAGTTCGTGGGCAAGGCCATGTCGCAGCACCAGGCCGCTCTCGACAAGTGGAACGAGGTCATCACCGGCGCCGGCGGCGAGGAGGTCACCACGCCTCCGGCCGACCTGAAGGCCACCGTCGACGGCGAGTTCGCCAAGGTCACCGACGTGGTGGGCGCGGCCAGGCTCGCCCTGCTCCTCGAGCAGACGGCGGCCGACACGTACTTCAAGGCCGTCCCCACGATCGAGGACAAGGCGGCCATCACCCTGGCCGGCGGGCTCCAGTGCGCCGCCCAGGAGCACGCGGCCATCCTCCACTACGTCCTCGGCGAGTACCCCGTGCCGGACGTGTTCCAGACAGGCGACAAGGCCTACTCGGGCTAGGGCGCGCGGGGAACGTCTCGGCGGGCCGGCGAATCCGGTTCTCGGGCCCAAACCGTGCGGATTCCGCTCCGTTTGGGCCCGAGAACGGCAAATGGGCCGGCGGCACCCGGTCGCCCCTTGGTTGCGTCCTTGGGATCGACAGCTAGCGGGGGTCGTCCCGGTCGATGTTCCAGTGGCGGGACACCGAGGGCAGCCACGCGTCGTCGCCGGCCGGCACGACCCCGAACCGTGTGATCACCCGCTGCCCGCCCTCGTGGTCGCCGTAGAGCAGGTCGATCTCGAACCGCCGGCGCTCGGCGATGGCCTCGGCCATCGCCGCGAACAGGGGGTCCTCCCGGTCGCGGAGCGCGCCCTGCCAGAAGCCGGTGTCGCCGCCGGGGACGTAGAGGTCGCGCGTGAGGCGCCGGAAGTCGGCCGGGTCGGGACGAGATCGCTCGGGGTCGCGGTCCGGGTACGGGTGCCAGCCGTGGAGCACCGCCATGCCGGTGCCGACGTTGCGCACGCCCATCGAGAGGTAGATCACCTCGTCGGTCGGCTCGACCGCGGCGTAGCCGCCCTGGACGCGGGTCCAGTGCTCGTCCTGCCAGCCGATCTTCTGTTCGGGATCCTGGAACCGGGTCGAGGCGAGGACGGGCCGGATGCCGGCCAGCAGCGAGCGTTCGGCCGCCTTGGCCGCCCGGTTCGCCGACCGCACCGACGAGAACGTGGCGGCGGCCAGGATGAGCGTGCCGGCGGCGGTGGCAAGGGACGCGACATCTGCGAGATCGCCCACGACCGGACCGTACCGGGCACACCTGCGAGGATGGAGCCCGATGCTGGCCTACCTCCCGAGCCCCTCGAGCGGCGCCCTCCACATCGGCCCCCTCCAGCTCCGCGCCTACGGGCTGATGATCGCCCTCGGCGTCGTCGCCGCCGTCAAGGTGGCCAGCGACCGCTGGGTCGCCAAGGGCGGCCGGGCCGAGGACATGACGGCGGTCGCCACGTGGGGCGTCCCCGCCGGCCTCGTCGGGGCCCGGATCTACCACGTGATGACCGACTACCAGCGCTTCCAGGGCCGGTGGCTCCACGCCTTCGCCATCTGGGAGGGCGGGCTCGGGATCTGGGGCGGCATCGCCCTCGGCGCCCTCGTCGGGTGGATCGTGGCCCGGCGCCGCGGGTGTGACGCCACCGCCATGCTCGACGCCGTGGCCCCGGCCATCCCGCTGGCCCAGGCGATCGGCCGCCTCGGCAACTGGTTCAACCAGGAGCTGTTCGGCAAGCCCAGCACGCTGCCGTGGGCGTTGGAGATCGACCCGTCGCACCGGCCCGACGGCTACCTCGACCAGGCCACGTTCCACCCGACGTTCCTGTACGAGTCGCTCTGGAACCTGCTCGTCGTGGCGCTCGTGCTGTGGGCCGACCGCCGGTGGAACCTCACGCGCGGCCGGCTCTTCGCCCTCTACGTCGCCGGCTACACGGTGGGGCGGTTCTGGATCGAGGCGCTGCGCATCGACGACGCCCACCACGTGCTCGGCCTGCGACTGAACGACTGGACGAGCATCGTCGTGTTCCTCGCCGCCAGCGCGTTCCTGGTGCTGCGGAAGTCGGCCCCGAGGGGCGAGCCCTCAGCCCAGGTCGGCGCTGCGGACGGCGAGCAGCCGGCCCACGAGGACACCAGCCGGTAGCGAGGCGGCGGTCCAGACGGCGAGGGCAAGGAGGAGCGCGTGCACGTCGCTCATCGTCCACTTTGTCCGTTTCTCCCACCATGCCCCGTCCGGGCCATTTCCGGCGTAGTCACCTCTTGGTCGAGCAGGAGCACGACCAGGAGCACCAGGGCGACGATGGCGAGGGGCACCTGCTGATCATCCCGGCCGGGGGCCTCCTCCACCATCGGGGATGACCCCGAGCCGACCCCGAGGGGCGGTCGGGCGACCAGGGGTCAGCGCTTCTTCATCCGCTGCGCCTCGCGGGAGATCCGGCCGAACTGCTTGTTCTTGCGGTGGCGGTCCTGGGCCGACTCGGCCGCGGCCTCGGCCTCCCGCCGGAGCGACCGCCACGCCTCGTACCGCTCGCGGGGCAGCTCCTCGGAGCCGATCGCGGCGATGACCGCGCAGCCCGGCTCCTCACCGTGGGCGCAGTCCCGGAACCGGCAGCCCTCGGCCAGGGCCTCGATGTCGGGGAACACGGCGTCGACGGCCTCGGGGTCGACCCACAGCCCGACGGCCCGGATGCCGGGCGAGTCGAGCAGCACGCCGCCCCCGGGCAGCGGGTGGAGCTGGCGGGTCGTGGTCGTGTGGCGCCCCTTCGAGTCACCCTCCCGCACGGCGCCGGTGGCGGCCACGTCGGCGTCGACCAGGGCGTTGACGAGGGTCGACTTCCCGGCTCCCGACTCGCCGAGCAGCACGACCGTGCGGTCGCGGGCCGCGGCGCGGACGTCTTCGAGCCCGCTGCCGTCGACGACGCTGACGACGAGCACGTCCACCTCGTGGAGGTCGTCGCGCACGTCGGCGACGGCGCCCTCGACGTGGTCACCGAGGTCGGACTTGGTCAGGATCACGACCGGGGTGGCGCCGGCGTCCCACGCCAGGGCGGCGACCCGCTGGAGGCGCCCGCCCCGCACGGGCCGATCGAGGCCGCACACGATGAACACGACGTCGACGTTGGCGGCGAGGGCCTGCTCGCCGTCGACGATCGCGTCACGCCGGCGGAGCAACGAGTGCCGGGGCAGCACGTCGACGACCATGTCGTCGACGGTGCCGACCCAGTCGCCGACGACCGGCGGCTCGATGCCCGGCGCCATCGGGATCGACCGTTGCTTCGGGAAGGCGACGAGCACCTTGGACCCGTCGTGGCGGACGACGCGCCCGGGCACGGCGTCGGGATGGGAGGCGGCCGCGAGCAGCGCGACCCAGCGGTCGCCCCAGCCGAGGGGCTCGAGCTCAGGGAAGGACAACGGACACCACGGCGGGGCACGGTAGGGCCGGGGCGACGCCACCACACGTCGGTTTCACGAGGTCACCCGGCACGGTTCGTGGCAGGGCTGGAGCACGCTGGCCTGCACGGTCGGCTCGGTGAGCCGAGCCTGCCGGATGGTCGCCGCCGCGATGGCCGCGCCGACGACGCACAGGGCGGCGCTGATCGCCAGGGCGGTGCGGTACCCGGGCAGCCCGTCGCGCCCGCCGGCATCGAGCTCGACGCCGGCGATCGAGGGCAGCACGGCGACGGCCAGCAGCCCGGCCAGCCGGGCCACCGCGTTGTTCACGGCCGAGCCGACGCCGAGGTGGTGCTCGTCGACGGCACCGAGCACGGCGGCGGTCAGCGGGGCCACGGTGGTGGCCAGCCCGAGCCCGAACACGAGCACGGCGGGGAGCACGGCCGAGACGTACCCATCGCCGGCGCCGACCTGGCCCAGCCACAGCAGCCCGGCCGCCACGAGCAGCGGCCCGACGGTCATCGGGAGGCGGGGGCCGATGCGCTGGGCCAGGGCGCCGGCCCGGGACGAGAGGGCCAGCATCAGCAGCGTCACCGGCAACATGGCGATGCCCGCCTCGAGCGCCGAGTAGCCGAGGCTGACCTGGAGGTTGACCACCACGAGGAAGAACGCCGCGCCCAGCCCGGCGTAGACGGCGAGCGTCACCAGGTTGGCCCCGGTGAACTGGGCCGAGCCGAACAGGCCGAGGGGCAGCATCGGGTCCGGGCTCCGCCGCTCGAGCACCACGAACCCGGCGAGGGCCAGCGCACCCGCCACGCACGCCCCGATGGTCAGCGCCGACCACCCGTCGCCGGCACCGATGAGCCCGGCGGTGAGCAGGACCAGGCCGCCGGCGGCGGCGATGGCGCCCGGCGCGTCGATGTGGTTCGGCGCGTCCTCGTCGACGCTCTCGGGGATCCCGCGGGCGACGACCACGACGGCGACGGTGAGCGGCAGGTTCAGAAGGAACGCGAACCGCCACGACGCGGCGTCGACGAGCCAGCCGCCCAGCAGCGGACCGATGGCGCTGGCCACGCCGGTCAGCCCGGACCACGCCCCCACGGCGCGCGGCCGATCGCTCGGTCGGAGCGTGGCCGTCAAGAGGGCGAGGCTGCCGGGCACGAGGAGGGCGCCGCCGGCCCCCTGGACGGCCCGGGCGGCGACGAACAGCTCGATGTTCGGCGCCAGCCCGCACGCCACGGAGGCGGCGGCGAAGACGTAGATCCCGAGGAGGAACACCCGCTTCCGGCCGTACCGGTCCCCGAGCGCGCCGCCGAGGAGGAGCAGGGCGGTCAGGGTGACGAGGTAGGCGTCGAGCACCCACTGGAGCCCGGCCAGGCTGGCGTGGAGGTCGCGCCCGATCGCAGGGATCGCGACGTTGACGATCGTCCCGTCGAGGAAGGCGACACCGGAGCCGAGCACGGCGGCCGCCAGGGCTCGCCGGGCCACGGGCGTCCCCCACGCCGCGCTCATGACGGCAGGGTCACGGCTGCGGGAGGTGGCCGACCTCGTCGAACGACGTGAGCACGATGCGAGCCTCGCGCACCTCGACCCGGCTGATCGACGCCGGCGCCACGTACAGGCGCCAGGTGACCTCGTCGCCCACGCCGAGGGCCCAGGCCACGGATGCCTTCACCGGCGACACGTGGGTGACGACGACGACGTTCCCGTGGGTCGCCTCCTCGAGCAGGTCGTCGCACGCCGACCGCACCCGGCGGCCCAGGTCGCTGAGGCACTCACCACCAGGCGGGCAGAAGTCGATGTCGGCCCGCCAGGCGGCCCACGCCTCGGCCGGCACGTCGCCGATGGGCCGCCCGTCCCAGTCGCCGTAGTCGAGCTCGATCCACCGATCGTCGGTCTCGACCGGCCGGCCGAGGGCGGCGGCGGTCTCCTGGGCCCGGCGCAGCGGGCTGGCCACGACCCGGTCGATCGGTGGCAGCACGGCGGCGATCGCCGCCGCCTGGCGCCGGCCCAGCTCGTCGAGCTCGGGATCGGCCCGACCCAGCAGCAACCCCGAGGCGTTGGCCGCGGTCCGCCCGTGGCGGACGATGATCAGCACGTCACGGCACCAGGTCGCGGCCGAGGCGCCCGGTGCGCAGGAAGTAGGCCCGCCGCTCGGGCTCGGCCAACCGGAAGCGGCGCCAAGCCCACACCAGGGCCACCAGGCCGAGCAGCTCGAGCGGGAGGTCGAACCATCCCCGCGAGATCGACGGCAGCGCCCGGTCGCCGAACGACGAGCCGTAGACCGGCCACCAGAACACCTGCTTGTCGGCCCACATCCCGTCGAGCACCAGGTGGAGGAACGTGCCGATGGGCAGGGCGAGCAACTGGCGCCGGAGGATGCGACGCCCACGGGTGGCGAGCATCACGACGGTCAGCAGCACGATGCTGAAGAGCACGGTGTGGGCGACCCACCGACCGCCGCTCCACACGTCGATCCCGTCGGGCAGCAGGGCGCCGACGACCACGAGGCGGTGGTCGATGGCCGGGTCCTTGAAGACGGCCCACACGCAGACGAACGCCATTCCGGCGAACCACAGGAGCATGGGTGGTCAGGGCACGAGGATGCGCCCGCACTCCTCGTGGTAGACGACGGCGCCCGGCGTGGCCTTGCGCACGGCGGCCACCTCGGTGGCCGGCAGGCTCAGGTGGCACCCGGTGCACTGCGTGCCCACGAGCTGGGCCACGGCCACGCCGTCGAGCTGGGTCCGCAGCTTCTCGTAGGTGGCGAGCAGGTCGTCGCCCACCCCGGCCGCCACGCCGGCCCGCTCGGCCTCGACCTTGGCCAGCTCGCCGTCGAGCACGCCCTCGGCGTCGGCGATGGCGGCGGCCAGCCGGTCGGACTCGACCCGGGCCGCGTCCCGCGCCACCTCCAGCCGGTCGACCTCGTCGCTCAGGGGCTCGGCCGTCTCCATGAGCACGAGGACCTCGTCCTCCAGCTCGCGCTGGCGGCGCCCGAGGGCGTCGATCTCCTCCTGCATGGCCTGCAGCTCGCGGGGCGAGGTGACCGTGCCGGAGTAGAGCTTGGCGTTCTCGGCGTGGGCCTTGGCGTCGACGGTGGCGACCTCGTCCTCCAGCCGCTTCTGCGACCGCTGGACCTCGGCCAGGCGGCTGCCGAGGTCAGCCAGCTCGGCGTCGAGCCGGGCGACGGTGGCGTCCTGCTCGGCCTTGGCGGCACGTTCGGGGAGCGACGCCCGACGGTGCCGCACCTGGTCGGCGGCGAGATCGTGGGCTTGGACGTCGAGGAGCAGGGCGAGCGGGTCAGGCACCGCCCTCAGTCTGGCCGCTCGACGGCACCTCCGTGGCCGGCGGCGTCGTGGGCGGCGGTGCTGCGGTCGTCGGCGTGGTCTCCGTCGGCGTGGTCGAGGGCGTTCCCGGCACCGTCGTGGTGGGCCGGCGCAGGCGCCGCTTCGTCGGCTTCTCGCCCGGCACCTTGAGCGCCACGCCCTTGCCCTCGAACGCGGGCTTGTCCCAGTCCAGGATCGGCAGGCCGGCGTGGGCCGGACCCATGAACGCCTGCCAGATGAGCGCCGGGTACGAGCCACCCGTGACCCGCCGGCCGCCGACGTTGCGCATCTCGACCCGACCGATCGGCGAGCCCACCCACACCGCCGTCGAGAGCTGGCGGGTGTAGCCCACGAACCAGGCGTCGCCGTAGTCGGCCGTGGTGCCGGTCTTGCCCGCCGCCGGGCGACGGTCCTTGAACCGGGCCGCCGTGCCCGTGCCCGAGGCGATCGTCCCCTTCATCACGTCGATGACCTCACGGGCGGTCTCGGTGCTGATCGCCCGCCGAGGGTGGTCCTCGTGCTGGAAGATGACCTTGCCGGCGCGGTCCTTGATCTGCTCGACGAAGTACGGCTCCCGGTAGACGCCCTCGGCGGCGAACGTCGCGTAGGCCGAGGCCATGTCGATCGGCCGGATCTCGCTCGTCCCCAGCGGCAGCGAGAGGTTGGGCTGGAGGTCGGCCGTGATGCCGAGGCGGTGGGCCATGTCGATGACCTTGTCGAGGCCGACCACGAGACCGAGGCGCACGTAGGCGCAGTTCACCGACCGCTTGGTCTGGTCGTAGAGGTTGGCCGTGCCGCCGCGCGACCCCTCGAAGTTCTCGACCTTGTAGATCGGGTCCTCGCCGCCGGTGTTGTCGAACGTGCAGGGGCTCGAGCCGTTGATCGTGCTCTTGGGCGAGATGCCGCTGTCGATGGCCGCGGCCAGCACGAAGGGCTTCATCGAGGAGCCGACCTGTCGGCCGATGCCCTGGGTGACGATGTTGTACTTCGACTTGCCGAAGCCCTCCCCGCCCACGAGCGCCCGCACCGCACCGGTCGACGGCTCGATGCTGACGACGGCGGCGGTGAACTTGCCGTCCGTGTCGGGCATCTTGGCCTTGACCGCGGCGAGGGCCTCGGCCTGCCGGGTCGGGTCGAGGGTGGTGCGGATCGTGAGGCCGCCCATGAACAGCGCGTTGTAGCGCTGCTGGGGCGTCGACCCCAGGTCCTTGTCGTCGAGCAGCCGCTGCACGACCTCGTTGACGAAGTAGTCGTCGGGCTTCGGCAGCGTCGAGTGGGTCTCGGTCGGGAGCGGCTGGGTGAGGATGAGGTAGGCGCCGACCTCGTTGATCGCGCCGACTCGCTGCAGCCGGGCCACGACCTCCTCCCGCCGCTTGGTCGCCGCCTCCGGGAAGCGCAGCGGGTCGTAGCCGACCGGGTTCTTGATCATCCCGGCCAGCAGGACGGCATCGGCCTGGTCGAGGTCCTTGGCGTCCTTGCCGAAGTAGGTCTCGGCCGCAGCCTGCACGCCGTAGGTGCCGTTGCCCAGGTAGACGGTGTTGAGGTAGCGCTCGAGGATCTCCTGCTTGGAGAGCTGGTGCTCGAGCCGCACGGCCAGCACCGCCTCCTTGATCTTGCGGCTGAAGTCCTGCTTCGAGTCGAGCAGGGCGTTCTTGACGAGCTGCTGGGTGATCGTCGAGCCGCCCTGGCGGACGTCGCCGGCCTTCACGTTGGTGAACAGGGCCCGGACCATCGACCGCACGTCGACGCCGCCGTGGTCGTAGAAGCCCTTGTCCTCGACGGCCAGGACGGTGGCCACCAGCACCGCCGGGATCTGGTCCAACGGCACGACCTTGCGGTTCTGCTCGGCGTGGAGCGCGGCGAGCACGTCGGAGCCGTCGGCGGCCAGCACGATCGAGCGCTGGGCCAGGGGGTTCAGGTCGATGTCGACCGGCGTCGCCGTGTGAGCGGAGAGGATGGCCCCGACCTGGGGCGCGAGCAGCCCGAGGGTGGCCGCGGTGAGCAGCCCGCCGGCGGCGATGACGGCGAGGAACCGCAAGAGACGGTGCAACGACTGCTCCAGGTGGACGAGCGCGACGAGAGGGCGGTGCTAGGGCCAGTGTTCCCCGCCCGACCGGCCGACATGCGTCGGCCCCGGCGTCAACCGCAGCGGCTGTCGAGCCACTCCCGGATCTTCGGCAGCGACGTGTCGACGATGCCCTGCTGGCGCTCGATCGTCGCCGAGTTGTCCTCGTAGACGTGGTACGTCGAGTCGTCACCGGGGTCGAAGCCGCTGAGCAGGCTGCCGATCTGGACGTAGGCGTCGGCCAGGTCGGTGACGGGTTGGACGACGGCCGGCGGGGCCGACGCCGCGGCCTGGCGGACGGTCGTGGCCACGTCGCGGTAGATGGCCGAGGTCGGCACGTCGCCGCTCTTCTCGACGAAGGAGACCCGCTCGTAGGAGCGGCGGATGCTGACGCACCCGGCCTGCCCGCTGCTGTCCGACTTGGTGAACTGGATGCCGGCCAGCACGGCGAGCACGGCCAGCACCAGGATCGCCAGCGACATCTGGCGACTCATCCGCACACCTGCATGACGTAGCGCTGGACCCGGGTGGCCGCGGCCTGGAGGTCGTCGAGGTCGGGGTCGGCCCCGCCCTCGCTCTCGAGGAGCCGGCTCAGGTCATGGCGGGCGCTGGCCGGCGCCAGCGCCCGGAGCCGCGACAGCTCGGAGCGCACGTCGGCGAGCACCTCCGGATCGGCGAGGTCGAGCCGGGCCACGTGGCCGGCCTCGGCGACCTCGCAGAACCGCCCGTCGGTGGCGCGCCCGGGCTCCTCGGAGCAGGCGGCGACGCTCACCAGCGCGAGCACGAGCCCGGCTGACACGACGCGGACGGGCCCCACGGCCACACCGTAGTGGTGGGCCGTCCGTTGGGCGACGGGACAGGCGTGGGACATCCGGCGTTCACGATTTCGGAACGGTAGGGCAACGGGTGCTCCCTACCGTGCCGCCATGACCGGGCTCGGGGGACTCAACACATCGGCGCACGGGGTCGGCATCGGCCTCGTCCAGCTCCAGCTCCCGGTCGTCGAGACACCGGACGACCTGGCGGCCCAGACCGCCCGGGTCGTGGAGCTGGTGGGCAAGGCCCGCCGGAACAACCCGGCGCTCGACCTCGTGGTGTTCCCGGAGTACTCGTTGCACGGGCTCTCGATGAGCACCGACGACGCCATCATGTGCGACCTCGACGGGCCCGAGGTCGGCGCGCTGCGCCAGGCGTGCGTCGACAACGCCATCTGGGGCTGCTTCTCGATCATGGAGCGCAACCCGAACGGCAACCCGTTCAACAGCGGCATCATCGTCGACGACGCCGGGGAGCTGCGCCTCTACTACCGCAAGCTCCACCCCTGGGTGCCGGTCGAGCCGTGGGCCCCGGGCGACCTCGGCATCCCGGTGTGCGAGGGGCCCAAGGGCTCGACGCTCGCCCTGATCATCTGCCACGACGGCATGTTCCCGGAGATGGCACGGGAAGCGACCTACAAGGGCGCCGAGATCCTCCTCCGCACCGCCGGCTACACCGCGCCGATCCGCCACGCGTGGAGCATCACCAACCAGGCCAACGCGTTCTGCAACCTCGTGTACACCGCGTCGGTGTGCATGTGCGGCAGCGACGGCACGTTCGACTCGATGGGCGAGGGCATGTTCGTCGACTTCGAGGGCCGGCCGATGGTGACCGGCAGCGGTCGACCCGACGAGATCATCACGGCCGAGGTCCGGCCCGACCTCGTGCGCGAGGCCCGGAACCACTGGGGTGTGGAGAACAACCCGTACCAGCTCGGCCACCGCGGCTACGTGGCCGTCAAGGGCGGTGCCGGCGACTGCCCGTACACCTTCATGCAGGACCTGGTGTCGGGCAGCTACCGGCTCCCGTGGGAGGACGACGTCGAGCACGTCGACGGCACGTCGTGCGGGTTCCCGCCGCCCGACCGCCTCTACCAACCTTCATCCGACGCCTGATCTGGCCGATGATGTCGCGGTGACGCTCCGCCGCTTCCTCGCCGCCGTCGTGCTGGCCCTCGGGCTGGCCCCGACCGCGGCCGTCGCCGCGCCCCCGCCGACGGTGCCGCCGGCATGCAAGAACCGGGCCGAGCTGTTCACCAAGAACCTGATCGACCCGGCGTCGATCACCGGCGTCGCGCCGGTCGGCGGGCAGACGGGCAGCGGTGGCGTGCTGGCTGTGCGGTCGTACGTGTTCCCGAGCCAGACGCTCCGGGGCAAGCGCCTCCCGATCTACGCGCCGACGAACATGTCGCTGGTCGGCGCGTCGTACTACCTGCCGCTCGGCGCCCCGGCCGGCTACAAGCCCGAGTACAGCCTCTACTTCTCGACCCCGTGCTCGCTCGAGGTGAAGCTGTTCCACATCAAGGGCGTGGTCGGGAAGGTGGCCGCCGTCGTGCCGAAGAAGGCGTCGAGCAGCAGCGCCTCGCAGGGCGTGAAGGCCACGCCCGTCGCCGCCGGCGAGCAGGTCGGGTGGTACGAGCCGGCCGAGGGGTCGGTGGCGTTCGACTTCTGGGTCGACGACCTCACCACCACCAACTCGTTCCTCTCCCCCAAGCGCTACGCCCAGAGCAACGCGCTGCACGCCGTCTGCCCGTGGCAGTTCTACGCGGCGGCGCTGCGGAAGGTCTGGTACGCCAAGCTCGGGAACCAGGGCGGCACCGCCGTGCCCGGCACGAGTTGCGGCGTGGTGACCCAGGGGACCAAGGGCAGCGTGCTCGGGCAGTGGTTCCGCGACCCGAACGTCAACAACCCGGTCGTCGACAAGCTCACCTACGACGGGACCTACCTGTCGCAGGCCATGGTCACGTTCGAGTCGACCGGCGACATCCGCATCGGCGGCTTCTACGCGCCGGGCGCCGTGTTCGTGAGCAAGCAGGGCCCGGGCGGGCCGACCTGGAGCGACCCGCGCACGATGAAGGTCGGCGACCTCCGGTGCTTCTCCGACGGCACCCGGGCCGTCACCCTCCAGCTCACCACCGCCATCGCGCTGCGGGCCGCGGTCACGGCCGACTGCGCCACGCCGGTGCCGAACACCGAGTGGCGCAACTACTACCGCTGAGCTCGTTGCAGCGCTGCCATCAGCCAGCGCATCGCCGGGGGCCTACGACTCGGACTCGGGCGGCGGGACGTCGATGCCCCACTTCTCCATGCCCCGCTCGATCATGGCGATGACCTCTTCCACGACGTGCACCCGGGCGTAGCGCTTCGACTCGGCCGGCACCGCGATCCACGGCGCGGCGGCGTGGTCGGTGCGCTCGAGCATGTCCTCGATGGCCGCCTCGTACTGGGCCCGCTTGGCCCGGTTGCGCCAGTCCTCGTCGGTGAGCTTCCACTGCTTGAGGGGATCCTGGGCCCGGCGCTCGAAGCGACGCTCCTGCTCCTCGTCGCTGATGTGCAGCCAGAACTTGGCCAGCAGCATCCCCTCGGCGCACAGGGTCCGCTCGTAGTCGACGATCTCGTCGTAGGCGCGGGTCCACTGCTCGTCGGTGGCGAAGCCCTCGACCCGCTCGACCATGACCCGGCCGTACCAGGAGCGGTCGAAGATCGTCATGCCGCCCCAGCCCGGCAGCTTCGGCCAGAACCGCCAGAGGAAGTGGTGGCGCAGCTCGTCGTGGTCGGGTGCCGCCGTCTGGGTCACCCGCACGTGGCGAGGGTCGATCGGCTCGACCAGGCGCTTGATGCACCCGCCCTTGCCCGACGCGTCCCACCCCTCGAACACGATGCACACCGGCGGGCCCAGCTTCCCCGGACCCACGTGACCCCCGAGGACCAGGCGCAGGTGCAGCAGGCGCCGGTGGGCCACGGCCAGCCGCGCCTCCTCCTCGCTCCTGCTCAGCGAGAGCGACAGATCCAGTTCGTCGAGCCGGCCCACGGGCCACAGGTTGTCACGGGTGGTGCCGTGCGTCGGGATCACCACGGAGTTCGGCGCAATCCCCAGACGGCTTCCCACGTAGACCCAGCACACGGTGACCTAGGAGATGGGGAGACATGGCCGGAATCGGGATGTTCACGAGGACCAGGGTGCTTCGTCGCATTGCACCAATCGTCCTGCTCGCGGCCTTCGGCCTCGGCGCGACGGCCTGCGGGTCGAGTGACGGGAAGGTGCAGACCAACGGCGCATCGACGTCGACCGCCGGCAAGATCACCACCGCCGCCAAGAAGAAGAAGCCGACGACCACGACGACGGCGCGGAAGAAGACGACGACGACCGTGCGACGGACGACGACCACGGCACCGAAGAAGGCGGCGACGACGACCGTGCCGAAGACGACGACCACCGTCCGTCGGGCGGCGACGACCACGACGGAGCAGGAGAGCCCTTCGGACACGGCACCGCCAGGCGGTGGCGCCGGGTTCTGAGGCCGCCGCCATGACCGCGACGACCGCGCCGGTCGGTCTCACGTCCCCCGTTGCCGCGCACGATGCCCATCGGGAAGCAACCGGGCGACGCCGCCCGCTCTCCTCACGGGTCTACCTGCCCGCCTGCTCGATCCCGGCGGTGGCCGTCGCCCTCGCCGGGATCGGCTGGTGGCGTGGCTTCGGTGGCGCCCACCTCGCCGACGCGGTGTCAGGCCTTCGCGTGATCGTGATCGGTCCGACGACCCTGGCCATCATCGGCGTGTTCCTCGTCGCCGAGCGGGTGCGACCGGCACAACGCCGACCGCTCGTTGCTCGCGGCCATCGCCAGGACCTCCTCTTCACCATCTTCAACGGCGTGTTCGTCGTGCCGCTCGTGGCGCTCCTCACCATCTCGTTCTCCGTCGCCGCGCGCACGACGTTCCCGTGGATCGTGCTGCCCAGGGCCGGCGGGGTGCCGCATTGGATCACCGTCGCCGTGATCTTCCTGGCCATGGACGCGTGCAACTGGTTCGCCCACCTCGCCAACCACCGCGTCCGGCTGCTGTGGCGCTTCCACGAGCTCCACCACTCCCAAGAGGACATGAGCGTGCTGACGGTGTTCCGCACGCACCCGCTCATCCACGTCTCCTACCTCGTCGCGCTGATCCCTGGCGTCGTGCTCCTCGCCAACGGTGCGCTGACGACGACGCTCTTCGTCATCTACGGCGCCTCGGTCGCGTTCGCCCACTCGAACACCAACCTGGGGTTCGGGCCCTTGGAACGGATCTTCGTCAGCCCCAACTTCCATCGGATCCACCACCAGCTCGACGGACCGCAGGACGTCAACCTCGGCTTCGCCCTCACCATCTGGGACCAGCTCTTCAAGCGTGCGGTGTTCCCGACGGAGGACACCATCAGGACCGACACCGGCCTGCCCGGTCGACCGCTCACCGTTGAACAAGCAGGACCACGCCCGCGCCACCTCCGGGTCTTCGCTGCGCAGCTCATCGGCCCGTTCCGCCCCGAACCCGAAGGACCACGAATGTCGCAGAGCTTCGAGCAGCAACTGACTCCGAGCGTGCGTGCCGCACGCGCCGAGCGCGGGGCGGCCTGATGGCCGGTCGCGGTCGCACCTTGCTCGCTGCCGTCGTCAGCACGCGTGCCGATGCCCTTCGAGTCGATCTCGCCCTGGTCGCCGTGCGAATCGCCCTCGCGTGGATCTTCGTCTACTACGGCGGAGCGAAGCTCTTCGGCTGGTTCAACGGTGCGGGGATCGACGGAACGTCCGAGTTCTTCTCGAACACCGCGCACCTCCACCCCGGCGGGTTCTTCGCCGTGCTGGGAGGGCTGATCGAGTTCGGCGGCGCGATCGCCCTCGTGCTCGGCCTCGGCTCCCGCCTCGTCGGGCTCGCCCTCGCCGGTGACATGGCGATGGCGATGATCACGGTCACCTGGAGCAACGGGATCCACAACCTGGCGGGACACGCCGGCTACGAGATCAACGTGGCCGTCGCCGCGCTCGCCCTCGTGGTCTTCTTCCTGGGCGCGGGCAGCTTCAGCGTCGACGCGTACGCCGAGCGGCGCATGGTCGGCGCGGCGGGCCCGAACCCGTGACCTCCTCTCGACGTGGTGCCCGAGGTAGGCAGCGGCGGCCGAGGGCCTAGCGCTTGCGGATGATCAGGCCGAACGAGGTCGTGACGAACGCCCCCATGTCGTAGCGAAGCATCGTGCTCGTGAAGCCGCTCGATGGCGCGACGTAGAGGTCGTTCGGGGTGCGCCCGAGGTGGAAGTTCAGCGGGGCCACCTCCGCCACGGGAGCAATCGTCCGGACGAAGTCCTCGAGGTCGCGCCGGCGGAAGAGGACCGTCGGCACATGGTCGAGGGTGCGATCGTTCGAGGAGACGTTCAGCTCCGTGGTGTGCACCCCGACCCCGCCGGGCCCGAGCAGCTCCACGTGTCGCTCCAGGAACCGGAGGCCCTCGTCGATGGATCCGAGGTGCTCGAGGGCGCACGAGGACCACGAGAAGTCGAACGGTCCGTCCAGGTCGGACAGGTCGCGCATGTCCACCGGCTGGAACGACACGTTGGACTCGAAGACCTGGGGATCGCAGATCCCCTCGGCGTTCAGGTCGGCCAGGGAGTGCGCCAGCTCACCGGTGCTCGACCAACCGTCGGCGTGTTCGCCGCCGGGGTAGTCGGTGGCGAGCACCGTGCACCCCTGCGACGCGAACCACGGCGTGAGCGGTTCCGTGCCGACCCCGAAGCCGATCCCGCGGGCACCGGGTCGCACCTGGCCGGACTCCTCGAGCGCCTGCGCGATGTAGAACCACTCCCACTGCTTCCGGTGCATGTACACGTCCCGGACCCGGAGCCGGTCACCCCATGCCCGGTAGTCACGGGAGCGGAGCTGCATGTCCGTGCACGCCTGGCTGACGAGCCCCGGGAAGGTCGGCTCGGGGTCCTCGTAGGGCCAGGGCGGACGAAGCCGGTCGGGCGGCAGGACGGGTTGCGGCCACAGCTTCCACGCCTGGGCCGCCTGCTGCAGGGTGGCGTGCACCCGTCGAACGAGGCGGCGCTTCCCGAGCATCGAACGAAGCGAGGGCACCGTCGGCATGGCCGGCGATCCTAGGGCCGGCATGGCGCGCCGCCGCCCTAGGCGGCGGTCGCCGGCGCGCACCCGTGAGCAACAAGCGGTGAGGACGTTTCCGGCCCTCGGCTTTTCCATCAAACTGAATTGATGTAGTTTCTCGGGCGTGCAGCCCGCCCCGCCCGAGGTCCTCCGCCTGACGGCGCACCCCCTGCGCTGGCGGCTGCTCGGCGAGCTGGCTCGAAGCGACCGGCGGGTGGGCGAGCTGACCGCCCGCCTCGACGAGCCCCAGAGCCTGGTCTCGTACCACCTCGGTCGGCTCCGGGCCGGCGGGTTGGTGACGTCGCGGCGCAGCGCCGCCGACGGCCGCGACGTCTACTACACCGCCGACCTGGCGACCTGTGCCCAGCTGTTCGGCGCCGCCGGCGCCGCGTTGCACCCCGGTCTGGCGCTCGCCCGACCGGTCGCCTCTCCCCCCGAGGTGGCCGGTCGGGTCCTGTTCCTCTGCACGGGCAACAGCGCCCGCTCGCAGATGGCCGAGGCGCTCCTCCAGCACCGGACCGACGGCCGGATCGAGGCGTGCAGCGCCGGAAGCCACCCCACTCGCCTGCACCCGAACGCCGTCCGGGTCATGCAGGGCTACGGCGTCGACCTCGCCGGCCGGCGCACCAAGCACCTCGACGAGCTCGTCGGCCAGCGCTTCGACCACGTCGTGACCCTGTGCGACAAGGTCCGTGAGGTCTGCCCCGAGTTCGACGGTGCCGGCGAAGCCGCGCACTGGAGCATGGCGAACCCGGCCGAGGAGGGTGACTCGGACACCGCGACGTACCCCGCCTTCGAGCGCACCGCGGCCGAGCTCTCGACCCGGCTCGACTTCTTCATCCCGATGCTCAGCGTCCAACGAGAGGTTGCTTGATGTCCGAAGAGATCGTCAACGTCCGGTACATCGTCGACGACGTCCAAGCGTCCATCGACTTCTACACCGCGCACCTCGGCTTCACGGTCCTGTCGAGCGCGGCGCCGGCCTTCGCCGACGTGCAGCGAGGCTGCTTGCGACTCCTGCTCTCCGGCCCGACCAGCTCGGCCGGGCGCGCCCTGCCCGACGGCCGCCAGCCGGTGCCGGGCGGGTGGAACCGGCTCCACTTCCACGTCGCCGACATCGCCACCGAGGTCGACCGGCTCCGAGCCGCCGGCCTCCAGTTCCGCAGCGACATCATCACCGGGCCGGGGGGCTCCCAGATCGTCTTCGACGATCCCTCGGGCAACCCCGTCGAGCTCTTCCAACCCGCCCAGCGGTAGTCGCACGATCGTGGGCGCTGAGGGGCTCGAACCCCCGACCCCCTCCTTGTAAGGGAGGTGCTCTAGCCAGCTGAGCTAAGCGCCCTGGCCGGGCGGCACAGCTGCCCGGACAAGAGGGTCAACGCTACAACCCCTGCGTTTCCGCGGAAACGCCGGATCAGTGGGTGCAGTGCACCTCGGCGACGGCGTCGGGGAGCACGTGGGTGCCCTCGAAGTCGCCGAGGGTGCTGATGCGGGGCTCGCCGACGGCGTCCATGACCTCGCGGCGGGCGCCGTAGTACGTGGCCCGGTCGTAGCCCTCGGCGACCGGGGCGTAGGAGGCGATGAGCACCCGCCTCGGCCGGTCGGATCGGTTGGCCTCGCTGTGGTGGGGGGCGAGCCCGTCGATGACGGCCACGTCGCCGGCCCCGAGCACCGCCGGCGACCACACCAGGTCGCGGGTGACCGACTCGAGCAGCACGCCCCGGTCGTCCGTGGGCAGCACGCCCTCGGCCGGCGGGGCGAGCCACAGGCACCCCGACGTCTCGGAGCACTCGTCGACGGCGACCAGCAGCGACACCACCCGCTCCACGCCCGGGTAGGCGGGCAGGTCCTGGTGGGGGCTGAACCCGGCGCCGCCGGGATGCTTGTAGTTGACCTTGTCCTTGAAGGCCACGGCCGGCGCCCCCAGCAGCTCGGTGGCCAGGTCGCGCAGCCGGCCCTCGACCAGGGCGGCGATGCCGGGGTGGCAGGCCGACACGTTCTCGGTCCGGGACACGACCGGGCCGTCGGCGGCCGCCTCGGCGTAGTGGCCCCACACGTGGCTCCCGGCCGGCCACCACTGCACGTCGTCGAGCCAGGCCTGGAGCTCGGCCACCTCGGCCGGGGCCAGCAGGTTCACCGCGCCACCACCGATCGGAGCACCTCGACCCACGTCTCCAGCCCGGGCACGATCAGGCCCGGGACCTTGGCCGCGTCGTCGGCCCGGCGCAGGCGCACGGCGTCCTCCCAGTCGGGCCGGGCCCGGAACGCGGCCAGCTCGTCCGCAGACAGCGGCCCACCCTGGTCGTCCAGCGTGATGGTGCTCCCCGGCGACAGCCCGTCGGCGTACGAGGGGTCGACGGTGACGAGGTAGCGCTTCGCCGGCACGTGGCCCTCGACCAGGTCGGCGATGCGGTCACCGAGCAGCGGCCGCACGGCGGCGGCACCGGCCCGCCCGTGCGAGGCGTCGTCGGCGAAGGCGTGGCCCACGTCGTGCACCAGCCCGGCGACCTGGAGCTCGAGGTCATCGGGTGCCAGCCGGGCCAGCTCGGCCCCGCACTGGAGGCCGTGGTCGAGCTCGCTGTAGGTGCCGCCCTCCGACGGCACGGCCGCCATCGACCGCAGCACGGCGAGCAGCTCGTCGAGCGTCATTGGTGCACCATCAGCATCGGATGACACCTCGACCGATCCCGCGTCGGGGAGCACCAATGACCCGTTCGGCGCCAGGGCGCCTCACAAAGCCTGTGCTCATGGCTCGCTGCGCTCACAACGGCCACCGCCCGACGCCGCCGTCGACGAGCACGAAGCCGGTGTGGGTGCGGTCGGCGTGCTCGGCCCGCCAGGCCAGCATCTCCCGGGCCAGGTCGTAGAGCGCGACCGGGTCGACGAGCGGCGTGCGCCACGTCGGATCGGCCGCCAGATCGAACCCGAGCGAGTCGCCGTCGGCGAACTGCACGAAGGCGGCAGCGTCGGTGCGCAGCACGGCGAGGCTCTGGCGGTCGAGCCGGCGGTCCCACGGCCACGCACCGGCGCCGGCGGCGACCCGATCGGGCCGCAGCAGGCGCCAGTCGAACTCCCAGTGGGCCGCGGTGCGCCACCACGGCGGCGCCTCGCAGTCGAGGAACGGCGTGAGCGGGAGCCCGTCGCACTGGGCCGGCACCGGCATGTCGAGCGCCTCGCACAGCGTCGGGAGCACGTCGACGTTCTCGGTGAAGGCGTCGACCACCGTGCCGTGGCCGCCCGGCCGGCGCGGGTCCCGCACGAAGGCGGGGACGTGGTAGCTGGCCTCGAACCAGCCCAGCTTGCCCACGAGGCCGTGGTCGCCGAGCTGCTCGCCGTGGTCCGACGTGAGCACCACGAACGTGTCGTCCCAGTCGATGGCGTCCCAGACCCGCCCGAGCTGGTCGTCGACGTCGGCCACCATGCCGAGGTACTGGGCCCGCAGCCGCCGCAGCTTCGCCTCGTCGGCCGGGGCGCCCGAGACGGACAGCGCGACGTCGTGGAACGGGTGGCGGAGGTCGGCCGGCCGGATCGGCAGGCCGACCTCGTCGGGGTCGAAGGCCGTCGCCCAGTGCCCGGCGGCGGCGTAGGGCGGGTGGGGTCGGAGCAGGCTCAGGTGGGCGAACCACGGCGCGTCCTGGCGTCCGGCCCACTCGACGAAGCGGTCGACGGCGAAGGCGGTGATGCCGTGCTCGGCCGGCCGGTCCGGCTCGGTGCGCAAGGCCTGGACGGCGCCGCCCGAGACGTCGTGGCCGAGCGACCCGAGCCAGGCCAGCCACGGCCCGCAGTCCTCCCGGAGGTCGAGCTCGACGTCGAAGCCGGGCAGCACCTCCTCGTAGGTCGACAGCCGCGGGTCGTCGGCACCCGACGCCTGGCGGGGGTCGATCCCCACGTCGGTGTAGCCGAACAGCGTCGGCGCGAACCCGGCTCGCCGGCCGACCCGGGCGAGGTTGTCGAACCGGTCGTCGAGCGGTGTGCCGTTGCCGACCACGCGGTTGTTGAGCTGGTACGTGCCGGTGTAGAGGCAGGCCCGGCCCGGCGCGCACGGTGCCGCCTGGCTGTAGTGGCGGCGGAGGTGGACGCTCCCGCCGGCCAGGCGGTCGAAGCCCGGCGTGGGGAGCATCGACAGCACGTCGGCCCGCAGCTGGTCGACGGTGACGACCAGCACGTTCACGCCGTCAGCCTATGGCTTGCAGTCGAGCGCCGGGCCCTGGTGGAAGCGCACGTCGGCCCGCCACGCCCCGCCCTCCCAGCCGGGCCGCAGCACGTCGCCGAAGTCCTTGGTGACCTCGGCGCCCGCGGCGCGAGCCAGGCGCTCCACGCCCGGCGGGCAGAGGTGGAGGCCGTCGGGCTTGCGGAGCTGGACGACCTTCGTGCCATCGAGCACGGTGAAGGCGTAGCCCCCGTTCGGCCCGGCCAGCAGGGCGGCGGCGTCGACGAACGAGGCACCCGGCACCTTGGCCACCGCGGCCCGGTACACCTGGTTGGCCGAGGCCACCCGAGCTCGGATGTTCGTGAAGTAGATGTTCGTGTCGGCCACCCACGGCAGCCCGATCCAGACGACCTTGGCGCCGCCGGCGGTCAGCACGTGCGTGGCGTCGTCGACGACCTTGCCGTACCGAGCCCGCCACTGCGGCGTCTCCGGCCGCTGGTCGGCCGGCGCGGTGGCCTTGGCCCACATGTCACCGAAGCCGGCGAGCACGACCACGACGTCGGGCTGCTCCTCGGCCAGGACCTTCGGCCACTGCTTGCGCCAGTCGTAGGTGTCGCGGGACAGGTCGAGCCCGTAGGCGAACCACGGCCGGGAGGCGACGACCGTGCCGGGCACCAGCTTCAACGCCGGCTCCAGGCCGGCGGCCACGTCGAACATCACCGAGTCGCCGAGGAACACGACCTTGCGGCCCTGCTCGGCCACCGGGCACGGGAGCGACTCCGCCGGCGGGGCGATGCCGACGACCCGGCTGGCGTCGGTCGGGTAGCGCACCGGTGCGGCCGCCCGGGCGTCGCCGAAGCCGACGACCCGTCCGTCGGCCGACGCCAGCCAGTAGCCGGCGCCGGTGGGCGAGGCGGCGATGGCGGTGACGGCCCGGGGCAGCGTGCCGGTGGCGGCGCCGAAGAAGCGGGCGTCGCCGAACGTGAAGACGCCGCCGTCGGTGCCGGCCAACCAGTAGCCGGCGCCGGTCGGGGACGCGGCGATCGCCGCGATCGACCGGCCCGGCGTGGCCGCCGAGCCGAGGAACCGCGCGTCGCCGAAGGCGAACACGCCCCCGTCGCCCGTGGCCAGCCAGTAGCCGGCACCCGAGGGCGTGGCCGCCATGGCCACGACGGGACGGCCCAGGCGCCGGCCGGCGAGCGACCCCACGGCCTTGGCCCCACCGAAGCCGAGCACCCGGCCGTCGGCCGTGGCCAGCCAGTACCCGGCGCCGTCGGGACGGGCGGCCAGGGCGACCACGCCGGTGGTCGAGGTCGATCCGAACGACCGGGCGTCGCCGAAGGCGTTGACCCGCCCCGTCGACGATGCCAGCCAGTAGCCCCGCCCGGTCGGCGTGCCGGCCACGCCCACGGCCCGGCCACCGGCGAGCTTGCCCACCGCCGAGCCACCGAACGGCGCCGCGCCGGCCGTGAAGACCCCGCCGTCGTCGGCCACGACCCAGTAGCTCGGGCACTCCTGGGGCGCCCCGATCGAGGCGGCCAGGACGCTGGCCACCCGTGGCACCACGGGCGCGGGGGCATGCGGCGCGCCGAGCGCGCCGGACACGGCGGCGACCAGGGCCAGCAGGGGTTGCGCGAACACACTTCCTTCTCGGTCGTCGGGACGGCCGGCTGGAGGGTAAACGGTGCGAATCCCTCACTGGGAGTCGGCCCGGCGGTACCGTCGGCACATGCCCGGGCCGAGCGGGGGCGATGACGCCCTCCGTCGCTACCTGCAGGAGGTCGGCGCCCACCCGCTCCTGACGGCGGCCGACGAGGCCGAGCTCGGCGGGCTGATCGCGGCCGGTCGCGAGCCCGGGGCGAGCGCCGAGGTCGTGACCCGGGCCGACGCCGCGCGCGAGCGCTTCATCGCCGCCAACCTCCGCCTGGTGGTCTCGATCGCCAAGCGCTACCAGTCGTCCGGACTGCCCCTGCTCGACCTGGTGCAGGAGGGCAACCTCGGCCTGATGCGGGCGGTCGAGAAGTTCGAGCCCGAGCGGGGCTTCAAGTTCTCGACCTACGCCACGTGGTGGATCCGCCAGGCCGTGACCCGGGCCATCGCCGACAAGGGCCGCACGATCCGGGTGCCGGCGCACGTGGGCGATGCCATCGCCGTCGTCAACCGGGTCACCGCTGAGCTGAGCCGGCTCCACGGTCGGGAGCCGACCATGGCCGAGCTGGCCCGGGCGTCGGGCCTCAAGCCCGATCGCATCGTCGAGCTGCGGGCCGCCCTGCACGACGTCGTGTCGCTGTCGGCGCCACTGGCCGAGGGCGACGGCGAGCTGGCCGACCTCGTGCCCGACGACCGGGCCGAGGGTCCGTTCGACGCCGCCGCCACCCGCCTCGAGCAGGAGGCCCTGGCCACCGTGCTGGCCCGCCTGTCCGAGCGCGAGCAGCGGGTGCTCGAGCTGCGCTTCGGGCTCAGCGGCGGCGCCCCCCGCACGCTCGAGGACGTGGGCAGGGAGTTCTCGCTCACCCGCGAGCGGATCCGCCAGATCGAGGCCAAGGCGCTCACCAAGCTGCGCCACCCGTGCTCGCCGGCGGCCCTCCGCCAGCTCGTCAACGCCTAGTCCGTCACCCGTTCGATCTGGAGGCCGAGCTGGGCGAAGGCCTCGAGCGGCCGGTGGTAGCCGCGCTCGAGGTGGTGCACGTCGTGGAGCACCGACCCGCCGTCGGCCGCCGCCGCGGCGATGACGTAGGCGAAGCCGCCGCGGATGTCAGGCACGGTGATCTCGGCGCCGTGGAGGGGGGTCGCGCCCTTCACCACGGCCGAGTGGAGCGCCTCGCTCTCGGCGAAGCGGCAGTCGCGCCCGCCCAGGCACGAGTCGAACAGCTCGATCTCGGCACCCATCTGGTTGAGGGCCCGGACGTAGGGGAAGCGGCCCTCGTACACCGTCTCGTGCACCACCGACATGCCTTCGGCCTGGGTCATGCAGACGACGAGCGGCGACTGCCAGTCGGTCATGAACCCAGGGTGCGTGTCGGTCTGGATGGCCAGCGAGCGGAGCCCGTCGGGCGCCTCGGCCGCCACGTAGTAGTCGGTGATGTCGAAGCGGGCACCCATGCGGTGGAGGGTGGAGATCGCGGTGACGAGCCGACCCTGGGGGCAGCCGAAGACGCGCACCTGGCCACCGGTGGCCAGGCCGGCGGCGAGGTACGAGAACGCCTCGATGCGGTCGCCCTGGAGGCTGTGCTCGGCGCCGTGGAGGTGCTCGACGCCCTCGATGACGAAGCGCCGGTCGGGCCGCAGCTCGAGCCGGGCGCCCATGCGCTGGAGGTAGAGGCCGAGCTCGATGACCTCGGGCTCGGTGGCGGCGTTCTCGAGGATCGTGCGGCCCTCGGCCAGCACGGCGGTGAGCAGGATCGTCTCGGTGGCGCCGACGCTCGGGTACGGCAGCCGGATCCGGGCGCCGTGGAGCGAGCTGGCCTTGGCCGAGATGCCCTGGGAGTTCACCTCGACCTCGGCGCCCATCGCGGTGAGGGCGTCGACGTGGAAGTCGACCGGGCGGGGACCGATCCGATCGCCGCCGACCATCGGCACGTGGACCTCGCCCAGCCGGTGGAGCAGCGGGCCGAGCATCAGGATCGGGATGCGGTTGAGGCCGCCGTAGGACCCGGGGACCTGGCCCGAGGAGAGGCCCCGGGCGTCGGTGGTGACCATGTCCTGGTCCACCTCGACGGTGCAGCCGAGGCTCTCGAGCATGCCCTTGGTGATCTCGATCTCGCCGATCTCGGGGCAGTTCTGCACGATGCAGGGCTGCTCGGAGAGGAGGGCGGCGACCATGTGCTTGGTCACCCCGTTCTTCGAGCCGCGCACCATCACGTCGCCCTGGAGGGGCCCAGCCGGGTCGATCCGCCAGGTGGTGGCCATCCGCGGGAGTGTAGGGGCGGCCGTCAGGTCGGGTCGGCGGCCCGGGCCAGGGCGACGAGCCCGCCGGCCGCCTCGTGCTGGAGGTCGGGGAGGTCGTCACGAGCCACCCAGCGCACCTCCACGATCTCGGGCGACATCGGGCGTGCCGAGGCGGGATCGACCCCGTCGGCGACCCGGGCGCGGTAGATCACGTCGACCCGCCGGGGCTCGGGGGCGACCACCACGGCCGGTTCGCCCAGCAGCTCGATCTCGATCCCGACCTCCTCACGGGCCTCCCGGCGGGCGCCGTCGGCGACCTCCTCACCCCGCTTCAGCAGACCGCCGGGGAAGCCCCAGCGATCGCGGTAGGAGTGCCGCACCACCAGCACCCGCCCGTCGACCTGCTCGATCACGCAGATGGCGCCGACGGTGAACGACGGCGCCACCGAGTGGATGACGGCGAGCCGGGCCCGGCGGGGCAGGCGCTGGTAGAGGTGGAGCAGGACGAGGTGGAGGCGGCCGATCACCCGGCGGCCCGCCGGGCGACGAGGGTGGCGTGGAGCTCGGCCGTGGCGGCGGCCACGGGCGTGCGGCGGGCGCCGTGGTCGAGCACGACCAGCTCCCGGCCCTCGGCGTCGCTGACCACGGCGCCTGCTTCCTGGCAGATGAGCAGGCCGGCGAGGTAGTCCCAGGGCCCGTGGGCGCTCGGCGTGGCGTCGACGTAGGCGTCGAGGCGCCCGCACGCCACCGAGCAGAGGTCGAGCGCGGCGGCGCCGAAGGCGCGGTACTGGTCCCAGCCCCAGTGCGAGTCGGGCAGGCCGTTGAAGCCGACGAGCGCCCGGTCGAGGTGGGTGGTGGCGCTCGGGGTGATCGGCCGGCCGTCGCAGCGGGCACCGGCGCCCCGCACGGCGTCGAACCGCTCGCCCGACGCCTGGTTGACGACGAGGGCGGCCAACGGGCCGTCGGCGTCGACGGCGCAGAGGGCGGTGTTGTAGTGCGGGATGCGGCGGCTGGCGTTGGTCGAGCCGTCGACCGGGTCGACGACCACGACGACGGCGCGCTCGGGGTGGTGGAGGCCGCTCTCCTCGCTGAGCACGCCGAACCCGGCCGCGAGCAGCAGCTCGCACACCGGGCCGTCGGCGATCAGGTCGAGGGCGTACTGGTCGGCCCGCTCCCCCGGCGGGCGCCAGTCGACGATGCCGGCGAGGGCGCGGGCCACCACGTCGGCCGCCGCGACCAGGACCTCCAGCACCTCGTCGCCCTGCACGGGTGCCGACGGTACCGTCGCCCCCGTGACGCTTCGCGCAGCCACGCCCAACGACGTACCCGAGATCCTCGCCCTCATCCGCGAGCTGGCCGACTACGAGCGCGCCGCCGACGAGGTCGAAGCGACCGAGGACGACCTCCGGACCCACCTCTTCGGTGCCACGCCGACGGCGCACGTGCTGATCGCCGAGCACGACGGCGAGGTGGCCGGCTTCGCCCTCTGGTACGCCACGTTCAGCACCTGGGTCGGGCGGCCGGGCATCTGGCTGGAGGACCTGTTCGTCCGCCCGCAGTTCCGCAAGCAGGGCCTCGGCCTCGCGCTCCTCCAGGAGCTGCGGCGCCTGACCGACGGCCGGGTCGAGTGGGCCGTGCTCGACTGGAACCAGCCCTCGATCGACTTCTACGAGTCACTGGGCGCCCGGCCCGTCGAGGGTTGGATCCGCTACCGCTGGCAGTAGCGTTCGGGGCCGACATGGCTGTCATCGACGTCGCCGGGTACGTGGCCGAGCTCAAGGAGCACGCCGTCGACCACGCCTTCCACGTGCACGACGAGCGGCACTTCGTCGAGACGTACTCGCTCCGCCAGGCGTGGGAGGTCGACCTGCACCCCGAGGAGGGCTGCGGCGGCCCGCTCGACCTGCACCTCGCCCTCGAGGTCGACCCGCGGGTGCTGCTGGCCTTCGAGGACCTGTTCCTCGAGCTCGACGACGGTGACAACCCGCCCGACGAGTACCACTTCCCCCTGCACTTCACCTGGCAGCTCCCGCCGCTGCCCAAGGCACCCGACCTCCTCCTGCTGGCCACCGAGCTCGCCGGCATCGGCGGGCCCGAGCTGCCGCTCGAGGTCTCGGCCATCGACTCGTTCGGTTCGGTCACCGACGCTCCCGAGCGCTCGGTCACGGTCGTGGCCCGCCAGACCGTCTCACTGGCCCGGGTGTTCATGGGCGAGGAGCTGCTCTGCGACACGCTCGACCGCTGCATGGCGGTGAGCCGCTGGCTGCTCGACCGCTCCCCCGCCTGGCTCGACCTCGACTGAGGCTGTCACACCCCCTCGGCACGATGGTGGGGTGGGCAACCGGGGCAAGGTCGCCGAGCGGGAACGGGCACGCGCGCTGCGGGCCGACGGCTGGACCATGCCCGACATCGGCGCCGAGCTCGGCGTGTCACGCGGTTCGGTGTCGGCGTGGACCCGCGACATCCCGGTGGTGGTGCGGCGCCGCACGTCGCCCCGCGCACCCAACGCCCTCCAGCGGGCCAAGGCCGCCGAGGTCGAGCGCCTGCTGGCCGAAGGCCGCGAGCGCATCGGCG
>JAODBP010000175.1 GCA_025464025.1 Actinomycetes bacterium | reverse complement strand
CAGGGGTGAAGGGCAAAGGACGCTCTGAGGCGAGTTGGGCGCGCCCGAGTCCCGCGCTCGAACTGGCGACGGATTGACAACAGAAACGTTGTCAATCCGTCGCCGGTTCGGGAAGCACCAGGTCCGGCGCGCCCCGTTGTCCCCTCGGAGCGTCTTTGGTCCTGGGGTGTTCTCCTCAGCCCGGCGGCCAGACCGGGGTGATGGACCAGGGGGCGGCCGCCTCGACCTGGGCGGACACCCGCACGAGCAGGTCCTCGCGGCCGTAGCCAGCCATGAGCTGGATGCCGATGGGCAGGCCCGTCGAGTCGGTGGCGAGGGGGAGCGACACGGCGGGCTGGCCGGTCACGTTGGCCACGCCGGTGAACGACGAGTAGGCCGGCCCGTGCTCGACCATCGACTCGATGCGGGTCGTGTCGAGCGTGCCCAGCGGCGGCACCGGCTGGGCCATGGTCGGGGTGAGCACCAGGTCGTAGGTCTGGTGGAAGGTGCCGAGCAGGTGGGCGACCCGCTCCAGCTCCTGGTGGGCGGTGACCACGTCGGTGGCGGTCAGCCGCTTGCCGTTCTCGTAGACCATGCGGGTCATCGGCTCGAGGTCGTCGTCGGCCAGCTCGCGGCCGAGCTCGGCCAGCCGGGCGTCGATGTCGCCGGCGAGCGGTGCGGACATGAAGACGGTCATGGCGAACCGCAGGGCGTCGGCCGGCCAGTCGGGTGCGGCGACCTCGACGTCGTGGCCCAGCGACTCGAGCAGCTTCGCCGCCTGCTCGGTGGCGGTGACGCAGTCGGCGTGGACCGCACCGCCGTCGGGGCGACCGGTGGCCAGGGCGATGCGGAGCCGGCCGGGGTCGGCGCCGACCTCGTCGAGGTACGGGCGGGCGGGCGGGGGCGTCTGGTACGGGTCGCCCGGCATCGGGCCGGCCGTGAGGTCGAGCAGCAGCGCCGAGTCGCGCACCGAGCGGGTGAGCACGTGGTTGATGCCGAGCGGGTACGACGAGGTGGTCCGCCGGGGGAAGGCGGTGGTGCGACCCCGCGTCGGCTTCAGGCCGAACAGCCCGCACATCGAGGCCGGGATGCGGATCGACCCGCCCCCGTCGTTGCCGTGGCCGATCGGCACCATGCCGGCGGCGATCGCGGCGGCGGTGCCGCCCGACGAGCCGCCGGGGGAGTGGGTGAGTCGGTGGGGGTTGTGGGTCGGGCCCTGGAGCACCGGCTCGGTCGAGGCGTTGCGCCCGAGCTCGGGCACCTTGGTCGTGGCCACGATCACGAGGCCGGCCCGGCGGTAGCGGGCGACGAGCTCCGAGTCGGCGTCGCAGACGCGGTCGGCGAAGAGGCGCGACCCGTTGCGACCGTGCATGCCGGCGACGTCCATGCCGAGGTCCTTCACCACGAACGGCACGCCTCGGAGCGGGCCGTCCTGGGCCGGCTGGATGTCCCGGCACACCTCGGCGACGGCCTCGACGGCGCCGTCCCGCTCGGCGATGCGGGCGAGGGCGAGGTCGAGCACCTCGGCCTCGCCGACCTCCCGGTGCCGCATGGCGGCCGCCAGTCCCGTGGCGTCGAGCCGGTCCATCGTGTCGCCGAACGTGTCGCCCATCGTTCCCCCAGACCTGCTAATCATTCTGATTAGTGATCATGCTACTCGTGCTGGCCGTGGCGACCGGGGCCCTGGCCCAGGCGACCACCGGGATCGGCTTCACCCTGCTGGTGGTGCCGGCCTGCGCGCTGTTCCTCGACGCCGGTGACGTGCTCGGCACGGTGGCCCGCCTCGGCCTGCTCGTCGACCTCGCCGTCGTGTGGCACGGCCGTCGGGCCCTCGACCTCGGCATGGCCGGGCGCTACCTCCTGCCCGCCGGTGCCGCGGTGCCCGTCGCGCTCGTGGCCTCCGCCCTCGTCCCCGAGCGCGGCCTCGTCGTGGTCGCCGCCACCGTCACGCTGGCCGGTGGCCTCCTGCTCCTGCGGCCCGACGCCGTGGGCCGGGGCCGGCCGGTCGCCGCCGGGTTCGCCTCCGGCTTCCTCGGCGTCACGATCGGCATGCCCGGTCCGCCCGTCGCCCTCGACACCGCCCGCCAGGGGCTCTCGCCCGAGGCGACCCGGGCCTCGTTGGCCGCCTTCTTCGCCGTGGTCGACGTGACCGCCGCCGTCGTGCACCCGGCGGCCGCCGGCATCGGCGTCACCGCCCTGCTCCTGGCCGGCGCCACCGTCGGCCTCCTCGCCGGCCACCACGTCGCCCACCGGGTGCCGGGCCACGAGGTCCGACGCGGCATCGCCGTGCTCGTCGTCGCCGGCGCCCTCGCCGCGCTGGCCCGCGTCGCCCTCTAGGGGAACCGCTAGATCGTGTAGGCGAGGTGGTCCACGATGGCCTGGCCGAGGGCGGTGTCACCGTTGAGGTGGACGGTGGCGATGCCGGGGTCGATGCGGCCGCCACCGAGCCGGCTGAAGGTGCCGACCGACATGCCGAGCGTCGTCGTCGCCGGCGCCGGGAGGTCCTCGACGACGGCGGCCCGGCCAGCCACGGCGACGTGGAACTTCCGGCCGTCGAGGTCGAAGGTGACGGTGGTGCCGTCCGGCGCGCCGGCCTTCTTCCCGACGAGGAAGCCGAGGGCGCCGGCCATCTCGTCGAGGGCGACGTCGACCGGCACGCCGGCCTCGTGGCCCGGGCGGCCGACGGCGTCGCGGATGTCCTGCTCGTGCATCCAGCAGTCGAAGACGCGGATGCGCATGAAGCGGCCGTAGCTGTCGGGACCGGCCGGGGTCCAGCCCTCCTCGTCCCACGTCGCCTGGTCCATGGCGTCGAGGGCGTCGAGGCGCGACGACGTGATCGCCCGGAACCGCTCGAGCACCTCGCCCGGCGCGAGGTCGGCCAGGGCAACGACCCACTGCTCGTTGAAGGCGCCGATGTCGTTGCGCACGTGGGTGCGGGTCTCGCGGTCGACGACCACGTCGGGGTTCGGGATGCCGGCCAGCATCGACTCGGTGCCGATGATGTGGGCCACGTTGGCCTGCACGTCCCACCCGGGAAGGGGGGTCGGCGCCGACCACTCCTTCTCGTCGAGCCCGGACAGGAGCGAGTCGAGGGCGGCGAACTCGTCGCGCAGGGCCTGCACGACCCGGTCCTTGGGCACCAGCGTGGTCACGGGGTCTCCTTCTGGACGGTGATCCAGTCCCGGGCGTCGAGGTAGGGCTGGAAGGTCTCGGCGATGCGCTCGATGTCGGCGCGCCGCTTCGGGCGTTGGAGCTCGTAGACGTGCGGGAACTCGCGCCAGCCGCACACCAGCTCCCAGAGCCGCTGGGCGTCGGCACCGGTCGGTGGGTCGATGAGCACCGGCCCGAAGAAGCAGTGGCCGTCGTCGAAGCGCAGGGTGGGCACGCCCCACCCGCCGTCGGCGACGACGGTGTCGTGGTCGGCCATGACCTCGCCGCTGGTGGTGGGGTCGTCGATGGCCTCGTCGACGAGCGCCGGGTCGAGGTCGAGCTCGACCAGCAGCTCGCGGGCGACCTCGGGCCGGTGGGGCTTGCGCCCCTCGACGTGGAGGGCGGTGCCGGCCCGCAGGTACCAGGCATCGAGCAGCGCCATGTCGGTGCGGCGGAGCAGGGCGCCGATGCGCATCATCGACCACCCGTACGACCACGCCCGCTCCCACGGGTGCTTCTTGCCCTCGGCCCGGTTGACCTCCTCGAGCGAGAAGAACCGCCATCGCACCTCGACGTCGAC
>JAODBP010000167.1 GCA_025464025.1 Actinomycetes bacterium | reverse complement strand
GCGCGCACGAAGGTGCTGTTCACCGCGCACTCGCTGCCGCAGCGGATCCTCGCAGCTGGCGATCCGTACCCCGACGAGCTGCGCGCCACCGCCGAGGCGGTCGCCGCACGCGGCGGGCTCGGGCAGGAGGGCCGGTGGGCGATCGCGTGGCAGAGCGCCGGGCGAACCCCCGAGCCGTGGATCGGACCTGACATCCTGCAGGTCATCGACGACGTGGCTGCAGGTGGGGAAGCGGACGGCGTGCTGGTCAGCGCAGTGGGCTTCGTCGCCGATCACCTCGAGGTGCTCTACGACCTCGACGTCGAGGCCGCGGCCAAGGCCGCGGCGGTCGGCCTGCCCTTCGCCCGCACCGCCGTGCTCAACGACGACGCCACGGTCCTCGCCGCCCTCGCCCGCCGCGTGCTCGCGGCGTGAAGTACGCCGTCGTCGGCGGGGGGATCGCCGGGTTGGTCGCGGCCTACGACCTGGCGGCCCACGGCGAGGTCCTCGTCCACGAGGCCGATGACCGGGCCGGTGGGAAGCTCCGCACCGAGCCGTTCGCCGGGACCATGCTCGACGCCGCGCCCGACGCCTTCCTCGCCCGCCGGCCCGAGGCCGTGCAGCTCTGCGAGGAGCTCGGCTTGCGCGACGAGCTCGAGCCCCCGGCGGCGGGCAACAGCTACCTGTGGTCGCGCGGCGCGCTCCACCCCGTGCCCAAGGGCCAGGTGCTCGGCGTGCCGACCGACTTCAAGGCGCTGCGCGCTTCGGGCGTGCTCTCCACCCTCGGCGTGGCCCGGGCCGCCCTCGAGCCCTGGCTCCCCGGCCGTCCGCTCGGCGCCGACGAGACCGTGGGCGAGGTGATCCGCCGGCGGTTCGGGGCCGAGACCGCAGCCCGCCTGGTCGACCCGCTCATCGGCGGCATCAACGCCGGCCACACCGACCTCCTGTCGATCGACTGCGTGGCGCCCCAGATCGCGGCGGCGGCCCGGCGGGACCGCAGCCTCACGAAGGCGCTCCGCCGCCTCCCGGCGCCGGCGCCCGGGCCGGTGTTCTTCACCCTGCCCGGCGGCATGCAGCGCCTGGTCGACGCCCTCGTGGCGGCCATCGAGGCCCGGGGCGGCGAGGTCCGCACGGGGAGCGCCGTCACCTCGCTCGACCAGCTCGACGCCGACGGCATCGTGCTGGCCACGCCCGCCTTCGCCACCGCGCCCCTCCTGCGCCCGCTCGCGCCCGCGGCGGCCGACGTGCTCGAGGGCATCGCCTACTCGTCGGTGACGCTCGTGGCCTTCGCCTACCCCGACGCCGCCGTCGACCGACCGCTCGACGCCAGCGGGTTCCTGGTGCCCCGACCCGAGGGCCTGCTCATGACGGCGTGCTCGTGGTCGTCGACCAAGTGGTCGCACCTGGCCGGGCCCGGGCGCTTCCTCCTACGGGTCTCGGCCGGGCGCATCGGCGACGATCGGGCCGAGGGGATGCCCGACGAGGCCGTCGTCGACCAGCTGCGCGACGAGCTGGCCACGACGATGGGCGTGCGGGGCGAGCCGCTCGAGGTCGCCGTGCACCGCTGGCCCCGGGCCTTCCCCCAGTACGCGCCGGGCCACCTCGACCGCATGGCGGCGGTCCAGGCGGCCCTGCCCCCTCGCCTGGCCCTCGCCGGCGCCCTGCTCGGCGGGGTCGGCATCCCGGCCTGCATCGGCACCGGGCGGGCGGCCGCCCTGCGGGCCCGCGGAGAGGATCTGGCCCAACCGCGGTAGAAACTGCCCACATGCGGCGAATCCTCCTGGTGGCGTGGGCCGCCATGCTCGTCATCGCCCTCTGGGGAGTCACCAGCCACCCCGGCACGGAGTCGGCCGCGATCCCGGTGGTCACGACGACGACCACGTCGTCGACGCTCCCGCCGACGACGACCACCACGACGGCGCCCCCGCCGCCGACCACGCTGCCCGCCGCCGACGGGCCGGTCAGCGTCCCCCACGACTCCTACGCCGCCGAGCCGATCAAGGTCATCGGCACCATCGAGATCCCGAAGCTCGGCCTGCACTCGACGCTGGGCGAGGGCATCACGCTCAACAACATCGACCGCAACCCCAGCCACTGGCCCGGCACCGCCCTGCCCGGCCAGCCCGGCAACGTCGTGGTCGCCGGCCACCGGGTCACCCACACCAGGCCGTTCCGCCACCTCGACGACCTCCGCCCGGGCGACGAGGTGCTCTTCACCGTGGCCGGCGTCCGGTGGCGCTACGTCGTCACCGGCAGCGAGGTCGTCACCCCGAAGCAGACCGAGATCGTGGACCAGACGCCCGACGCGACCGGCACGCTCTTCGCCTGCCACCCGCCCGGCTCGGCCCGCTACCGCTACGTGGTGCACCTCAAGCTGGCGTGACCAGATGTGTCCACGATCCGTCGCCGGTTCGGTGGGGAGCTGCAACAGATCGCCATCGGGCGGGCGGTACGGTCGCCGCCCATGCGCCGACCCGCCCCCCTCGGACTGGTCGCCGGCATCCTCCTCACGCTGGGGCTGCCGCCGTTCGGCTGGTGGCCCCTCGCGCTGGCCGGCGCCGCCGTGCTCGCCGTCGTCCTCCGCCGGCCGTCGTCGTGGCGGCAGCGGGCCCTCGTGGGCCTCCTCGTCGGGATCGGCTTCCTGGCGCCGGGCCTGTGGTGGATGACCGAGTTCTCCCTCCCCGGCTGGGCGTTGGCCATGCTGCTCGAGTCGGCCATGGTCACCCTGGCGGTGGTGCTCGTGCCGCCGGGCCGATGGCAGGCGATCGGGTTGCCCGCCGCCCTCGTGCTGAGCGACGTCATGCGGGGCCACTGGCCCTTCGGCGGCGTGCCCATCGCCACCATCGGCGAGACGCAGACCGGCGGACCCCTGCTGGAAGCCGCCCGGCTCGGCGGCGGCCTGCTCGTCGCCGCCCTGGTGGGCCTGGCCGGGGTGGCCGTCGCCGCCCTCGTGGCCCGGCGGTGGGGCCAGGCCCTGCTCGCCGCCGTCGTGGTGGTCGCGGTCACCTTCGCCGGCAGCGTCGCGCCCGACGGGGTGCGGCGGGGTGAGCTGCGGGCGGCCATCGTCCAGGGCGGCGGGCCACGGGGCACCCGAGCGATCGACACGTCGGAGAAGGCGGTGTTCGAGGCCCACGTCGCCGCCACCGAGCGGGTCCCGCCCGGCACCGACCTGATCCTGTGGCCGGAGGACGTCGTCGACGTCGACGGCGACGTGCTCAAGACGCCGGAGGGCGACCAGCTCGCCGGGATCGCCGCCATGCACGAGGCCACGCTCGTGGCCGGCGTGGTCGAGGGCAACGGCGACAACTTCCTCAACATCGCCCGGGCCTGGGAGCCCGACGGCCGCCTCGGGCCGGCGTACGAGAAGAACCACCGGGTCCCGTTCGGCGAGTACATCCCGTTCCGCTCGCTGGTCGAGAAGGTGGCCGACCTCAGCGCCGTGCCACGGGACGCGCACGTCGGGCACGGCCCCGGCATCCTCCCGACCCGGGCTGGGCGGCTCGGCGTGGTGATCTCGTTCGAGGTGTTCTTCGCCCGCCGGGCGCGCGACGCCATGGCCGCCGGTGGCCAGCTCCTGCTGGTGCCGACGAACGCGTCCTCGTACTCCTCCACGCAGATGCCGGCCCTCGAGCTGGGCGCGGCGCGCATGCGGGCCGTCGAGACCGGGCGCGACGTCCTCCAGGCCGCGCCGACGGGGTTCTCCGCCGTCGTCGACCACCGGGGCGTGGTCCACCAGCGGACGAACCTCGGCGACCGGGAGGTGCTGTCGACCACCGTGCAGCGCCGGTCCGGCGACACGATCTACACCCGGCTCGGTGACGGGCCCTTCGTGTTCCTCGCCCTGCTGGTGCTGGTGGTGGCGTGGGGCTTCGCCATCCGGGCCTCCCGGCGGGCCGACCCGCTCCGCGCCTTCCTCAGACGTCGATGACGAGCGTCACCGGCCCGTCGTTCTCCAGCTCGACCAGCATCTCGGTCCGGAACCGACCGGTCGCCACCTCGGCGCCGAGGGCCCGGAGCCGGGCGACCACCGCATCGACCAGCGGCTCGGCCTGCTCGGGCCGGGCCGCGTCGATCCACGACGGGCGGCGGCCCCGGGACGTGTCGCCGTAGAGCGTGAACTGGCTGACGACGAGGATCCCACCGCCGGCGTCGGCCAGCGACCGGTTCATCACGCCGGCCTCGTCGTCGAGCACCCGGAGGTTCCAGAGCTTGTCGGCGAGCTTGGCCGCGGTCGCCTCGTCGTCGCCGTGGGTCACCCCGACGAGGACGCACAAGCCCGGCCCGATCTCGCCGACCACCTCGCCCTCGACGCGCACGCGCGCCCACGTCACCCGCTGCACGACGGATCGCATCGACCCCACCGTAGGGAGTGGGCGACCTACCCTGGTCCGGGTGGAGGTGGAGATCGCCGCCGGACCGACGACGGTCACGATCGACGCCGAGCGAGGCGGTCGCATCTCGTCGATCCGCGTCGACGACCTCGAGCTGCTGGTCGGGGCCGGCGACGGCGCCCTCGACTGGGGCTGCTACCCGATGGCGCCGTTCGCCGGTCGGGTGCGCGACGGCCGCTTCCGCTACGCCGGCCAGGAGCACCAGCTCGTGCGGAACCTCCCGCCCCACGCCATCCACGGGACGGTGTTCGACCAGGCCTGGAAGGTTGACCACGCCGAGGAGACCGATGCCGTCCTCGTCGCCGACCTCGGCGACGGCTGGCCGTTCAAGGGCCGCGTCGTGCACCGCGTCCGGGTCGACGACGACGCCCTCGAGCTGCGGCTCGAGGTGTGGGCCGAGGACGAGCCGTTCCCGGCCTCGTGCGGCTGGCACCCGTGGTGGCGGCGGCGCCTGTCCCGGGGCGGCGAGCTCGAGCTGACGTTCGACGCCGGCGCCATGTGGCAGCGCGACCCGGACGGCATCCCGTCGGGCGAGCTGGTCACGCCGACGGCCGGCCCGTGGGACGACTGCTTCACCGAGCTCGGTGGCCCGCCCGTGCTGCGCTGGGCCGAGGCCCTCGAGCTCACGGTGGAGACCACCTGCATGGACCTCGTCGTGTTCGACAAGCCCAGCCACGCCGTGTGCGTGGAGCCCCAGACCGGGCCGCCCGACGCCCTCCGGCTCACGCCGATCGTGGTCGAGCCCGGCCTGCCGCTGGTGGCCGAGGCCACCTTCAGCTGGCAGCTGCTGTAGCCCTGTCCCTCGACTTGTCCAGCACCACCCGCTCGATCTCCGAGCCGTCGGCCTTGATGGCGCGGAGCGTCATGCGCTTCCCGGCCACGTCGCAGGCGAGGAACGAGAGGTCGTTGTAGCGGGTGGCCGACCACGTCGAGGGCTCCGGCACCCGGGCCCCGTGCTCGACGTTGACGTAGGAGACGGCACCGAGCGAGGCCTGGTACGCCGTCTGCCCGCCACCGCCGGCGGTGACGAAGATCGTGCCGTCGTCGGCCACCTTCCCGCGGCGCAGCGGGTGGGTCCGCTCGTAGCAGTGGTTGTGGCCGTTGATCACGAGGTCGACGTCGTGGTCGTCGAACAGAGCGTCCCACCGCTGGCGGGGCCCGCCGTCGGAGGAGTGCACGGCGTTCGTGCAGTAGGAGCAGTGGTGGTAGGTGGCCACGATGAAGTCGATGCTCGGGTCGCGGCGCAGCTTGGTGAGGGTGGCCTTCAGCCAGGCGTCCTGGCGGCCTTCGGTCCACCCCAGGTTGTGGGGGATCTCGAACGACGCGTCGTTGCCGTCGAGGGCGAGCACGGCGACGTTGCCGTACCGGAAGCCCCACGTGGAGGGCACCTTCGCCGCGCCGGTGTGGGGCAGTGAGAACCGGGCGAGGACGCCGTCGTAGCCCTGGGGCCCGTAGCCGCTCTCCATCTCGTGGTTGCCGACCGCCGGCATCCACGGGACCGTCGAGGCGACCGGCGAGATGATCCCGAGCCAGTCGTCCCACGTGGCCGGGTTCACCGGGCCGGCCTCGCCCGTGCCCGTCGAGTAGGCGTAGCAGAGGTCGCCGGCGTGCACGTGGAAGGCGGGGGCCTGCCTGGCCACGAGCGCGGTGATGCCCCGGGCGCCGGCGCTGGTGCCCTGGTCGCCGAAGGCGGTGAACGTGAACCGGTCGGCCTGGCTGGGCGCGGTGCGGAAGTGGCCCTCGGCCCCGACGCCGCCCTTGTGGCGGGGCCGGTAGCGGTAGATCCCACCGGGCTGGAGCCGGTCGACGACGGCGTGGTGGTACACGGTCTTCGTGCCCCGCACGGCCCGGCTGTCGGCCTGGATCACCCGGCCGTACCCGCGGTCGGTGCCGACGTCGAGCACGGCGCCCTGCACCGGGCCGTCGGTCGACCACGACACGACCATCTGGCGCATGGGGTCGGCGCCGTACTGGAGGTGGGGCGCCGACGCGGGCGTGGCGGCGTAGCCGGGCTGGCGCCAGAGCGTCGGGCCGAAGGCCAGGGCCACGCCACCGGCGAGCGCTCCGCCGAGGAACGTCCGGCGGGACAGGGCGGCGTGGCGCTCGGCCATCGACATGGACGCGACATGGCGGTCGGGCAGGTCGCCGAAGGGGGTCTCCACGACTCCTGAGGTTCCGCCCCGGGCGCCGGATCCCTGCTGGCGCGGAGGGTGTTCACCCCGACGTCACCCAGAACTTGACCGCTTGGTCCAGAACGACGGAGACTTCCCAACCTCATGCCCGAGGCTGATCGTCCCCTCCGCGTCGCCCTCCTGACCTACCGGGGCAAGCCCCACTGCGGTGGCCAGGGCGTCTACACGCGCCACCTCAGCAAGGCCCTCACCGACCTCGGCCACCACGTCGAGGTCTACAGCGGGCAGCCGTACCCGGTGCTCGACCCCCGCGTCACGCTGCACAAGTTGCCCAGCCTGGACATGTGGGAGCACTTCCCGTTCCACGTCCCGTGGCCGTGGCAGCTCCACGGCCGGATCGACGTGGCCGAGGCGGCCCGCACCCTGTTCACCGGCACGTTCGCCGAGCCGTGGGCGTTCAGCGCCCGGGCGGCCAAGGCGATCATCCCCCGGGTCGGCGAGTTCGACATCCTCCACGACAACCAGTGCATGGGCTCGGGCCTGCTCGACATCCAGGCCGCCGGCCTGCCGATCCTCGGCACGATCCACCACCCGATCACCGTCGACCGTCGCATCGACATGGAGAGCGCGCCGAACGCGTGGCGCCGCTTCGGGGCCAGCCGGTTCTACGCCTTCACCAAGATGCAGTCGAAGGTGGCCCAGCAGCTGCCCCGGATCATGACGGTCTCGGAGAACAGCTTCGGCGACATCGTCACCGGGCACGGCGTCGACCCGGACAAGATGCGCGTCGTCAACGTGGGCGTCGACCCCGAGCTGTTCCGACCGCTCCCCCACATCGAGCGCGTCCCCGGACGGCTCATGACGACGTCGTCGTCGGACGTGCCGATGAAGGGCCTCGTCCACCTCCTCGAGGCCGTGGCCAAGCTGCGGGTCGAGCGCCCCGACGTCCGCCTCACGGTCATCGGCAAGCCCAACCCGGGCGGCCCGGTCATGCGCACGATCGAGCGGTTCGACCTCCTCCCGCACATCGACTTCGTCAGCGGCGTCGAGGACGAGCGCATCGTCGAGCTCTACGCCGAAGCCGAGCTGGCGATCATCCCGTCGCTGTACGAGGGCTTCTCCCTGCCGGCCATCGAGGCCATGGCGTCGGGCGTGCCCGTGGTGGCCACCACCGGCGGCGCCATCCCCGAGGTCGTCGGGCGCGACGGCACCACGGCCGCCCTCGTGCCCCCCGCCGACGCCGGTGCGCTGGCCCACACCATCGGCGAGCTGCTCGACGATCCCGCCCGCCGGGCCGCGATCGGCCAGGCCGGCCGCAACCGGGTGATCGAGCGTTGGTCCTGGACGGTGACGGCCGAGAAGACGATCGACCAGTACCGCGAGGTCATCGAGATCGTGCGGGGCCGGTAGTTGCTCACCGCCCGCTACGACACCCTCGGGCTCCAGCCCGGCGACCGCATCCTCGACCTCGGCTGCGGCGGTGGCCGCCACGCCTTCGAGGCCGCCCGGCGAGGTGCCATCGTCACCGCCGTCGACCTCGACCTCGGCGAGCTGAAGGCCGTGCGGGACACGACCTACGCCATGGTCCAGGCCGGCGAGATCCCCGAGGGTCGGATCAGCCCGGCCAACGGCGACGCCCTCCGGCTCCCGTTCGCCGACGGCACGTTCGACCGCATCATCGCCTCCGAGGTGATGGAGCACATCCCCGACGACCACGCCGCGGCGAAGGAGCTCACCCGGGTGCTGCGCCCGGGCGGCACCATCGCCGTGACGATCCCGGCCTGGTTCCCCGAGCGGGTGTGCTGGGCGCTGAACGACGAGTACCACGCCCCGTTCGTGCGGGGCGGCCACGTCCGCATCTACAGCCGTGGGGTCATCAAGGCCGTGCTGCGCGGCGCCGGGCTGAAGCCGACGGCGGCCCACCACGCCCACGCCCTCCACTCGCCCTACTGGTGGCTGAAGTGCGCGGTCGGCCCGACCAACAGCGAGCACCCGGCGGTGAAGGCCTACCTCCGGTTGCTGACCTGGGACATCGTCAAGGGTCCGGCCCTGACCCGCACGGCCGAGAAGGTGCTGAGCCCCGTGCTGGGGAAGAGCCTCATCGTGTACGCCCAGAAGCCGGAGGCCGCATGATCGAGGTCCCCGGCATCCTCACGGCCGAGCAGGTGCGCCAGACGGCCGAGTCGATCATCGCCGACCAGCAGCCGAGCGGGATGGTCCTGTGGTTCCCCGGCGGCCACGCCGACCCGTGGAACCACATCGAGGCGGCCATGGCGCTCGACCTGGGCGGGTTCCGCACCGAGGCCGAGCGGGCCTACCAGTGGCTCATCGACAGCCAGCGGCCGGACGGCTCCTGGCACCACTACTACCTGGCCGACGGCATCGAGGACCCGAAGTACGACGCCAACGTCATCGCCTACGTGGCGGCCGGCGCCTGGCACCACCACCTGCTCACCCAGGACGAGGGCTTCCTCGAGGCCATCTGGCCGACCGTCGACCGGGCCATCGAGTGGGTGCTCGAGCTGCAGACGCCGCGGGGCGAGATCCTCTGGGCCCGCCACCCCGACGGCACGCCGTGGCCGTTCGCCCTGCTCACCGGGTCGTCGTCGATCTGCCACAGCCTCCGGTGCGCGATCGCCATCGCCGAGCACCTCGGCCACGAGCGCCCCGACTGGGAGCTGTCGGCGGCCCGCCTGTCGCACGTGATCCGCCACGTGCCCGAGGCGTTCGAGCCCAAGGACCGCTGGGCCATGGACTGGTACTACCCGGTGCTCGGTGGCGCCGTCCTCGGCGAGGCCGGGCGCGAGCGCCTCCGCGACGGGTGGGACACCTTCATCATGGAGGGCAAGGGCACGCGCTGCGTCAGCTCGAACCCGTGGACCACGGCGGCCGAGACCTGCGAGTGCGTGATGGCCCACCTGGCCGTGGGCGAGGACGAGAAGGCCCTCGACCTGTTCCGCTGGATCCAGGTGCTCCGCGACGCCGACGGCGCTTACTTCACCGGCATCGTCTACCCCGAGCTCGAGCACTTCCCGGGCAACGAGCGCTCGACCTACACGGCCGCCGCCGTGGTCCTGGCCGCCGACGCCCTGGCCCAGGCGAGCCCGGCGTGGCAGCTCTTCGTCGACCACAGCTCGCTCCCCGAGCTGGTCGACACCAGCGACCCGGTCAACGACCCGGACTGACCTCGACCCGAACCGGTCCTGGGCGGCAAGACTGGCCGGCGCATGGACACCGCGCTGCTGTCCGACGTGTTCGTCACCGTCCTGGTGATCATGGACCCGCTCGGGAGCATCCCGATCTTCCTCTCGCTCACGCGGGAGCAGAACGGCTCGCTGCGGGCGCGGTCGGCCCTCCAGGCGTCGATCGTGGCCGCCGTCGTGATCCTGATCTTCGCCCTGGTCGGCGAGCAGCTGCTCGACTCGCTGGGCATCACGCTGGAGGCGCTCCAGGTGGCGGGCGGCCTGCTGCTGCTGGTCGTGGCGCTCGAGCTGTTCCACGGCAGCGACGACGACTCGATGCGGGCGACGGCCGGCAACGTGGCCCTCGTCCCGCTCGGCACGCCGATCCTGGCCGGGCCGGGCGCCATCGCCACGGCCATGGTCTACATGCGCCGGTCGCACGACTGGACCGACAAGGGCACGGTGATCCTGGCCCTGGTCGCCGTGCTGGTCGTGGTGTTCCTCGTGCTCCGGTTCTCGACGTTCATCGCCCGGATCCTGAAGCCGAACGCCATCCACCTGCTGTCCCGGATCTTCGGCCTGCTGGTCGCGGCGATCGGCGTGCAGCTCGTGGCCAAGGCGATCGAGCAGTGGGTCCGCCACGGCGTTGGATGACCGTTCCGTTCAAGACGCGCGCCGTCGACCAGAGGACGATGGCCGCATGACGACGTTCGACAGGGAAGCGGCGGAGCGGTTCGTGGCCACGCACGGCCGGGTGCTCGACTGGCGGCGGCTGGCGGGCGGCGACGTGCTGGCCGCCCTCGACGGGTTCCGCAACGACGACGGGGGCTACGGCTGGGGCATCGAGCCCGACCTGCGCTCGCCGGGCAGCCAGCCGACGGGCGCCATGCACGCCTTCGAGGTCCTGGCCGAGCTCGGGCAGCCGACGACCCAGGCGCGAGCGCTGTGCGACTGGCTCCAGTCGGTGTCGCTCCCCGACGGCGGGCTCCCGTTCGCCCTGCCCATCGATGACCCGACCGGGTGCGCCCCGTGGTGGACGGGTGCCGACACGACGACGTCCGCCCTCCAGATCACGGCCCAGGTCGTGGCCAACGCCCAGCTCGCCGCCCGGTTCGACGACGGCGTGGGATCGCACCCGTGGCTGGCGCCGGCGACGGCGTGGTGCCTCGACGCCATCCGGGCCATCGACGGCCCGCCCCACGCCTACGAGCTGCTGTTCGCCGCCCGGATGCTCGCCGCCGTCGACGGCACCGACGACCTGCTCGACCACCTGGCCACGTTCGTGCCGGCCGACGGCCTGCTGGCCGTCGAGGGCGGGGTCGAGGGCGAGGTGCTCCACCCGATGAAGGTCGTGCCGTCGCCCGACTCGCGAGCGAGGCGGCTCTACTCGCCGGCCGCGCTGGACGCGGACGTCGCGTGGCTCGCCGCCGGCCAGCAGGACGACGGAGGCTGGACCGTCGACTTCCCCTCGTTCTCCCCCGCCGCCGCCCTCGAGTGGCGGGGCTACGCCACGGTCGAGGCGGTCCGCACCCTCGACGCCTGGGCTACGGCTTGACCGAGCGCTGGACCTTCCGCCAGATCTCCTTGTAGGCGAGCATGCCGTCGAAGGAGAGGGCGTTGCGAGGGCCGGCCGCGATCGAGACCCGCTCCGGCACCGTGCCCCAGACCCGCACGTCCTGCTCCGCCCACTCGGCGATGGCGTCCTGGTAGTCGCGGGTGTAGGTGCGGGCCGACGAGACCACGACGCCGACGGGCACGCCCTTCGGGACCATCTCCAGCACGGCGTCGACCCGCCCGGTCTCGACCCCACCGATGCGCGTCGGCAGCACCACGGCGTCGGCCTGCTCCAGCGCCTTGGTCAGCAGGCGCTCCTGGCCCGGCGGCGTGTCGACGATGGCGATGTCCTCGTCGGTCAACCCGACCAGGGCCCTCCCCAGCAGCCGATCGGTCGGCGCCTCGACCAGGCCGACCTTGGCCAGCTGCTCGTCGACGCCGGCCTCCCACCACTCGGCCGCCGAGGCCTGAGGGTCGGCGTCGACCAGGCGCACCTCGCGGCGCCCGGTGGCGGCCGCGGCCGCCAGGTAGATCGACGTGGTCGTCTTGCCGACCCCGCCCTTCAGCGCCGCCACGACCACGATCATGGCGGCGACGCTACTGAGCTACTGGTCGAACTTGTAGAGCCGGAGCGCGTTGCCGGCCAGGATCGCCGTCCGCTCGTCGACCGGCACGCCGGAGAACGAGGCCTGGATCGTGCGCCACGAGTTGGGCCAGTCCGAGCTGATGTGCGGGTAGTCGCTCGACCAGAGGATGCGCTCGACGCCGATCCGGTGCCGGTTGTCGATGGCGAACGTGTCGGTCATGAAGCCGTAGTGGAAGTGGCGCTCGATGTACTCGCTCGGGAGCTGGTGGAGGCCGAAGGCGCTCACCGCGTCGAGGCGGGAGTAGTTGTTGTCGATCTGCTCCTTGACGTACGGCACCCAGCCGCAGTCGACCTCGGCGAACACGACCTCGAGCTCGGGGAAGCGGTCGAACACCCCGTCGAAGATCAGCTCGATCATCCGGTTCGGGGCATCGAAGAAGCGGCCGTAGCCGGGCAGCTTGGCCTTGTGGGCGGCCGGGAACGCCTTGCTCAGCGAGACGTGGATGCTGAGCGGGAGGCCGGCCTCGGCCAGGCGGGCCCAGACCTTGTCGTCCTCCGGCTTCAGCGTGAGCGAGCCGTTCGGGTAGGCGCTGATGAGGGCGCCGCGCATGCCGGGGCGGCCCAGGTTGCGCTCGAGCTCGGCCACGGCGGCCTCGGCGCCGACCGACGGCAGCCAGATCAGGCCGGCGAAGCGGGCCGGGGCGTGGGCCACGTACTCGGCCTGCCAGTCGTTGTACGCCCGCACCATGGCGAGCTGGTACTCGACGTCGTCGTTGGCGACGATCGCGCCGCTCAGCCGCGGGGTCGGGTACATGACCTCGGCGTCGGTGCCGTCGCGGTCCATCTCCTCGAGCCGCACGGCCGGGTCCCAGCCGCCCTTGCGGATGTCCTCGAAGCGGGCCCAGCCCTTCATGTCCTCGGGGGCGAGGCCGGCGCAGGCGTTCATGCCGAAGTTGATCGGGTCCTTCACGCCCTCGATCACCCAGGCATCGCCCTCGTCGAAGCGCTGGATCTTGGGCGCCCGGTCCTTCAGGGCGGCGGGGACGCGCTCGGTGAAGAGGTCCGGCGGCTCGTTGAAGTGGCTGTCGGCCGAGATCAGGCGGTACCGGCGGGGGTGCTTCGCGTCCATGCGATCACCATACGCACGCGCACGGCCGTTGTGAAGGCACTTGCTTTAATTTCTGACGGGCTCAGCGGTCGGGCGTGAGGAGCATGGCCGAGCCGTCCATGAGGGCGCCGGAGGTGACGGCGACGACATCGACGTTCGGGGCCTGGCGGTCGCCGCCCCGGCCCATGACCTGGAGGGCGGCCTCGGCCACGGTGTTCATGCCGTGGAGGTAGCCCTCGCTGAGCAGGCCGCCGTGGGTGTTGAGCGGCACCTCGGCCTTGCGCACCCACTCGCCCGACTCGCCCCGGTCGGCGAGGCCGAGGCCCTCGATGCCCATGAGCACGGTCGAGGAGAAGCAGTCGTAGATCTCGGCCAGCGTGACGTCGGCCGGCGTGAGCCCGGCCTTGCCGAACAGCTCGTCGCGCAGGTGCGAGGTGTAGTTGCGGGTGTAGTCGTCCCACAGGAGGTGGTCGCCGATGTCGAGCCCCGGCTTCGGACCGGCCCGGAAGGCACCGCTGGCGATCACCGCCGGCGGGTGGGGCAGGTCGCGCGCCCGCTCGACCGACGTGACGAGGATGGCGCACGCGCCGTCGACCTCGACCGTGCAGTCGTCGGGGCGGAACGGCTCGGCCACGAACGACTGGGCCTGGTGCTGCTCGAGGGTGAGCGGCCGGCGCTTGACCGCCCGCTCGTTGCGCTCGGCGTAGGCCCGCTGGGCCACGGCGACGGCGCCGAGGTCGAGCTCGTCCTGGCCCGTCTCGATGAGGAACCGCTTGCCCCACATGGCGCAGTACATCAGGTAGGCGTCGTAGCCGATCGGGTAGCGGAACGGCGCGCCGGCGCCGGGGAACTCCATCGTCCCGACCCGGGCACCGGAGCGGCCGTTGAGGGCGCGGAACACCAGCACGTGCTCGGCCTGCCCGGTCGCGACGGCCATCGACGCCAGCCACGTGAGGTAGCACGGCGCCTGGCCGCCGAGGTCGGCGTCGACCACGAACCGGAGCTGGGGCACGGCCAGGGCCGACGCCACCGCCACGCACGGCGCCGAGTCGTTGAGCACGGCGAAGCTGGCGATGCCGTCGACGTCCCGGGCCGTGATGCCGGCGTCGTCGATGGCGGCCTGGCACGCCTCGCGGGCCAGGCCGAGGGGCGTCTGCCCGGAGTCCTTGCTGAAGGTCGTGTAGCCGACCCCGGCGATCGCCGCCTGCCTCACGACTGCACCTCGAATCGCAGCTCGGTCCAGTCGCCGTGGTCGACGAACACCGGCGACACGGCGACGCCGTCGCCCGGCGCGCCGTCGAGGCGGCCGACCATGCGCACGCCCTCGGGCAGCTCGACGGTGGCGATCGTGTACGGCACCTCGGACTCCTGGGCCGGGGTCAGCGCCCGGTGCACGGCCACCCACGAGTAGATGCGGGCGTCGCCGGAGACCTCGACCTCGGTACCGCCCGGGGTGCCGCAGTGCGGGCACGACGACATGGGTGGGAAGCGCAGGCGGCCGTCGGCCTCGCACCGCTGGAGCACGAGCTTGTGCTCGCGCAGGCCGTCCCACCACGGCCGGCTGTCGACATCGATCCTCGGCGCGCTCATCGACCCTTGAACTTCGGCGTGCGCTTCTCGGCGAAGGCGTTCAGCCCCTCGGGCGCGTCGTGCGAGGTGAGGCAGTAGTAGGCGTCGCGCTCGAGCTCGAAGCGGAGGCCGGCCTCGACCGGGACGTTGTCGGCCCAGTTGGCGTGGAGCACCTCCTTGGCGTTGGCGATGGCCAGCGGGCTCTTGGCCGCGATGCCCTTGGCCAGCTCGATGCCCTCGTCGAGCAGCCGCTCGTCGTCGACCACCCGGTTGGCCAGACCCCACTCGACGCACTCGTCGGACGAGAGGAAGCGACCGGTGACGAGCAGCTCCATCGCCTTCGACCGCCCGATGGCGCGGGGCAGGAGGGTGAGCACGCCGCCACCGCCCATCTGGCCGAAGTTGAGGTGGCCGTCGCCGATGCGGGCCGAGCGGGCCACCAGCGTGAAGTCGCAGTTGAGCAGCAGCTCCAGCCCGCCGGCTGCGGTCACGCCGTTGACCAGGGCGATCGTCGGGACCTTGATCGTGCGGAACCGCCCGAAGATCCGGTGGAGGTCGCCCACGAACTGCGGGAAGCGCACCGGGTCCTGCTGGAGCTTCACGTAGCCCTTGAGGTCGCCCCCGGCCGAGAACGCCCGGCCGTTGCCGGTCACGAGCACGCACCGCACGTCGGGGTCGGCCTCGATCGCGTCCAGGGCGGCGTCCATCGAGCGGAGCATCTCCCCGTCGATGGCGTTGAGGGAGTCGGGCCGGTCGAGGCGGAGCACAGCGGCGACCGCCTTCCCGCGCCCGAGCTTCACGTGCTCTACCGAAATGCTCATGCGGTCAGCGCTCTCACGATCTCGTGCTTCTGGACCTTGCCGGACGCGGTGGTGGGGAGGGCGTCGAGGACCTCGAGCCGCTGCGGCAGCTTGAACTTGGCCAGGCCGCCCGCCTCCAGGCGCTCGACGACGGTAGCGAGGTCGAGCGTCGATCCCGACTCGAGCACGACGCACGCGCACATGCGCTCGCCGAGCCGCTCGTCGGGGAGGCCGATCACCGCGGCCCGCTGCACCTCGGGGAAGGCGACGAGCAGCTCCTCGATCTCCCGGGGGGCGATGTTCATGCCACCCCGGATGATGATCTCCTTCTTCCGACCGACCACGGTGAGGTAGCCGTCGTCGTCGAGGGCCACGAGGTCGCCGGAGCGGACCCACCCCTCGGCGTCGAACGTGGCCGCGGTGCGCTCGGGGTCGTCGAAGAAGCCGACGCAGCAGTTGGGGCCGCGGGTGAACAGTTCGCCGTCGTCGTCGGTGCGGACCTCGACGTGGCTCATGGGCCGACCGTCGGTGTCGGCCTTCTTGTCGTCGGGCGAGTCGACCCGGTTCCACGTGCCGACCAGCACCTCGGTCGAGCCGTAGAGCCGGAGCACGCCGATCCCGCGCTCGGCCGCAGCCCGCACCAGCTCGGCCGGCACCGGGGCGCCGCCGCAGCCGAAGCACCGCATCGACGTGAGCTTCACGCCGGCCCGGTCGGCCGCGCCCACCAGGTCCTGGAGGAACGTGGTGGCGGCCAGCGTGTAGCTGCACCCCTCGGCCTGGATCAGGGCGGCGGCGGCATCGCCGTCCCACTTGTCCTGGAGCACGAGCTTCAGGCCGTGGTGCAGGGCGAAGCGCACGCCGTAGTTGAAGCCGGTGGAGTGGCCCACGGGCGAGGGCATCCAGACCACGTCGTCGGACGTGAGGCCCATGTCGTCGTAGGCCACCCGGACCGAGAACCCGGCCGTCTCCTCGGTGTGCATGATCGCCTTGGGCGTGGCCTCGGTGCCCGAGGTGAAGATCAGCTCCGACACCTCGGTCGCCACGCCCCGACCCAGCTCGCCGTCGGCCCGGGCCTCGGCGAAGTTGCCGCCGACGACCAGGTGCACCGGCCGGTGGCCCGTCGCGGCCACGACGTCCTCGACGAGGGCGACGTGGTCGAAGCCGTTGTAGGAGTCGGGCGTGATGATCGCCGCCGGCCGGGCCGTGGTGAACACGTGGCCCAGCTCCTTGGCCCGGTAGTTCGGCAGCAGCGGGTTGAGCACGCCGGGGATCGACAGCACGGCGACGGCGGAGACGACCGCCTCGTACCGGTTGGGGAGCTGCACCGACACCACGTCACCGGCCCCGACGCCGTTGGCCCGCAGCCACGCGGCCAGGGCGGCGGCATCGGCGGCCAGCTCGCCGTAGGTGCGCCGCCCGGCCCCGTCGACGACGGCCACGGCGTCGGGCCTGGATGCAGCGTGGTCGGCCACCCGGCCGGCCAGCGTCTGGTCGTCCCAGAGCCCGGCGGCACGGAAGGCCTCGGCCCGCGCCCCCACCGCTCCTAAAGCACTTGGCTTCATGGTCGCTACTGTGACCGCGATCGAGGGGGAGTGCACGCCGTGACCGACCGCCAGCCCAGCACGTTCGTGATCAGCCTGACCGCCTTCGGGCGGGACGAGTCGCTCGACGAGGAGGCCCTGCGCGGCCACCTGCGCCGGCTCGCCGCCTCGGGCATCGGCGTCTACCTGGCCGGCTCGGGGAGCGGCGAGGCCTACACGCTCTCCCCGGCTGAGATCCGTCGGATCCTGGAGATCGGCGTCGAGGAGCTGGGCGGCAAGGTGCCGGTCCGGGCCATGGGCGTCGAGCCCCGCACCGCCGGCCAGATGATCGAGCTGGGCAAGCTGGCCAAGGAGTGCGGCATCGAGGCCATGCAGCTCTACAGCCTCGACCAGGGCCACGGGAACCGGCCCCGGCCCGACGAGTTCGAGCGCTACCTGCGCGACGTCCTCGACCACGTGGAGATCCCGGTCGTGCTCTCGTCGCACCAGGCCGCCGGCTACTGGATCCAGCCCGACCTCATCAACACCCTGGTCGGCGAGTACGACTCGATCATCGGGATCAACGCCACCAACCAGGACGTGATGTACCTGCTCGACGTGGTGGCCGCCGTCGACGGCCGGGCCGACGTCCACGTCGGCGGGCCCATGCAGGCGACGATCGCCCTCGCCCTCGGCGCCCAGGGCTTCCTGTCGTCGGACGGCAACCTGGCGCCCCGCCTCTGCGTCTCCGTGATCGACAAGCACGTGGCCGGCGACCTGGCCGGGCGGGACGAGGCCTACCGGACGCTCATGGAGCTGTTCACCGCCACCCGCAAGCACGGCGGCATCTCGGCGACGAAGGGCGCGCTCACCGCCCTCGGCATGCCCGGCGGCATCCCCCGCCGCCCCCGCCTGGAGATCAGCGACGCCCACAAGGCGGGCATGGTCGAGACCCTCGAGCGGCTGGGGATCCCGGCCATCGAAGGCTGGTGAGCCGCCTCACCGGCTCCTCGGTCCGCCGGGTCGAGGACCCGAGGATCCTCACCGGCCGGGGGCGCTACGTCGACGACATCGAGCTCCCCGGGATGCTCCACGCCGCCTTCGTGCGCAGCCCGTGGCC
>JAODBP010000076.1 GCA_025464025.1 Actinomycetes bacterium | reverse complement strand
ACCGGCGGCCCCGGCTCCGGCGGCGGCCCCCGCGGCCCCGCCCAAGCCCACGACGGCGACCCCCGAGGGCGCCGAGCCGCTCCGTGGTGCGGCGGCCCGGATCGTCACCAACATGGAGTCGAGCCTGGGCGTGCCCACGGCCACGAGCTTCCGCGTCGTCCCGGCCAAGCTGCTCGAGGTCAACCGCTCGATCATCAACGGCTACCTCGGCCGCACGCTCGGCGGCAAGGTCAGCTTCACCCACCTCATCGGCTACGCCATCGTCCAGGCCCTCAAGTCGGTGCCGGCGATGAACGCGGCGTACGCCGAGATCGACGGCAAGCCGGCGATCGTGCGCCACTCGCACGTCGGCCTCGGCCTCGCCGTCGACGTCGAGAAGTCCGACGGCAGCCGCACGCTGCTGGTGCCCTCCATCAAGGAGGCCGACACCCTCGACTTCCGCGGCTTCCACAGCGCCTACGAGGACCTCGTCCGGAAGGTGAAGTCGAACAAGATCGCGCCCGAGGACTTCGCCGGGGTCACCGCCACCCTCACCAACCCGGGCACCATCGGCACCGTCCAGTCGGTGCCTCGCCTCATGCCCGGGCAGGGCGTCATCGTCGGGGCCGGCGCCATCGACTTCCCGGCCGAGTACCAGGCTGCCGACCCTCGGGCGCTGGCCGACCTCGGCGTGTCGAAGACGGTCACGCTCACGTCCACCTACGACCACCGCATCATCCAGGGCGCCGAGTCCGGCCTCTTCCTCAAGAAGATCCACGAGCTGCTGCTCGGCCAGGACGAGTTCTACGAGGAGATCTTCCGCTCCCTCGGCGTGCCGTACACCGCCGTCGAGTGGCGCCGCGACGTCAACCCGGTCGACTCGGTCGAGAGCCACCTCCGGAAGCAGATGCAGGTCATGCGCCTCATCAACAACTTCCGGGTGCGCGGCCACCTCATCGCCGACCTCGACCCGCTGGCGGTCAAGGAGCCCGAGACCCACCCCGAGCTCGACCCGGCCACCTACGGCCTCACCATCTGGGACCTCGACCGCGAGTTCCTCACCGGCGGCCTGGCCGGCCGCGACCGGATGATCCTCGGCGACATCCTGCACACCCTGCGCGACGCCTACTGCCGCACCACCGGCGTCGAGTACATGCACATCATGGATCCCGACCAGAAGGAGTGGATCCAGGCGCGCGTCGAGGGCGTGCGGGTCAGCCTCGACGCCGACGAGCAGCGCCACATCCTCGGGCGACTCAACGCGGCCGAGGCGTTCGAGAAGTTCCTCGCCACCAAGTACGTCGGGGCCAAGCGCTTCGGCCTCGAGGGCGGCGAGTCGGCGATCCCCCTGCTCGACGCCGTGCTCGAGTGCGCCGCCGACGCCGGCCTCGAGGGCGCCGTGATGGGCATGGCCCACCGCGGTCGTCTCAACGTGCTGGCCAACATCGTCGGCAAGTCGCTGGGCCAGATCTTCAACGAGTTCGAGGGCAACATCGACCCGCACACCGTGCAGGGCTCGGGCGACGTGAAGTACCACCTCGGTGCCAAGGGCACGTTCACCTCCCGCAAGGGGAGCGAGCTGCCGCTCCAGCTGGCCGCCAACCCGTCGCACCTCGAGGCCGTCGACCCGGTGGTCGAGGGCATGGTCCGCGCCATGCAGGACCTCATCAACCGGCCGACCTCGTACTCGGTGCTGCCGCTGCTCATCCACGGCGACGCCGCGTTCGCCGGCCAGGGCGTGGTCGCCGAGGTGTTCAACCTCTCCGACCTCAAGGGCTACCGCACCGGTGGCACCGTCCACCTCGTCATCAACAACCAGCTCGGCTTCACCACGGCGCCGGAGTACGGCCGCTCGTCCACCTACGCCACCGACGTGGCCAAGATGGTCCAGGCGCCGATCCTGCACGTGAACGGCGACGACCCCGAGGCCTGCGTCCGGGCGGCCCGGCTCGCCTTCGAGTTCCGCCAGGCGTTCAACCACGACGTGGTCATCGACATGTGGTGCTACCGGCGCCACGGCCACAACGAGGGCGACGACCCGAGCTACACGCAGCCGCTCATGTACAAGCGCATCGACGCCCGCCGCTCGGTGCGCAAGCGCTACGTCGAGACGCTCGTGCGCCGCGGCGACATCACCCTCGAGGAGGCCGAGCGCGCCCTCGACGACTTCTCGCAGCGCCTCCAGGCCGCGCTCGACGAGACCCGCTCGACGGCGCCGCCCAAGGGTGGTCCCATGCGACCGGCGCCGCGCATCAGCCACACGTTGTCGACGGCCAGCACCGCCGTCGACCGCGAGGAGCTCGAGCGCATGTTCCGGGCGCTCGACACCCACCCCGACGGCTTCACCGTGCACCCGAAGCTGCTCAAGCAGTTCGACGCCCGGCGCAAGCTGTGGGAGGAGGGCGAGGCCGACTGGGCCGTGGGCGAGGCGCTCGGGCTCGGCACGATCCTCGCCGAGGGCGGCGACATCCGCTTCACCGGCCAGGACACGCGACGGGGCACGTTCTCGCACCGCCACGCCGTGCTGGTCGACTACGAGACCGGCGGCGAGTACGCGCCGCTGGCCCACCTCGGCCAGGACCAGGGGAAGTTCTGGATCTACGACTCGTCGCTCTCCGAGTACGCGGCGATGGGCTTCGAGTACGGCTACTCGATCGTCCACGACGAGGCGCTGTGCGTCTGGGAGGCGCAGTTCGGCGACTTCTTCAACGGCGCCCAGATCATCGTCGACCAGTTCGTCTCGTCGTCCGAGGACAAGTGGGGCCAGAACTCCGGCCTCGTGCTGCTGCTCCCGCACGGCTACGACGGGCAGGGCCCCGAGCACTCGTCGGGTCGCATCGAGCGGTTCCTCACGCTGTGCGCCGAGGACAACATGCAGGTCTGCAACGTCACCACGGCCGCGCAGTTCTTCCACCTCCTCCGACGCCAGGTGCGCAACGAGGTGAAGACCCCGTTGATCGTCTTCACGCCGAAGTACCTGCTGCGCGCGAAGGAAGCGCGCTCGCCGCTGAGCGAGTTCACCGAGGGCTCGTTCCGGCCCGTGCTCGACGACGCCACGGCCACCGACCCGGCGTCGGTGCGACGGGTGCTGCTCTCGACGGGCAAGGTCGGCTACGACCTCCTGAAGCGCAAGCAGGAGACGAGCGCGCCGGTCGCCGTCGTGCGCGTCGAGCAGGTCTACCCGTGGCCGGCCGACCTCGTCGCCGGGATCCTCGCCAAGTACGAGAACGCCGACTCGGTGTTCTGGGTCCAGGAGGAGCCGGAGAACATGGGCGCCTGGCCCTTCGTGCACGGGCGGCTGCACAACCTGTTGCCCGGCAGCATGAAGCTCGGCCACTCCTCGCGTGAGGAGTCGGGAAGTCCGGCCGCCGGCTCGGCGGGCGTGCACGCGGCCGAGCAGGAAGACCTCGTCGACCGCGCGTTCTCCGGCGTCTGACGGTCGCCAGTTCGTAGGCTCGGCGACGTTCGGCGCGGCGCGTTCGCGGCCGCGCGACTCGCGCAAACGCGCGAGGTCCGCAGACAGCGCGCGCAGAGGTGGTTGACTGTCACGCGACATGGCTCCATCACACGTCGTCGTCGACGGCTCCAACATCGCAACGGAAGGACGGTCGCTGCCGAGCCTCGCCCAACTGGACGAGGCAGTGCGCGCCTTCCTGGCCGAGCGCCCCCACGAGCTCTGCACGGTCGTGGTCGATGCGACCTTCGAACACCGCATCGATCCGTCCGAGAAGCAGATGTACGACGAGGCACTCGCGGCCAACGAGCTCTTGACGCCACCGGCCGGCAGCATCGGTCGGGGCGACAAGTTCATCCTCGAGATCGCCGACCGCGTCGGCGCCACCGTGTTCTCCAACGACTCGTTCCAGGAGTTCCACGGTGAGTACGAGTGGCTCTTCGACCAGGGTCGCCTGGTCGGGGGCAAGCCGGTGCCGGGCGTCGGCTGGGTCTTCATCGAGCGCACGCCGGTGCGCGGCCCGAAGAGCCGCATGGCCACCCGCGCCGCCGGTCGCAAGCGCACCCGCGCCAGCTCGGGCTCGGCGGCCAAGGCGGCAGCGCACTCGGGGCCGACGTCCAGCGGCGCCGACCTCGGGCCGATGCCGAAGCCGAAGGCCCCGCCGCCCCGCGGTCGCGGCCGCAAGGCCGCGGGTGAGCCGGAGGTGCAGCCGGACGTCAACGACCAGGCCGACGGTGGCACCGGTCGGGGCCGGCGGCGTCGTGGTCGCGGCGGTCGCGACAGCGCGCCGGTCGAGCAGCCGACGGTGGTCGACCCGGTCAACCCGCCGCTCCCGTTCATCGAGTTCGTCGCCGAGCACCAGCCCGGCAGCACGGTCGAGGGCGAGGTCGTCGAGTTCAGCAGCCACGGGGCCTACATCCAGATCGGCGACGTGCGGTGCTACGCCCCGCTCAAGCTCCTGGGCGACCCCGCGCCGCGCAGCGCCCGTGAGGTGCTCACGCGCGGCGAGCGGCACACGTTCGTGGTGCACGCCATCCACGCGGCGCGGCGAGGCATCGACCTCGCCCTGCCCGGGGTGGCCGACATCGAGCTGGAGGCCGCCAACGCCGCGGCCCCGGCCAAGAAGCGGTCGACGCGTGCGCGCTCGGCCGGCAAGGCCGTGACGGAGGCGCCGAACGGCGCTGCGACCGGCACGGATCAGGCCTCGGGGGAACCCGGGGCAAAGCAGCCCGAAAGCGAGGCGACCCTGGCAGCGACCAAGAAGGCCACAGCCAAGAAGGCACCGGCCAAGAAGGCACCCGCCAAGAAGACCACGGCCGCCAAGAAGGCGACCGCGGTCAAGAAGGCACCGGCGAAGAAGACAACGGCGAAGAAGACCGTGGCCAAGAGGACGGTGGCCAAGAAGGCACCGGCGAGGAAGACCACGGCCAAGAAGGCGCCGGCCAAGAAGACCGTCGCCAAGAAGACCGCGGCCAAGAAGGCTCCGGCCAAGAAGGCAGTCGCCAAGAAGACCGCGGCCAAGAAGGCTCCGGCCAAGAAGGCGCCCGCCAGGAAGGCTCCGGCCAAGAAGACCGCGGCCAAGAAGACCGCGGCCAAGAAGCGCTGACACTGCGGGCGGCGCCTCCTCCCGAGGAGGATGCCGCCCGCGGCGTCGCTGCTCTCCGCTAGACACCACGCCATGGCGAGCGTCGCGTTCGAGCACGTCACCAAGCGGTTCGGCGACACCGTCGCCGTCGACGACCTCGACCTCCGCGTCGAGGACCGTGAGTTCCTCGTCCTGCTCGGCCCGTCGGGCTGCGGCAAGTCGACGGCCCTGCGCATGATCGCCGGGCTCGAGGAGCCGACCGAGGGCACCATCCACATCGGGGACCAGCGGGTCGACGGGGTCGACCCCAAGGACCGCGACCTGGCCATGGTGTTCCAGAGCTACGCCCTCTACCCGCACAAGAGCGTGCGGCAGAACATCGAGTTCCCCCTCCGCTCGCGGAAGGTGCCGGCCGACGAGCGCACCAAGCTCGTCGAGGACGCCGCCGGCCAGCTCGGGCTCTCCGGCCTGCTCGACCGCAAGCCGCGCGAGCTCTCCGGGGGCCAGCGCCAGCGTGTGGCCCTGGCTCGGGCCATCGTGCGCCGGCCGGCGGTGTTCCTGATGGACGAGCCGCTGTCGAACCTCGACGCCAAGATGCGCACGGCGACGCGCGCCGAGATCGTCGAGCTCCACCAGACGCTCGGCACCACGTTCGTCTACGTCACCCACGACCAGGTCGAGGCCATGACGATGGCGACGAGGGTGGCGGTGATGAGCGACGGGCACCTCCAGCAGCTCGGTGCTCCGCAGGACGTCTACGACCGACCGGCCAACGTCTTCGTGGCCCAGTTCATCGGCAGCCCGCCGATGAACATCGTGCCCGGGCCGATCGCCGGTCGGGGCGACGACGTCGTGGTCGGCATCCGGCCCGAGCACGTGTCGTTCGGTGCCGAGGGCATCGCCGCGACGGTGCGGGTCGTCGAGTCGCTCGGCCACGAGCGCCAGGTGATCTGCGAGGCCGCCGGGCACCAGGTCATCGTCCGGGTGCCGGCCCACGGGGATGCGATCACCGAGGGCGACGCCGTGCACCTGTCGCTCCGCCCCGACCGAGTCCACCTCTTCGACGCCACCACCGGCGTCCGCGTCGACTGACGTGGCCGTCCCGGTTGTCGCCGCCGGCGAGGAGATCGTCCTCGCCCGGAAGAAGCGGGAGTGGCCGCTCGCCGTCCTGCTCCTGCTGCCCTCGGCCCTGGTCTTCGGCGTCTTCGTCTTCTACCCGCTGGTCCGCACGGTCGTCCTCGGGCTCTACCGCAGCGACCCGTTCGGCGGGAAGGGCGTCTACGTCGGCTTCAGCCGCTACACCGACGTGCTGTCCAGCGAGCCGTTCCGACGCAGCCTCACCACCACGCTGAAGTTCGCCGTCCTCACCGTGCCCACCGGCCTGGCCCTCGGCCTCGGCCTCGCCGTGCTGGCCCACCAGCAGCTCAAGGGCATCGGCATCTACCGCACGATCTTCTCCTCGACGGTGGCCACCTCGGTCGCCGTGGCGTCGCTCATGTGGCTGACGCTGCTCAACCCGTCGATCGGCCTCGTCAACCAGGCGCTCGAGAAGCTCGGCCACGACAAGATCATCTTCCTCCAGAGCGAAGGCTGGGCCCTGGTGTCCGTGGCCATGGCGACGGTGTGGCAGAACCTCGGCTTCACGTTCATCGTGATCAGCGCCGGCCTCCAGTCGGTGCCCGACGAGCTGCTCGAGAGCGCCCGCATCGACGGGGCCGGGGCGTGGCGCCGGTTCCGCGAGGTGACGCTGCCGCTGCTGTCGCCGACGCTGCTCTTCGCCTTCGTGGTGCTGAGCATCAACGCCTTCCAGACCTTCGGCCAGGTCGACCTGCTCACGACCGGTGGGCCGCTGCACAGCACCGAGCTGCTCGTGTACCACGTGTTCAAGCAGACCTCGAACGACCCGAGCTCGGCCGCGGTCGAGGCCGTCGTGCTCTTCGGCATCATCCTGGTGCTGACGCTGGTCCAGCTGAAGGTGCTCGAGAAGCGGGTGCACTATGGCGACTGACGCGAGGGCGACCAGGCCGGCGGTCGCCCCCAGGACCATCGGGCGCTACGCCCTCCTCACGTTCTGCGCCGTGGTGGTGTTCCTGCCCATCTACGTGGCCGTGGTGCTGGCCATCCAGCCGGCGGCGCGGGTCGTCGACTTCCCGGGCGTGCTGCTCCCGAAGTCGCTGACGCTGACCCCGCTGCGCAACGCGTTCCGCGTCGGGCACCTGTGGCGCTACCTGCTCAACAGCGCCATCGTCACGATCGTGATCGTGGGCGGGCAGGTGGTCACGTCGATCCTCGCCGCCTACGCCTTCGCCTTCGTTCGGTTCCCGTTCAAGCGCGTGGTGTTCACGCTGTTCCTGGCCACGTTGATGGTGCCGGCCGAAGCGACGATCGTGGCCAACTACGAGACCATCCAGCACTTCGGTTGGCTGGACTCCTACCAGGCGCTCATCGTGCCGTTCCTGGCCACGGCCTTCGGCACGTTCCTCATCCGCCAGGCGTTCCTCGGCGTGCCGCGCGACCTGCGTGACGCCACTGCCCTCGACGGCTACGGCCACTGGGGCTTCCTGCGCCACGTGGCCGTGCCGCTGGCCCGCCCGGCCATCGCCGCCTTCACCGTCTTCTCGTTCCTGCTCTCGTGGAACCAGTACCTCTGGCCCCTGCTGGTCACCAACGAGGACGCTCACCGGACCGTGCAGATCGGCCTCAAGTCGCTCGTCGGCCAGAACGTCGCCAACCTCAACCTGCCAGCCGCCGGCGCGGTGATCGCCGGTCTGCCGATCTTCTTCCTGCTCCTGTTCTTCCAACGCCACCTCGTCCGAGGCCTCACCTCGGGCGCCGTCAAGGGATGACCTCCATGCGCCCTCGCCTCATCGCCCTGGCCCTCGTGCCCGTGCTGCTCGCCGTGGCGTGCAGCGGCGGCTCGGGTGGCGACTCCGCCGGCGGGAAGGGCTCGGGCGACTGCCCGGTCGGCGCCCTCGACAAGGTCACCAAGCCGGTGGACATCACCTTCTGGCAGAGCGGCCTCAGCCAGTCGCTCGGTGACGCCATCAAGACGATGGTCACGGGCTACAACGCGTCGCAGAAGAAGGTCCGCGTCACCATGCAGTTCCAGGGGACGTACGACGAGGGCTCCGACAAGTACCTCACCGCGCTGCGGGGCGGGACGTTGCCCGACCTGGTGCTGCTGGAGGAGACCCGCCTCCAGCTGATGATCGACTCGAAGAGCGTCGTGCCGGTGCAGGACTGCATCGACGCCGACGGGTACGACACGTCGGACCACCTGCCGGCCGTGCTCCGGGAGTTCACCGTCGGCGACACGCTCTGGCCGATGCCGTTCAACGTGTCGAACCCGGTCCTGTACTTCGACACCAACGACTACAAGAAGGCCGGCCTCGACCCGGCTGATCCGCCGGCATCCTTCGCCGACATGATCGCCGCGGCGAAGGCCATCAAGGAGTCGGGCGCGGCCGGCACCGGCTTCGCCTGGGAGATGTCGGCCTGGTACTTCGAGCAGTGGTTCGCCAAGGCCGGCAAGGCCATCGTCGACCACGACAACGGGCGGAGCGGCCGGGCCGAGAAGGCGACGCTCGACAACGCCACAGGCAAGGAGATCCTCGGCTTCGTCAAGCAGCTCTTCGATGATGACGTGGCCCTCAACGTCGGCCGCAACACCAGCGGCTCCGACACCCTGCTGGCCCTGGGCAAGGGCGACGCCGGCATGGCCATCGGCACGTCGGCCGCCCTCAGCACGATCTACGACATCCAGGACGCCGGCCAGTTCACCGACGTCGGCGTCGGTGTGGCCCCGCTGCCCGGCCCCGATGCCAAGGACGGCGGCGTGCAGGTCGGTGGCGGCGCCCTCTGGATGGTGGGCAAGGACAAGTCCGACGAGGCCAAGGCCGCCACGTGGGACTTCATGAAGTACCTGAACGAGCCGGCCCAGCAGGCGCTGTGGAGCAAGCTCACCGGCTACATCCCGATCCGGAAGTCGGCGATCGAGCTGCCCGACGTGGCCGACAACTGGAAGACCCGGCCCACGTTCAAGGTGGCGTACGACCAGCTCCTCGGCTCGCACGCGTCCGGCGGACCCAGCATCGGCCCGTACAAGGAGTTCCGCGACGCCGTGCGTGACGGCCTCGAGGCCCTCGTGCTCAAGCACGCCTCGGTCGACGACGCCCTGAAGCTCATGGAGAAGGAGGCCAACGAGGCCATGGCCTCCTACAACGAGCGGGTCGGGGGCTAGCTAGCTTCGACCGGGTGAGGATCGCCACCTGGAACGTCAACTCGCTGAACGCCCGGCTGCCCCGGGTGGAGGAGTGGCTGGCCTTCGCCCGGCCCGACGTGCTCTGCATGCAGGAGACGAAGCTCTCCGACGACGCCTTCCCGGCCATGACGTTCGCCGGGCTGGGCTACGACGCCGTGCACCACGGCGAGGGCCGGTGGAACGGCGTCGCCATCCTGAGCCGGGTCGGCGTCGAGGACGTCGTCGACGGCTTCGCCGACGGCGGCGAGCCCGACGCCGAGGCCCGCCTGCTCACGGCCACCTGCGGCGGCGTGCGGGTGTCGACCGTGTACGTGCCCAACGGGCGCGAGGTCGGCCACGACCACTACCACTACAAGCTCGGCTGGCTGGCCCGGCTCCGCGCCCACCTCGACGCCACGGCCCACTCCGGGACCGACGTCGTGGTCTGCGGCGACTTCAACGTCGCCCCCGACGACCGCGACGTCTGGGACGTGAACGCCTGCCACGGCGGGACCCACGTCAGCCAGCCCGAGCGCGACGCCCTGGCCGACGTCGAGGCGTGGGGCCTGGTCGACGTGCTCCGCCAGCGCTACCAGCAGGACGGCCTGTTCTCGTGGTGGGACTACCAGGCCGGGGCCTTCCACAAGCACTGGGGGATGCGCATCGACCTCCTGCTGGCCAGCGCGCCGCTGGCCGAGCGGCTTTCGTGGGTGGTGGTCGACCGCAACGCCCGGAAAGGCGCGAAGCCGTCGGACCACGCCCCGCTGGTGGCCGAGTTCACGCCCGCTACGGTCGACGTCTGATGGCTGACGGCGAATCGGTGGAGGCCCGGCGGCGCCTGGCGGCGGCCACCCGGCTGGTGGTCGAGCGGTTGGTGGCGAGCGGGGCCCCGCCCGACATGCTCGAGCGGGCGTCGGAGCAGATGGAGGCGTTCGCCGAGACGCTCGGCGGCTACCCCTACGGCCGCACCTACGAGGGCTACGCCGAACCGGCCAACGCGCCCAAGCCTCAGGAGTTCTTCGACCACAGCCCGCTCTCGGGCCGGGCCAACCCGATCGCGCCGTACATGACCATGGAGGTGGTCGACGGGGTGGTGCACGGGCGGGTGCGGTTCGGTGGGGCCTACGAGGGCCCGCCCGGGTGCGTGCACGGCGGGTTCATCGCCGCGGTCCACGACGAGATCCTCGGGATGGCCAACTCGACCAACGGCCAGCCGGGCATGACGGGCACGCTCACGGTCGTCTACCGCAAGCCGACGCCGTTGCGCACCGAGCTCCGGCTGGAGGCGAGCTTCGAGCGGGCCGAGGGGCGCAAGCAGTGGTGCTCGTCGAAGCTCTGGGCCGGCGACGTGCTGTGCAACGAGGCCGAGGGCATCTTCGTCACGATCGGCATGAGCCGGTTCAAGGACATGGTGGCCGACCGCGACGGTCGCTAGTGCCCGGTCAGCCAGGCGGTCATGAGCTCGGCCTCCTCGGCCAGGTGCTCCTTGAAGCCGGACACGATGGCCCGCTCGACCAGCCCACCGACCACGGGCCAGCGGACCTTCAGCTCGGCCTCGACCCGGCGGTTGGCGCCGTCGGAGATCTGGTGGAAGCGCTCGGTGCCGTGGCACGTGAGCCGGTCGCCGTAGTGGTCGGGGACGATGGTGAACGTGGCGGTGGCATGGGTCAGGTCGTAGGTGTGCTCGTCGACGAACACGAACTTGTCGCGGTCGACCACCGACGTGACGGCCGGTGACAGGTCGCCGGTGAAGCGGTAGCGCACCCGCTGGCGCACGACGTCGCCGTCGCGCTGCTGGTCGAGCACCTCGGGGTCGCCGACCTTGCCGAGGTCGCCGACCGAGCCGAGGAACCCGGGGTCGGTGAAGGCGGCCAGGACCTCCTCGACGGAGCCGGGCAACGCCTGGTCCACCTGGAAGCGCACGGGGTGACCCTAGGCGGCGGGGACGACGGCGAGCCCGACCGCCGCGGCTGCCGCACCGAGCCGCCGGTCCCACGTCGCCATGATGGCGGTGCCGAGCACCTCGGCACTGGCGAGGTGCACGGCGTCGGCGCCGGTCAGGGCATGGCGGATGGCGAGGGCTCCAGCGCGACCGCCCACTGCTTCGGTGAGCTCGATCGGCCGGCTCTCCGCCCAGTACCGCTCCCAGCGCAGCTCGGCGCCACGGCGTCCGGCGGCGGTCAACCGACCGGTCCGGTGCGCAGCGCCGAGGCCGGCACGTACCTCGATGTCGGCGAGTCTGCTGCTGGCGGCGACCGTTGCCGCTTCCCACAGGTCGAGGACCACGTCGCGGCCCACCTCGTCGTCCAGCAGGAGCTTGAGGTAGGCGCTCGTGTCGAAGTAGACGGCGGTCACCGCCGTTCGATGAGATCGAGGACGGTGCCCTCGCCACGGAGCTTGATGCCCTTGCGGTAGGCCTTGCCCTTCGGGCGCTTCGCCGGGGCAAGGATGCCCGCCGCGGTGAGCGCCTCGATGCGGCTGGTCTCGTCGATCGGGCTCAACCGGGCGATCGGCAGGCCTCGCTCGGTGATGACGATCTCCTCACCCGCTCGGGCTCGGCTCAGCCACTCCTTGAGGTTGGCGCGCAGGGTCGTCACCGTCACCTCCATCCCCTGGATCGTACTGTTGGGGGGAAGTGATCTGTACAGCGGTTACGAGGCGATGCTGGCGGCCACGACCCGGAGGAGGTCGTCGCCGTAGCGCTCGGCCTTGACCGGGCCGAGGCCGGGGAGGGCGAGGAGCGCGGTGCGGTCGCCGGGCCGGGCCTCGGCCACGGCGGCCAGCGTGGTGTCGTGGAAGATCACGAAGGCGGGCACGCCGGCCATGCGGGCGGCGTTGCTGCGCCACTCCTTGAGCGCGTTGAGCACGGCCGGGTCGGCACCCAGGCCGACGGTGACGTTGGAGCGGCTGGTGTCGCGCCCACCGGCGTCGGCCCGCAGCCGGCGGCGCTCC
>JAODBP010000074.1 GCA_025464025.1 Actinomycetes bacterium | reverse complement strand
GTGTTCGACCAGAAGGACCTCGACGGTCCGGGCGACGGCCGCCTCGAGGGCCGGCCCATCGACACCATCGGCTACCGGGGCATGCACTCCTACGAGGTCGCGTTCGACGGCTGGGTCGTGCCCGACGACTGCCTCATCGGCGGCGATGCCGGGCTCGGCCGTGGGTTCTACCTCCAGATGGAGGGCTTCGAGAACGGCCGGCTGCAGACCGCGGCGCGCGCCGTCGGTGTGATGCAGGCGGCGTACGAGGAGGCGCGTCAGTACGCGGCCGACCGGGTCGTGTTCGGCCACCCGATCGGCGAGTACCAGCTCACCCAGGTGAAGTTGGCCCGCATGGCCATCAGCATCCAGGCGGCGCGTCAGTTCTCCTACGTGGTGTCGCGCCTCATGGCCAAGGGCGAGGGCGCGCTCGAGGTGGCCATGCTCAAGGCCTACGTGTGCAAGGCGGCCGAGTGGGTCACGCGCGAGGCCATGCAGATCCACGGCGGCATGGGCTACGCCGAGGAGTTCCCGGTCAGCCGCTACTTCGTCGACGCCCGCGTCCTGTCGATCTTCGAAGGGGCCGACGAGACCCTCTGCCTCAAGATCATCGCCCGCCGCCTCCTGGAACGGTCCGCGTGACCGGCCACCGCCTCGGGTAGACCACGCGCATGGAAACGCCGGACGAGCACGCCGACGACACCCCCGGGGACCTCGCCCCGGCCGAGTACCCGCCGCCCCCGATGGCCGCGCGCCAGGGCCGTGGCTTCACGATCGGCGCGTTCATCTGCGCCGCGCTGTCGCTGCTCGTCTTCCCGATCATCCTCGGGCCGATCGGGGTGATCCTCTCGATCTACGGCAAGCGCAAGGGCGACCCCCTGGCCCAGAAGGCCATGATCGCCACCATCGGCGCCATGGTCGTCAGCATCATCTTCTGGGCCATCGTCGGCGGCAACGGCGACGGTGAGGCGCTCGCCGTGCTCGCCGCTTGACCGGCACCGGTCTCCCGCCGGCGGGCTGGTACAAGGACCCCGGCGGTGCCTTCGCCCACCGGTACTGGGACGGCGAGCGTTGGACCGACGGCGTGTCCGACAAGAAGGGCGTGGTCTCGCAGTCGCCCATCCGGCCGGAGGACGTCGCGGCCGCCTCGGCCGCTTCGGAGGACCACCGCCAGCAGTTCTCCGCCTGGATCGCCCTCCTGGCCGTGGTCATGTTCCTCGTGGCATCCGTCGTCGGCGCGTTCTTCGCCCTCGCCGGCGACCAGGTCAGCTCGGCCGCCGCGCTCCTGCTCGGCGCCGTCGGCAACTACGGGACCCTGCTCCTCGTGTGCCTCTGGATCAGCCGGTGGAAGGGCACCGGCGACCTCCGCCGCGACTACGGCATCGCCTACGGCAAGGGCGACTGGTGGCGGGGCATCGTCCTCTCGATCGCCGCCCGTGTCGCCGCCACCATCGTGGCGGTGGTCGTGGTGGTGCTCCTCTCGAACAACGACGCCGCCGGCAGCAACACCGCGGTGTTCGACGAGCACAAGGACAGCCTCCTCTTCGTCCTGACCGCCGGGATCGTGGCCGTGGCCATGGCGCCGCTGTTCGAGGAGCTCTACTTCCGCGGCCTGATCCTGCGGTCGCTCGCCGGCACGTTCCCGGTGCGGGTGGCGATCGTCGGCCAGGGCCTGCTGTTCGGCATGGCCCACCTCGGCGGCGCCGACGGCATCGGGAACCTCGGGCTGGTGGCCAGCCTGGCCGGCGTCGGCGTCGTGTTCGGGTGGTGCGCCGAGCGCTACCGCCGGCTGGGCCCCGGGATGGCCGCCCACGTCTGCTTCAACCTGCCCCTGGTGATCGTGCTCCTCGTCAACCGCTGACGTTCCACCGGCTGAGCACGGGCTGCTCGCGCTCGTGGCCGAGCACCGAGATGGTGGCCGGGTCGAGGGCGAGCAGGCGACCGGCATCGGGGTGGAGCTCGAGCCAGCGCGCCGCCAGCACCCGCAGCACGTGACCGTGGGCGACGACGAGCACGTCGCCCTCGTGGCGGCCGGCCAGCAGCAGCAACCGGGCCACCCGGCCGGCCACGTCGAGGAGCGACTCCCCGCCGGCCGGCCCGTCGCGCCACACCGTCCAGCCCGGCCGGACCTCGCGGATCTCGGCCGTCGTGCGGCCCTCGTCGTCGCCGTAGTCCCACTCCCGCAGGTCGTCGGTGACGGTGACCGGCTCGGTCCGGTCGAGCAGCTCGAGCGTCTCCTGGGCCCGGCCGAGCGGACTCACCAGCACGGCGTCGAACTTCCAGCCCTCGAGCAGCGCACGGGTGCGGACGGCCTGGGCCCGCCCCTCCTCGGTGAGCGGCACGTCGGTGCGACCGGTGTGCTTGCCGAGCCGGCTCCACTCGGTCTCGCCGTGGCGCACGAGGACGAGGCGCCGAGGCCCGACTCGGGTGCTGACCGGTTGCGGGGCGCGTCGCTCCCGCCGACCCCGCGCCACGTCGCGGACGGCGGCGACGACGAGGGCCACCACCAGCAGGCCGATGACGACGAAGGGGCCCGCGTCCACGGGCGCTGAACCTACGTGGCCGAGCGGGTGAAGCCGGCGCGCTCGCCGCGGGAGACGAACTTGATCGCCATCTTCCGGGAGGCCTCGTCGATCATCTCGTCACCGAACATGACGGCGCCCTTGCGGTCGCCCTCGGTGGTGGCCTTCTCGTAGGCGTCGAGGATGTCCCACGCCCGGTCGAACTGCTCCTGGGTGGGCGAGAACACCTCGTTGAGGATCTCGACCTGGTCGGGGTGCAGCGACCACTTGCCGTCGTAACCGAGGATCTTGGTCCGCTGGCAGTAGTCGCGGAACGCCTCGGACTCCCGCACCTTGAGGAACGGGCCGTCGATGACCTGGAGGCCGTTGGCCCGCCCGGCCATGAGGATCTTCGAGAACACGTAGTGGAAGTGATCGCCCGGGTACTCGGGGATCTGCACACCACCGGTGAGCACCGGCATCTCCATCGACGCCGCGAAGTCGGCGGGGCCGAAGATGATCGTCTCCAGGCGAGGCGAGGCGGCGCAGATCTCCTCGACGTTGATCAAGCCCCGGGTCGTCTCGATCTGGGCCTCGATGCCGACGTGGCCCACAGGCAGGCCGGCCTTCTTCTCGACCTGGGTGAGGAGCATGTCGAGCGCCACGACCTGGGCGGCCGACTCGACCTTCGGCAGCATGACCTCGTCGAGCCGCTCACCGGAGCCACCCACGATCTCGAGCACGTCGTAGACGGTCCACTCGGTGTCCCACGCGTTGATGCGGACGCAGACGACCTTGTCGCCCCAGTCGCCCTCCCGGATGGCCTTGACGATCTTGGCCCGGGCCGCTTCCTTCTCGAGCGGCGCCACGGAGTCCTCGAGGTCGAGGAACACCATGTCGGCCGGGATGCCCTGCGCCTTCTCCAGGAACCGCTCGTTCGACCCGGGAACGGCGTGGCAGGAGCGGCGGGGGAGGTTGCGAGTGCGCTCGGACATGGCCCGGATGCTAACGACCGCTCCCATTCAGGCACCAAAGCGGGGACGCTCAGCCCAGCGTGGCGAGGAGGGCGACGACGCCGGCGATCGCGAGCAGCGCGCCGAAGGCCACCTCGGCCCGGAACTGCCAGCCCACGCTGCGACTGCCGTTGGCGGCGACGATGTCGCGGAGCTCGACGATGGGCCCGGGTTGGCGCCGGTACCAGCCCCGCACGATGACCTCCTCCCCGAGGAAGTCGGCGGCCTTGAACGCACCGAAGAGCGTGCGGGCGAAGGGCACGGGCTGGCGGTACCAGATCGGTACGAAGCCGCTCTCGTCGCTGACGACCAGGTCGGGCGAGAAGACGTAGCCCGGCATGCCCCGCCCCAGCACCCGACCGCGGATGCTCACGGCGATGCCGGTGACCGGTGAGGCATCGAGGCGGTCGAGCAGGTCGGTGACCCGGTCGATCGGCTCGTGGCCGGCCGGGTGCTGGAGCGCCGTCCGCAACACCAGGCCGAACCCGGCCACCACCAGTCCTGTCGCCATGAGCGTCCAGGCCCCCAGCCGACCGGCGAGGAAGGCGGTGACGAGGCCGGCCGCGAAGGCGAAGCGGACGACCAGTTCGACCGGGAAGCGACGCCGGGCCCGGCGCACCTCGGGCAAGTCGGCGGCACCGTCGAGCGCGGCGGCACCCCAGCCGGTGGGCGCGCCGGGCAGGCCCGACCGCTCGAGGGCGGCGATGCGGTGCATGACCGTCGGGTGGGTGGAGACGAGCTCCTGGGCCCGAGCCCAAGGGTTGCACGCCTCCCACCGGAGGGCGCCGATCACCGCGCGCTCGTCGAGGCCGCGGTCGAAGGCGAGGGTGATGCCACTCGGAGCGTGGCGGTCGGCGATGCCCAGCACGCCGGCAGCACCAAACCGCCGCTCGCGACCTTCGAGCTTCTGGCGTGCCTTTCGGGCCTCCTTCCGCCCGTCGCTCCCCCATCCGTACCTCTTGGCCTCCTCGGTGAGCGCCGCGGCGCGCTGCGCCCGCTCGGCCTCGGCCTGGCCGACGCCGTGGGCGATCTTCACCAGGGCCGACGCCAGGGCGTCGCCGTGGCCGCTGACCGCGCACGAGTGGTGGTCGGCGGCCAGCTCCCGGCTCCGGGACAGGGCGAGCACGCCGAGCTGCGAGACCAGGTAGGCGAGGTAGGCCCCGATCGTGATCGGCACCGATTCGGCCCGCCGCGACGACCGGGCGCCCAGGTAGACGAAGTAGAGGACCATCGGGACGACGCAGGCCAGCGTCATCACGACGAAGTCGCCGTTCTTGACGTGTCCGATCTCGTGGGCGATCACGGCATCGAGCTCCTCGTCATCGAGCCGTTCGAGCAGGCCCCGGCTCAGGTACACGCGCGCGTCGCCTCGGTGGTGGCCGAACGTGAACGCGTTGGGGTTGCCATCGTCGATGAAGCCGAGCCGCACCGGCCGGATGCCGGCTTCCGCACAGCGGTCGGCGACGATGCGACCGAGCACGTGCGCGGTCCGGTAGCCGGCCCCCTCGTGGGGAACCTCGGCGGCCGGGATGAACCACTCGATCAGCCTCGGGTTCACCGCGTACTGGAGGCCCACGAGGAGCAGGGCGAGCACCAGCACCACGGGCGCCGGGATCCCGAGGATGACGAGGAACGTCCCGCCCAGGGTCAGGAGCGCGGCCAGCACGCTCAGGGACAGGACCGATCGCCGCAGCACGTAGCCCTTCACAGCAGCAGACGGTACGCCGCGGTCCTTGTCAGGAACCTGACAATCCTCAGACGGTCAGGTCGCCCGGTGACGGGAACGAGAACGACCAGCGGAGGTCGTCGCCGGCCACGGCATCGAGGAAGCGCTCGGCGTCGAACGCCTCGGCCGGGGCCATGGCGCCGGCCGGCTGGCCGGGCTGGGCCACGGCCCGGGCCGCGGTCACCAGGAGGCGAGCCGACAGCACGTCGGCCGACCGGCCCTCGCACACCACCACGCTCTTCGGGCCGAAGCCCACCGCCTCGGCCAGGAGCTGGAACTCGTCGCCCGTGGCCGCGGTGACGGCGACGGTCGTGACGACCTCGGCCCCCGGGACGTGGCGGGGCACGAGCACGCCCTCCACCAGCGGGGCGTCGACGACCCACCGACCGCCACCGGGGAACGCGACGTGCCGGCTCGGGCTCGCCGGCGCCGGCACCGACCCCGGGCGATCGTGGTGGACGCCGATCTCGTCGACCGGGCCGCCGAAGTGCATGGCGGCCACGGCGGCGGCCAGGTCGCCGAGCAGCCCGTCGAACCCGCACGCCGGCACGACCGGGACGGCGGCATCGGCGAAGCGCTCGAGCAGGTCGGCCGCCAGCTCCCACGACGAGGTGGCGTCGACGTACGGCACACCGAGCGCCACCGCCGCGGCGGCGACGTCGACCCCGCCTTCGAGGGCGATCACCACGTCGAGGCCGGCGGTGAGCTGGTCGGACCACGGCGCCTCCCGGCGGGCCAGCTCCGTCACCACGAGCTGCCCGAGCGGCGACGACGCGCCCAGGACGCCGATCACCAGGGGTCGCTCACGCCACGAGCTGGTCGGGCGTGAGCTGCTCGGTGACGAGGCGCTGGAACCGCGCGGGGTCGCCGGCCACGAACTGCCGGCACAACGGCAGGCCCTCGACGTAGCACGTCATGTAGGCCCGCCACGTCTCGTCGGTGAGGAACTCCACCAGCTTCTCGGCCCGGTTGCGGGGCAGCAGGGCCCAGCGCTCGGCGTAGGCGATGACGTCGTCGACGTCGGCCCCGTCCTCGTGCAGGAGCAGGGCGACGTTGCCCCGCACGCGCGAGAGGCCCTCGCTGGCCCGGCCGACGGCCGCCACCACGTCCTCGTCGAACGGGATGCCGAGCGGCTTCAGGTGCGACGCCGCCATGGCGGCCTGCTCCCCCGGGTCGGCCGACACGACCACCTCGATCCCGAGGTCGGCCAGCCCCTCGGCCAGCAGGCACTGGGGCGTGCCCACGAGGAAGATCGTCTCCTCCACCTGGCGCCGCTGGCGGACCAGGCCGGCCTCCTTGCGGGTGTGCTCGGTGTGGTGGCCGGGATAGGCCTCGTGCGCGACGAGGTGGGCCAGGCTCGGGCTGAGCACGGGCAGGTCGGTGTTGATCGACACCCGGGAACGCAGCTCGCCCAGGTAGTAGTTGAAGCCCGACCACGGCTTGTCGGTGGTGAGGTCGAAGTCGACGTGCTCGCCCTCGGGCAGGCCGAACAGCCGGTGGGTGCGCTCCCGGAGGTCGTCGGCGAGCGACTCGACGGCGGCGCCGAGCTTCTCGACGGGGATCGCCTGCGACTCCCGCCAGGTGATCAGGCGCTCGGCGAGGCGGCCGGAGCCGGGCAGGGCGGCGTCGAGGCGGCGATGGGCCTCGGCCAGCTCGCCCTCCTCAACCTTGCGGGGCCGGACGCCGTAGCAGGCCTCCACCTCGTCGGAGTAGCCGATCGGCTCCCCGGCGAGCTTCGCCGCCGACGTCCGCAGGCCCCGCACCTGGGCGGCTAGGAAGTGCCGGCGGTTCGGCTCGAGGTCGGACTGCTCGATGTCGGCCAGCAACCGCCGGGCATCCTCGGCCAGCCGGGCCGGGGCCACCGGCGGGGCCGCCACCACCCGGGCGGCGATGTCGGCCGGCCCGAAGTAGGCGTCGACGAAGCCCTCGACGTGGCGGCCGAGCGAGAGCCCCAGCTCGAGGTACGACTCGATCAGGTCGGTCAACCGAGCTTGGCCCGGAGGATCTCGAGGGTGCGCACCCAGGCCGTGTCCGACGCCTGGGCGTCGTAGACCTCGGGTCGGGTGTCGTTGAAGAAGGCGTGGTGGGCGCCCTCGTAGATGTGGAACTCGACGTCCTTGCCCAGCTCCTTCAGCGTGGCCTCCAGCTCCTTGGCCTTCTCGGGGCTGAAGAACTCGTCCTCGGTGCCGTAGTGCCCGACGATCGAAGCCTGCACGTGCGACCAGTCCGGATGGGCGTGCTCCCACGGGACGAACCCGTAGAACGGCACGGCCACCTTCACGTCGTCCGGCCGCTGCGCCGCCAGCATCAGCGTCAACCCGCCACCCATGCAGAAGCCGACGACGCCGACGCCGTCGCCCCGGACCCGGTCGCTGGCCTCCAGGAAGTCGATGGCCCCGCCCATGTCCTTGGCCGCCTGGTCGAGGTTCAGCGTCATCAGGAGCTTCCCGGCCTCGTCGGGCTCGGTGGTCTTGGCGCCGCGGTACAGGTCGGGCGCCAGGGCGGTGAAGCCCTCGGCGGCGAACCGCTCGCACACGTCCTCGATGTGGGGAACCAGGCCCCACCACTCCTGGATCACGATCAGGCCGAGGCCGGCACCGCCCGCCTCGGGCGCCGCCAGGTAGCCGGTGCCGGTGCCGCCGTTGCTCGGGAACTCGACCATCTCACCCATGGAGCAGGAGGCTAACCACTGGCCACGGCTGGCTCAGTGGCGCTCGAGCAGCTCGGCCACCGGGGCGCAGTCGGCGCGGTTGGCCAGCTCGGCGCCCGGCCGCCCACCGTCGGGCCCGACGGTCCGGTCGACCAGTTCGAGGGGCACGAGCTCCTCGGCCTCCTCCCACGGCTCCTCGCCGCCGAGGCCGGCCGTCGCCGCCTCCCAGAGGCGGGCCGGGAGGGCCCGACCCACGCCGGCCACCAGCCACACCGGGATGCCGGCCTGCTTGGCCACGGCCGCCGCGGCCCGGGAGCCGGTGGGCGCGACGAAGCCGGTGGGCCCGAGGCACGACGCCTCGAGCAGCACCACGTCGCTCTTGGCCACGGCGGCGGCGACGCCGGCGTCGGGCACGTCCATGGCTTCCACGTCGGCCCCGCGGAGGCGCCGGGCGAGCTGAGCCCCGTCGCCCTGGGCGTCGACGGCGAGGACCTCGACGTCGCCCCGCCGGGGCAGGGCCAGGGCAGCCAGCTCGGGGTAGCCGACGACCGTGATCGTGGCCTCGTCGGGCAGGAGGCGGGCCAGGTGACCCGGCGTGCCGTCGTGCTCGAGCTCCTCGGTGGCGGCCCACGCCTCGGCCCGGACGTCGCCGGCGGTCAGCAGCCGGGCGCACAGGAACCACAGGGCACCGGCCGTCGGGTGGCGCACCAGCAGGCGGCGGCACGACATGATCAGCCCACCGGGATCGTCGGTGAGGCCGCTCAGGGCAGCCGCGGCCTCGCGGACCAGCTCCCCCTGGTCGACGCCGCCGGCCCGGGCCACGTACCGCAACCGCTCGATCGGGTGCATCACCGTCGACCGTAGCCCCCGACGAGCATGAATACGGCTCGGACCAGCGAGCTTGCTAGGTTGCGCCGCCGTGGTCACGGAGGCGCCCGCCGATCTGGAGCTCTCGCCCCTCGAGGGCCAAGCGCACCCGCTTCGGGCCTGGCTCACGACGTTCCACCTGGTGACGGCCGTGCTCGACCCGTACACGGCGGAGAGCGCCTGGCTGCTGCCGACGGTGGCCCGGATCTTCCGGGCCTACGACGACGCCGACTGCCGCGTGGCCATCGCCGTGACCTGCACGGCCGAGGAGGCCACGCAGTTCCTCGGGCCCTACGCCAAGGAGTTCCTGACCTTCGCCGACCCCGACCGCCGGATCGTCGACGCCCTCGGGCTCTCGACCTTGCCGGCGCTCGTGCACGTGCGCCAGGACCTCAGCGTGGCCGGCACGGCCGAGGGCTGGGAGCCCCAGGCCTGGCGCGAGGTCACCGACAACCTGTCGAAGGCCATGGGGTGGACGCGACCGGTCGTCCCGGCGCCCACCGATCCCCGCCCGTTCCCGGGCACGCCGGCCAAGGGCTGAGCCCCCGGCCCGGGGCTAGAACCCGGGCTTCCAGACCATGAGGCCGATGATCACCACGGCGATCAGGTCGAGCGCCATCCCGCCGGTGGCCAGCTTCTTGCCCAGCGCCGCCGCCTCTTCGGGACCCGACGGGCCGGCCAGCATCTTCCGGCTGTTCGGGATCATCACGCCGTGCGAGATGCCCATCGCGATCACGTAGAGCACGAGCGAGAGCCACAGCCACACCTGGCTCATCTCGAACACCTTGTCGCTCAGCACGACGAGGGCGATGCCGAACACCGGGATGGCGTAGATGAACTTCTCGGCCACCATCGTGACGTCGAAGTTCGCCTGCATGATCGCCCCGGCCGCCGGCCCGCCCGCCTTCTGGGCCTTCGCCGCGTAGACGCCGTTGAGCATCACCCCGCCGATGCCGATCACGACGGTGAGGATGTGGAGGAAGACGACGATGTCGTAGAGCGTGGTATCAGTCCCCATGGCCGCTCACGATGGCACCTCCCACGCACCTGGACGTGGATGGAGCGGGCTCCTAGGGCGCCTGCAGGTCGACCGTACCGACCGCCCGCACGACGATGGCCGGGAGGTGGTCGGCCGTGCAGCTGGCCAGGACGGCGCCCTGGACGACCGTGGCGTCGACCGCACACGGCAGGAGGTCGCTGTCGGGCAGGGGCACGGTGAGCGCTGGCAGGCCCGCGGCCGTGAACCGCATGCTGCCGTCGACCACGGCCACGTCGGCCGTGGCCGTCACGCCCTTGTAGGTGATCCGGGCCTTGCCCCCGTCGAGCAGCTCGACCTGGGCCCCGGTGGCCTTGCTCACCTGGTCCTGGCTGATGTTCGCCGTGACGGTGACGCTGTCGACGTGCTTGATCCGCACCTTGCCGCCGAACAGGACGCTGCGGTCGAGCTCGAGCCCCTTCGTCTCCATCCGCAGCCAGGCGACGTCGATCCCGTGGCCGGTCACGTCGGTGAGACGCAGGTCGAGGGTCGACACCTTCCCCTGCCCGAGCAGGCGGCCGGTGAAGGGGAACGAGTGGATCTGGGCGTCGACCGAGGCCACGCCGGAGACCTTGGCCCGCACACCCTTCTCGACGGCCGACTCGGCCGCCGACCTCGCCGCCAGGTCACCCACGAGCAGCACCGCCACGAGGACGGCCAGGACCAGCAGCTTCCGCACCCGCCCGGTCTACCCCGCCTCAGTCCTCGACGTGACCCTGGCGCTCCTGGCCGGTGTCGAAGAACGCGTCGAGGTAGTCGTTGGTGCCGAGCTCACTGTCCCGCATCAGGGAGAACACCTCGGCACCGTGGTCCGGGACACCGGGCAGGGCGTAGACCTGCGCCAAGCCGGCGTACTCCGAGCCGCCCTGGTCGGAGGCGTACTGAGTCGCCTCGAGCTCGGCCAGCTCGATGGCCTCCTCGAAGTCAGCGGTGTGCCAGAGCGTGATGCGCTCCTCGTAGGTCCCGCCGTGGTCGAAGATGCAGCGGACGGCGTGCCACTCGGCGTCGATCACATCGCCAGTCTGTCCGCGCCAACGCGTCCGCGGACGCGCAATCCACAGCTCACGAGATCGGGCGTTCTCAGGAAGAACAGTGCCGGGAGGCCGACTGGCCTAGTCCCCGCCCCGACGCGGACGGCGACGCGTGCCAGCGTGGATCGGGCGGGGCGATGCCGCAGGCCCCAGCGAACCGGTGGGGCTACTTGGTGATGCCGCCCTTGGTGAGGGCGAGGACGTCGAGGGCCTTGTCGAGCTCCTCCGGCGTCATCCACTTCCGCTTGAGCACCAGCTCGCGGATCGACTTGCCGGTCTTGGTCGACTCCTTGATGACCTCGGCCGCCTTCTCGTAGCCGATGTACGGGTTGAGCGAGGTGCCGATCGACGGGCTCGACTCGGCGTAGGCCTTGCACTGCTCGACGTTGGCCTCGATCCCGTCGATCGCCTTCTCGGCGAACGCGCGGCTCACCGACGCGAGCAGTCGGATCGACTCCAGGAGGTTGCGGGCGATGACCGGCAGCATGACGTTGAGCTCGAAGTTGCCAGCCGCACCGCCGAACGCGACGGCGGCGTCGTTGCCGATGACCTGGGCGACCACCTGGCAGACGGCCTCGGGGATGACGGGGTTGACCTTGCCCGGCATGATCGACGAGCCCGGCTGCAGATCGGGGAGGTGGATCTCGGCCAGGCCCGCCCGCGGTCCGGAGCCCATCCACCGGATGTCGTTGCAGATCTTCACCAGGGCGACAGCGATGCTGCGCAGTTGGCCGGAGGTCTCGACCAGCCGGTCGCACGAGCCCTGCGCCTCGAAGTGGTTGCGCGCCTCGGCGAACGGCAGCCCGGTCCGCTGCGCCAGGTGCGCGATGACCGCCGGCGCGAAGCCGGGCGGGGTGTTGATGCCGGTGCCGACGGCCGTCCCGCCGAGCGGCAGTTCG
>JAODBP010000068.1 GCA_025464025.1 Actinomycetes bacterium | reverse complement strand
GAGGTCGAGGCTGTCGGCGTCGAGGTCGTCGCCGAACTTGGCCTCGAGCGTGACCTGCTCGGGCGTGACCTGGAGGACCTCCACGGCGCACTTCTTGAACGTCTCGAAGGTGTCGTCAGCCATCTGAGCTGTCTCCTGCTTGGTTAGTGGCCCATGCCGAGCCCGCCATCGACGGGAAGCACGGCGCCGGTGATGTAAGCGGCCCCGGGAGAGGCCAGGAAGGTGACGGCAGCCGCCACCTCGTCCGCGGTGCCGAAGCGCCCGAGGGGCACGGCACCGGCGAGCTCGCTCTGGCGGTCGTCGCCCAGAGCTGCGGTCATGTCGGTCTCGATCGGGCCGGGGGCCACGATGTTCGCGGTGATGTTCCGGGAGGCGAACTCCCGGGCCAGCGAGCGGGCCAGGCCGACGAGGCCGGACTTGGCCGCCGCGTAGTTGGCCTGGCCGGCGGAACCGCTGAGGCCCACGACCGAGGACAGGAAGATGAGGCGGCCGCCGCGGGCCCGCATCATGGGCTTCACGGCCCGGCGGGCGACCCGGAAGGCGCCGGCCAGGTTGGCGTCGAGGACCGACGTGAAGTCGTCGTCCTTCATCTTCAGGGTGAGGCCGTCCTTGGTGGCGCCGGCGTTGCACACGACGACCTCGGCCGGGCCGAGCTCGGCCTCCAGCCGGTCGAAGGCGGCGTCGACCTCGTCGGAGGCGGTGACGTCGCACTTCAGGGTCAGGAAGCCCTCGACGTCGCCCGAGCGCGAGGTCACCGCGACCTGGTCGCCCTGGGCGGCGAACGCCTGGGCGATGGCCAGGCCGATGCCCCGGTTCCCTCCGGTGACGAGGACGATGCGGCTCATGAAGCGCCCCACTGTAGGACCGCGGTGGCCCAGGTCATGCCAGCCCCGAAGCCGCACATGAGCACGACGTCGCCGTCGGCCACGCGGCCGGCATCGGCGGCGTCGGCCAAGGCGAGCGGGATGGAGCCGGCCGACGTGTTGCCGGTGCGGTCGAGCACCAGGGCCGTCTGCTCCATCGGGATACCGAGGCGGCTGCACACGGCGCTCACGATGCGCACGTTGGCCTGGTGGGGGACGAACAAAGCCACGTCCTGCGGGGCCACGCCGGCCTGCTCGAGCGCCTTCGTGCACGACTCGACGACGACCCGCACGGCGACCCGGAAGACCTCCTTGCCGTTCATCTGGGTGAAGGCGCCGGCGTCGCAGGAGAGGAGGTGGCGGAGCGAGCCCTCGGAGCCGAGGTCCCAGCCGAGGAGGTTGCCCCGGCCCTCGACGCGATCGAGCACCACGGCGCCGGCGCCGTCGCCGAAGAGGATCGCCGTGTTGCGGTCGTCCTGGTCGGTGATGCGGCTCATGACGTCGGCGCCGATGACGAGCACCCGCTGGGCGCCGACCTCGGCCATCCCGGCCCCGGCGACGAGGGCGTAGACGAAGCCCGAGCACGCCGCGTTCACGTCGAGGGCGCCACCGACGCAGCCGAGCGCGTCCTGCACGTACGGGGCGGTGGCCGGCATCACCTGGTCGGGCGTGGTGGTGGCCAGCACGACGAGGTCGATCGACGCCGGGTCGACGCCGGCCCGCTCGATGGCCCGCTGCCCGGCCTCGACGGCGAGGGTGCCGGTGGACCCGCCGAACCGGCGTTCGCGGATGCCGGTCCGCTCGACGATCCACTCGTCGCTGGTGTCGAGCCGCGACGCGAAGTCGGCGTTGGTCACGACCTTCTCGGGGAGTGCGGCCCCCCAGCCGCTGAGGACGACTCCCATCAGGAGCCGCCGCCTTCGGCGTCGGACCTGATGGACGGCGACTCGGCGGCCGACAGCGCTCGTGCCGTGTCTCGCCAGATCGCGATGCTGATGGTTCGCTCGCTGCGCTCGCTCATCAATGCGTCCGCAGCCAGGCGATGGGCTGGCTGGTGGTGACCCGCTCGCCGGGGCGGGCGATGAGGCCCATGACGTGGCCGGCGAAGAGGCTCAACACCTCGACGTCGCCGATCGTGCCGAGGACGTCGCCGACCTCGATCGCACCCTGCTCGTCGCCCCGCCATCGGTCGGCCGGTTCGAAGACGCCGGCGGCCGGGCTCACGACCATGCGCTCGCTCATGAAGAGGTGCTCGCCGTCGGGCACGTTGACCGGGTGGGGCGCCTCGCCGGCGAGGGCGGCCAGGAGGGCGTCGAGGTCGTCTGGCGTGCTGACCGAGAGGCCCTTGGCCGACGGGGCGATGCGCTTGATCGTGCCGGTGAGCACGTTGCCCGGGCCGAGCTCGATGAAGCGGGTGAAGCCGTCGTCGGCCAGGCGCTGCACGCTCTGGCGCCAGCGGACCGGGCTCACGAGCTGGGCCGAGAGCAGCTTCTGCCACTCGTCGGGGTCGTCGTGGGAGCGGGCGTCGATGTTGGCGATCACCGGGACGTCGGGGGCCCGGAACGTGGTCTCGCCGATGGCCTTGCGGAGCTCGTCGCGGGCCGGGGCCATGAACGGGGTGTGGAACGCGCCGCCGACCGGGAGGGGCATGACCTTCTTGGCGCCCAGCTCCTTGGCCGCGGCGGAGGCGGCAGCCACGGCGTCGGCCGAGCCGGCGATGACGACCTGGCCCGGGGCGTTGAAGTTGGCCACCCACACGTCGCCGTCGGCCCGGCGGCAGGCGGCGTCGCAGTCCTCGTCGTCGAGGCCGAGGACGGCGGCCATGGTGCCGGGGTTGTCCTCGGCGGCGACCTGCATGGCCTCGCCGCGCGCCACGACCAGTCGCACGCCCTCCTCGAAGGAGAGGACGCCGGTGGCGGTGAGAGCGGTGTACTCGCCGAGGCTGTGGCCGGCGGCTCCGGCAGGGGAGACGCCGACGCGCTCGACGGCGTCGAGCACGACCAGGCTGAGGACGAACGTCGTCAGCTGGGCGTTGTGGGTGAGGCGCAGCTCGTCGGCATCGGCCTCGAGCAGCAGGCGGGCGATGTCGCGCCCGGCGACGGTCGACGCCTCGCCGACCAGCTCCCACGACTCGTGGTCGACCCAGGGCGCGCCCATGCCCGGCTTCTGCGAGCCCTGCCCAGGAAACGTGAACGCGAGCATTGAGCCCCTCTCCTCCCGATCAGGCGCTCCGACCCCGCCACCGCCGGAAAGGTTTCACCGGGCGGGGGGAGGGGCCGGGTACAGCCGGTCGGCTTCGTCGAGCCGGCGCTTCCGGTACATGAGCGCGGCGCCGAGCAGGACGACGAGCAGCAGGCGGCGACGCACGCCCACAACCTACGCGCCTACCGACGGGTAGCCAGCACTCCTGGCGGTCCTCCGGCCTACGCTGGCGGCGCTCGCCCGGATGGTGGAACGGCATACACGAAGCTCTCAAACAGCTTTGCCGAAAGGCTTGCGGGTTCGAATCCCGCTCCGGGCACCAGTTCTGGACACTTGCGATGACCTGGTCATCCGAACCGTCCAGAACTCGAGGAACCGGGGTACACCCGGCACCATGCGTCGACTCCTGGTCGTGGTTGCCCTGGTCGCGTCGGTCGTCGTGCTGGCGCC
>JAODBP010000362.1 GCA_025464025.1 Actinomycetes bacterium | reverse complement strand
GCTCGCGGTTGGATAACCAGTGGTGAAGATGATCTCGTTGCCGGGCTTGTGCGGATCGTCGACCGGATAGGTCACCGCGCCCTCGCGCACGAGACGCTCCCAGGTGATGTTCTTCAGCGACGGCATCACCTGTGTCATCTCGGTGAACACGTCGGCCGGCCCCGCGTAATTCCAGTCGAGCCCCATGCGGCGGGCGATCTCCTGGATGATCCACAAATCCTGCCGCGCGTCGCCGGGCGGTTTTATCACCTCACGGGCCAGCTGCACGCGGCGGTCGGTGTTGGTAAAACTGCCGGATTTCTCCGCAAAGGCGGACGCCGGCAGGATCACGTCGGCATGGAACGCCGTTTCGGTGACGAACAGATCCTGCACCACCAGGTGATCGAGCTTTGCCAGCGCCTCGCGCGCATGCTGCAGATCGGGATCCGACATCGCCGGATTCTCGCCCTCGATGTACATCCCGGTGATCTCGCCGGCGTGGATCGCGTTCATGATCTCGACCACAGTGAGACCGCGCACCGGATCGATCTGCTGATGCCAGAGCTTTTCGAACGGCTCGCGCAGATCGGTGCGGCCGACCGGCTGGTAGTCCGGCAGGAACATCGGGATCAGCCCGGCGTCGGAAGCGCCCTGCACGTTGTTCTGGCCGCGCAGCGGATGCAGGCCGGTACCGGGACGGCCGATCTGTCCCGTGGTCAGGGCCAGCGCGATCAGGCAGCGCGCATTGTCGGTGCCGTGGATGTGCTGGCTGATGCCCATACCCCAGAAGATGATGGACGCGCGCGAGCGCGCATACATCCGCGCCACCTCGCGGATGGTGTCCGCCGGAATGCCGCAGATCGGCTCCATTTTTTCCGGCGTGAATTCGCCAATGCGCGCCTTGAGGTCGTCGAATCCCTCGGTATAGCCGGCGATATATTGCTCGTCGGTCAGCCCCTCGGTGATGATGGTGTTGAGCATCGCATTCAACAGCGCAACGTCGCTGCCCGGCTTGAACTGCAGATGCTTGTAGGCGTGGCGCGACAGCGTTTGCCGCCGGGGATCAATGACGATCAGCTTGGCGCCGCGCTTGGCTGCGTTCTTGATGAAGGTAGCGGCGACCGGATGGTTCACGGTAGGATTGGCGCCGATCACGATGATGACTTCGGCGTCCATCGCGGCAGCGAACGGCGCTGACACCGCGCCCGAGGACAGACCTTCGAACAGCGCCGCCACCGAAGAGGCATGGCACAGCCGGGTACAGTGATCGACATTGTTGGAGCCGAAGCCGGTGCGCACCAGCTTCTGGAACAAATAGGCTTCCTCGTTGGACCCCTTGGCCGATCCGAAACCGGCCAGCGCCTTGACGCCCTTTTCGTCGCGGATTTTTACCAGTCCCTTGGCTGCGATATCGAGCGCCTCCTCCCAGGAGGCTTCCCGGAAATGCGTGAACGGGTTGGCGGGATCGACCTGGTCGTTGGCATCCTTCTTCGCATTCGGCAGCCGCACCAGCGGCTTTGTCAGGCGATGCGGATGGTGGATGTAGTCGAAGCCGAAGCGGCCCTTGACGCAGAGCCGGTTGTGATTGGCCGGGCCGTCGCGGCCCTCGGCATAGATGATCTTCTCGTCCTTGACCTCATAGGTGACCTGGCAGCCGACGCCGCAGAACGGGCACAGCGAATCCACCTTGCGGTCGGCATAGGTGACGCGGGTCTGGTTCTCGTCGAGCATCACCGCCGGCATCAGCGCGCCGGTCGGACAGGCCTGCACGCATTCGCCGCAGGCGACGCAAGTCGATTCGCCCATCGGGTCGTCGAAATCGAACACGATCTTGGATTCGTGGCTGCGATAGGCCATGCCGATCACATCGTTGACCTGGACCTCGCGGCAAGCGCGCACGCACAATCCGCACTGGATGCAGGAATCCAGATTGACGCGCATCGCCGGATGGCTGGCATCGCCATGCCAGCGCTCGGCGGCGGGGAAACGGCTTTCGGTGACCTCGACCTTTTCGGCCCAGTGCCAGAACTTCGAATCCGGATCGTGCGAGGTTTCCCGCGCGGGCTGATCGGCGACCAGCAGTTCCATCACCATCTTCTGCGCGGCGACGGCGCGCGGGCTCGCCGACTTCACCTTCATGCCGACGCTCGGGGTGCGCTTGCAGGAGGCGGCGAGCACGCGCTCGCCTTCGACCTCGACCATGCAGGCGCGGCAATTGCCGTCGGGCCGATAGTCAGGCTGCGGCAAATAGCAGAGATGCGGGATCTCGCGGCCCTGACGCTTGGCGACTTGCCAGATGGTCTCGCCGTTGATGGCCTCGACCTGCTGGCCCTCGAGCTCGAACTGGATTTTTGTCATTCCGCAGCTTCCTTTGGCAGGAACTCGTCCGGGAAATATTTAATCACTGTGGTGAGCGGATTCGAGGCCGCCTGGCCGAGGCCGCAGATCGAGGCATCGCGCATCGCCTGGCTCAATTCATCGAGCAGTTCGCGGTTCCAGACCGGCCTTTCCATCAAAATCGCGGCCTTCTGGGTGCCGACCCGGCAGGGCGTGCACTGACCGCAGCTTTCGTCCTCGAAGAAACGCATCAGGTTGAGCGCGGCGGCTTTCACGCTGTCCTGTTCGGACAGGATGATGACCGCAGCCGACCCGATAAAACAGCCGTATTTTTCCAGCGTGCCGAAATCGAGCGGGATGTTGTCCATCGCGGCCGGCAGGATGCCGCCGGATGCGCCGCCCGGCAGATAGGCTTGGAATTTGTGCCCGTCCGCCATGCCGGCGCAGTACTCGTCGATCAGTTCGCGCACCGTGACGCCCGCCGGCGCCAGCTTCATGCCGGGATTTTTC
>JAODBP010000313.1 GCA_025464025.1 Actinomycetes bacterium | reverse complement strand
GGGCCGGCCGGCAGCGGGCTGGCCCCGGCGAGGCCGGCGACGGTCGCCGCCGCCGCACCGGTGCCGGCCCAGCGGAGCACCACCGAGTCGAGCGTCCGTTCGACGAGGGGGAACGCCACCGCCCCGGCGAGCCCGGCGACGAAGAGCGTCCCGGCCCACCCGAGGTCGAGGTGGAGGCCGATGGCGACGGCGTCGACCGGGAGCAGCAACGTGCCGAGGTGGAGCACGGCAGCCCCGGTGCCCGGCAGCGTCCGGCGCAGCGCCCGGCCCCCGCTCAGGAAGGCCGCCGTCCCGCCGAGGAGGATCCCCAGCTTGGCGATCGGCGGGAGGTCGTCCCAGCGCACGGCGGTGAAGACCGTGGCGGCGACGAGGAGGAGGAAGGCACCCGTGCCGGCCACCCACGTGGCGGCGGTGCGACGGGTGTCATCGGCGGTCATCGATTCGCTCATGGTCCGAGCGTCCGTGACCGGCACCATCGGCGGAACCCGGGTCAGCCCCCATTCCCGCCTGGGGAACCCCCCAGCGCTACTCGATCCCGTGCTCCAGGGCGTAGCGGATGAGTTCCTGCTTCCGGTTGAGGTGGAGCTTGCCGAGGATGTTGCGCACGTGGTTCTCGACGGTCTTCTCGGCGATGAAGAGCTCCTCGGCGACCTCGCGGTAGGTGTGGCCCCGGGCCACGAACTGGAGCACCTCGCGCTCGCGCACGGACAACGGCTGCACCGGGTCGGCCGCCTTCGTGAGCCGACGGAACTCCCCCAGCACCAGGGCGGCCAGCGACGGTGAGAAGACGGCCTCGCCGACCGCCGCCCGACCGAGGGCGGCGCGGAGCTCGTTCGGCGGCGTCGACTTCAGGAGGTAGCCGACCGCGCCGGCAGCGACGGCGTCGAGGAGGTCGCGCTCCGCCTCCGACACGGTGAGCATCACGATCGCGGCCAGCTCCCCGCACTCGCGAGCCACCTTCAGGCCACCGCCGTCGGGCATGTGGAGGTCGCACACGACGACGTCGGGCCGGGTCGCCAAGATCCGCTCGATGGCCTCGGTGGCCGTCCCGGCCTCGCCGACGACCTCGAAGCCCTCACCCAGGTCGGCCCGCACGCCGTCGCGCCAGATCGGGTGGTCGTCGGCCAGCACCACGCGCAGCACGCTCACGGCAGCCACATCCTGATCTCCGCGCCTCGACCCGGGCGACCGTCGACCTCCACGCGGCCGCCGACCTCGGTCAGCCGACCCCGGACCGACCCCGACAGCCCCATGCCCTCGGGCGTGCCCGCGTCGTCGAAGCCGCTCCCGTCGTCCTTCACCGAGCAGAACACGCCGGCCCCGTCGGGTTCCACGTAGACGATCACGTGCGTCGCCTCCCCGTGCTTGCCGGCGTTGGTCAGCGCCTCGCCGACCGCGCCGGCGAGCGCCGCCAACCCGGCCGGGCCGGGGGCCGGCACGTCGTCGGCCACGGTCACGTCGACCCGCCCACCGAAGCGATCCTCGAACGTCGCCGCCTCCCGGCGGAGGGCAGCGGCGAGGTCGGCACCGGCGTCGGCCCGCCCGCTGGACAGGAACTCGCGGAGGTCGCGCTCCTGCTCGCGGGCCAGCCGGACGAGGGCGGGGTCGTCGGCCCGGCGTTGCACGATGGCGAGCGTCTGGAGCACGCCGTCGTGCAGGGTGCGGGCCACCTCCTCCCGGGCCCGGGCCGCCGAGATGCGGCGCTCGGCCAGGCGGAGCTGCCCGGCGGCGAAGCCGGCCACGGCGCCGGCGAGGACGTAGAGCACCGTGCTCGACGTCACCGACAGGACCTGCCCGCCGTGCCAGTCGCCCCGCTGGTTCACGATGGCTCCGACGACCCGGCCCACCCCGAGGGCGAGGCCACCGAGCGCCCCACCGACCGGTCCGAGGGCCAGACCGGCCGACAGCACCGCGGCCAAGGGCCACGCCGATCCCAACGACTGCGACGACGCGAAGGCGTGCCCGTCGCCGTAGACCCACCCGTCGCCGGCCAGGAGGGCGAACGCCAGCAGCAGCTCGGCGGCGACGATCCCGGGCGAGAGGAGCAGGTCCGGTCGGACGCGGTAGAGCACGGTGGCGACGACGGTGAACGCCAAGGCGGCGCCGGCCAGCGCGACGGCGACGATCGGGTGTGCCAGCGGGTCGTCCGCGATGGCGAGCACCACCGCCAGCCAGGCCCACGCCGCCCAGCGGAACGCCGTGATGCCAGCCAGCACGCCTCGTTCCACGCCGTGATTCTGCTCGTAACGCGGCGGAGACGAGGACGACACACCTCGCCCCTACCGTCGGGCCGTGGCCGACGACATCCCCCTGATCGACCTGACCGCCGACCCGGCCACGCTCGCCGGCGCCGTCGACCACGCCCTGCGCACCAGCGGCTTCCTGCTGGTCACCGGCCACGGCATCGACCCCGAGGTCACCGCCGACCTGCGGGCCGCCGCCCTCGACTTCTTCCACGGCGACGCCAAGGAGCCCTACCGGGTCCCTGGGCCGGGCGGCTCGGGCTGGCTCCCGTCAGGCGCCGAGGCCAACGCCTACACGCTCGGGATCGAGACCCCGCCGGACCTGAAGGAGTCGTTCGTGCTCCCGAAGACGGCCTGGGTCGAGCACCCCACGCTCACGGCACCGGCCCGGGCCTGGGAGACGGCGGCGGCGCAGGTGGCCGACGAGCTCCACGGCCTGCTCGCCACCAGCCTGGGCGACGACCACGTGATCGCCGAGGCCACCGCCGAGGCCGACCACACGCTGTCGATGACCTGGTACCCGCCCCGGGCCGAGGTCGGGGAGCCGAAGCCCGACCAGTGGCGCATCGGCCCCCACACCGACTTCGGCACGATCACCCTGCTCGACCGCCAGCCGGGCGAGGGTGGCCTCCAGGTCCAGCGGGCCGACGGCACCTGGATCGACGCCCCGTACGAGCCCGGCGCCCTCACCGTGAACATCGGCGACCTCATGGCCAGGTGGACCGGAGACCGCTGGCGCTCGACGATGCACCGCGTGCTCCCGCCGCCGGCCGGCCAGCCCGCCGAGGAGCTCCTCTCGATCATCCTGTTCGTCGAGGCGAACCTGGACGCGCTCATCGAGACCTTCCCGCCCCCGATCGGCGGCGGCACGACCTACGAGCCCGTCACCTGCGGCGACTACCTCCGGGGCCGGCTCGAGGCGATCACCGTCTGAGCCGGTGTGGTAGCCCAACGGGCATGCCGCAGCTACTGGTCACCAAGGACGGGTACGTGACGACGCTCACGATGAACCGTCCCAAGCGCTACAACGCCTTGACGTTCACCATGTTCTCGCTCATGGCCGACGCCTGGCAGGAGGCGAGCGACGACCCCGACTGCCGGGTGATCATCCTCACCGGCGCCGAGGGCAACTTCTGCTCCGGCATGGACCTCAAGGCCCTCGCCGGCCAGGCCGACGAGGACGACCCGATCGACACGTCCGAGCGCCTGAAGAACGACACCGACTTCATCTTCCGCGCCATCCTCAAGACGTACCGGCCGACCAAGCCGGTGATCGCCGCGGTGGAGGGCGTCGCCATCGCCGGCGGCACCGAGATCCTCCAGGGCACCGACATCCGCGTGGCCGGCGAGAGCGCCCGCTTCGGCGTGTCCGAGGCCCGGTGGTCGCTGTACCCGTCCGGCGGCTCGGCCGTCCGGCTGGCCCGCCAGATCCCCTACACCGAGGCGGCCGACATCCTCCTCACCGGCAAGCACATCCTCGCCCCCGAGGCCAAGCAGCTCGGACTCATCGGCCACGTCGTACCCGACGGCCAGGCCCTCACCA
>JAODBP010000307.1 GCA_025464025.1 Actinomycetes bacterium | reverse complement strand
ACGGTCATGAGCGAGAAGCTCGACGGCCGGAGGGCATGGCGCATGAGGATGTGCCAGGTCGGGAGCCCCTTGGCCCGGGCCACGCTGACGTAGTCCTCCTGGAGCGTCGCCACCATGTCGCTGCGGAGCAGCCGGACGTAGACGGCGACGAGGCCGAGGGCGAGCGTCATCGTGGGCAGGAAGAACTGCCGCACGTGCTCGACGGGGTCGTCGAAGAAGCCCACGTCGTTGTGGATGGCCGGGAACCAGTGGAGCTTCAGCGAGAACAGGTAGACGGCGAGCACGCCCAGCACGAAGCTCGGGATGGCCAGCATCCCGAACGAGCTGGTGGTGATGATGCCGTCGAGCTTCGACCCGGCCTTGTAGGCGGCCAGCACCCCGAGCGGGAGGGCCAGCAGGAGGGCCACGAGCTGGGCGTAGATCATCAGCCGGAGCGAGATCGGCAGCCGGTCCTTGAGCAGCTTCGACACCGGTTGGTGGCTGGCGAAGCTGCGGCCGAGGTCGCCGTGGAGCGCCCGCCCGAGCCACTTGCCGTACCCGACGACCACGTTGTCGTCGAGGCCGAGGTCGTGCTTGATCTGCGCCGCCTGCTGCGACGACGCACCGATGCCGGCCGAGGTGGCCACGGCGATGTCGTCGCTGTTGCCCGCGGACAGGACCGCGTAGGCGAGGAAGGTCACGATCAGCAGGACCCCGACCAGGCGGGCCAGCTTCCCGAGGACAAGGGTCACGGCGCGCCAGCTACCCCTTCCAGATCTGCGCCACCTGGTGGGTGCCGCCGATCCCCGCCCCGAAGATGCCGTTGCTGCCGTCGGGGAGCACGGACGTGCCGACGTCGTGGACGTCCTTGGCCGAGACCAGGCCCCAGACGGTCCACCACTCCCAGATGTTGTAGACCTGCGACCCGAACCGCCGGTTGATCGCCTCGGCCGCCTTCTTGCGCTCGGCCGGGTCGTTCGACGTGCGGATGATGTCGAGGTTCTGGTCGATGACGTCGTCCATTAAGCGGCCGAACTTCAGGGCGAGCTGGCCCGTCGGCAGCGCGGCGTCGGAGTCCCACCAGTAGTTCTGGGTGTCGGGGTCGAACCCGCCGTGGTTGCGCCAGCCGAACGCCTGGATGTCGCCCTTGAGGGCGTCGACGATGAACTGGCCCTGCTCGACCTGCTTGATCACCGTCTCGATGCCGACGGCGTTCCAGTACGACGTCTCCAACTGGTAGCTCACCAGGTTGAACGGGTCGTTCGTCGTGGTGACCGTGATCTTGATCGGGCCCTTCTCGGCCTCGTACTCCTTGACGAGCTTCTTGGCCCCCTCCGGGTCGTAGTCCGGGTAGCCGGAGTCCTTGAGGTACCCGATCGTCCCGGGAGGGAACGGGCCGTTTGCCGGCTGGCTCACACCACGGGTGCGGGCCTTCGTGTACTGGTCGCGGGGCACGGCCATGGCCATGGCCCGGCGCACCCGGACGTCGTTGAGCGGGCCGGCCTCGGGCGAGTTGTCGACCCGGAGCAGCACGTAGCTCGTCTCGCCGTACTTCTTCGACTCGATGAGGTTGAACTTGCTGTCGCCCCGCAGCTCGTTGACCACCTCGCCGTTGGAGGTGTGCATGATGTCGAGGTCGCCGGCCTTGAGGGCGTTCTCCCGGGCGTCGACGTCGGGGATGAAGCGGTACTCGATCTCGTCGAGGTAGGGCAGGCCCTTGCGCCAGTAGCTGGGGTTCTTGGTGGCGATGAAGTTCTTGCCCGGCGTGTAGCTCTTGAAGATGAACGGGCCGGTGCCCACCGGGGCGGCGGCCTTCGACGGGTCCTTGTCGACCTCGGCCAGCCACTTCGACGAGGCGATGTAGCCGACCTGGCCGGAGAGGAAGAGGGGGAAGCCGCTCCACGAGCGCTTCGTCTTGACCAGCACGTCCATCGGGCCCGTGGTCGTGACCGACTCGACGTCGCCCAGCGCCTTGGCCGTGAGGAAGCTCTTCAGGTGGCGGTTGAGGTTGTCGGCCACGACGGCGGCGTCGAGCGGGGTGCCGTCGTGGAACGTGATGCCGGGCCGCACGTGCAGCGTCCACTCGGTGAAGTCGGCGTTCGGCTCGAACGACTCGAGCAGGTTGCCCTTCACCTTGGTCGACTCGTCGGGCAGCGTGAGCGTGTCGAACACGCTGCGCATGACCATGTGGCAGGAGATGGCGCAGATGGCCGCCTGCGGCGTCCACGGCGAGGACGTGTCGGCCTCGAGCCCGTAGACGAGCTTGCCGCCCGGCTTCGGTGTGCCGGCGTCCTGCTCGGTGGTGTCGGGCGCGGCGGTGTCCTTCGACTTGCCGTCGCTCCCACCACACCCGACCGCCACCATCGTGACGATCATCAGACCTGCAACGAACCGTCTCACCTGGGCCCCCCCAACGTGTCCGGACTGTGACTGACGTCACTATCAGCGTGGAGCATGGCACGCCCGGCGGGTCCGGCGCTCGGATCCCATCGCACTACGCTGCGGGCGAACCCACCGGAGGTGTCGCTCCCATCGAGCTCGCACTCGGCCTGGCCGGACTCGGCCTGCTGATCCTGCTGACCGCGCTGTTCGTGGCCGCCGAGCTCTCGCTCGTCGCTGTCGACCGAGATCGCGTCGACGCCCTGGCCGACCAGGGGTCTCGTCAGGCGCGCACGGTGAGCCGTGCGCTGTC
>JAODBP010000302.1 GCA_025464025.1 Actinomycetes bacterium | reverse complement strand
CCTCCTGGCCGAGGTCTGGGGCTACCGCGACGGCTCGGGCGCCCGGACCGTCGACTCCCACGTCCGGTCGCTCCGCCGCAAGCTCGGCGACGGGCTCGTCCGCACGGTGCACGGCGTCGGCTACGCGCTGGAGGTCGGGTGAGGCCGCTCGATCGCCTGCCGTCGATCAAGCTCAAGCTCGGCGTCGTCATCCTCGCCGGCGTCGCCACGACCACGGTGATGAGCGTCATCGGGTACCACTACGGCTGGCCGATCGGCGTGCGCCCGGTCGTGGCCGGGATCCTCTCGATCGGCCTCGTGCAGCTCCTGTCGCGGGGCATGACGAGCCCGCTGCGGGAGATGGTGTCCGCGGCCCAGGCCATGGCCACGGGCGACTACGAGCGGCGGGTGACCGCGACCTCGCACGACGAGGTCGGCGACCTGGCGCGGGCGTTCAACGAGATGGCCGCCGAGCTGGCCGAGGTCGATCGCATGCGCCGCGACCTGGTGGCCAACGTGTCCCACGAGCTGCGCACCCCCCTCGGCGCGCTCAAGGCCACGCTCGAGAACCTCGTCGACGGCGTCGAGGCACCCGACGAGCCGGCCCTCGCGGCCATGCTCCGCCAGGTCGACCGGCTGACGCGCCTCGTCACGCAGCTGCTCGACCTCTCCCGCCTCGAGTCCGGCGTGCTCGCCCTGGACCGCCGTCGCTTCTCCGTGCCGGCGCTCCTCCTCGACGCCGCCACCGAGTGCCGCGTGCACACGCCGGACGTGCCCATCCGGGTCGACGTCGACCCCGACCTGGAGGCCGACGGCGATCCCGAGCGGGTGCACCAGGTCGTGGCGAACCTGCTCGAGAACGCAGTGCGGTTCAGCCCCTGGGGCGTCGAGGTCGTGGCCCGGCGGGCCGTCGACGGCGTGCAGATCGAGGTGCTGGACCACGGCCCCGGCATCCCGCCGGCCGAGGTCGAGCGGGTCTTCGAGCGCTTCTACCGCGCCGATGCCGCCCGCTCGACGTCCGGCGGCGGAGCCGGCCTCGGGCTTGCCATCGCCCGCTGGATCGTCGAGCTGCACGGCGGCGCCATCCGCGCCGAAGGCCGGGAGCCGACCGGCTGCCGGATCATCGTCTCCCTCCCGGAGGTCACCGCATGACCACGCTCTCGCCCCGCCGCGTGTTCGAACCCGTCGTCGAAGCGGCCACCCTCCGGCACCTCGGTCTGGTCCTGGTGGCGGGGGTCGGCTTCGAGATCGGCGTCTGGACCGGGGTGGCGTCACTCGGCGGCACCATCGGCGCCGTGTTCGTCGCCGGCACGCTCGTGGCGAGCGGCCGGGTGCGATCCGCGGTGGGCCGGCTCCTGGCCGGCTCGGCCGCGCTGTTCGGTGCCTTCCTCTGCCTGCGAACCAGCCCGTGGCTGGTCTCGCTCGACCTCCTCGTCATCGCCGGCGGCCTGGTGGGCGCGGCCTTGCTCGGGCGCGACACCCGGCTCGATGATGTCGGCCCCGGAGCGCTCGCCGGGCGGGCCTGGGGTGCGATCCGGCCCATGGCGACAGGCGTCGCCTACGTCACCCGACCGGTGCGCCGCACCGAGGGCCTCACCGCCGAACGGCGAGCCGGGCTCGCCGCCGTCGGTCGAGGCGCCGTGCTGGCCGTGCCGGTGGTCGTCGTGCTCGGCCTCCTGCTCGCCTCGGCCGATGCCCTGTTCGCCCGGGTCGTCCGCGTCGACGCCCTCGTCGGCGCCATCCCCGACGACGTGTGGGCCCAGGCCCTCCTCGTCGTCCTCGGGGCGATCGGCACGGCCGGCCTCCTGCACGTGGCGTCGACCTCGCCGGGCGCACCCGTGCCCGGACCCGATCACCGCCTCGGGACGACGGAGTGGACCGTCGTGCTGGGCGGCGTCGTCGGGCTGTTCCTCGTCTTCGCCGGCGCCCAGCTCGTCGCCCTGTCCGACGGTGGGCATCGCGTCCTCGCCACCGAGGGCCTCACCTACGCCGAGTACGCCCGAACCGGCTACTTCCAGCTGCTCGCCGTGGCCGGCCTCACCGCGGCCCTGCTCCTCGGGCTCGGGACGCTCGCCGACCGGACGACGGCCGGTCGCCGGTTCGTCGTGCTGGCCGAGGCGGCCGTGGCCCTCACGCTCGTGATCCTGCTCGTCGCCGTGCGCCGGCTCGGCCTCTACGAGGACGCCTACGGCTGGACGATGCTCCGCCTCATGGTCAAGGCCAGCGCCGTGTGGCTCGCCGCGGCGTTCGCCCTCCTCGGCCTCCGGCTGGCCGGGGTGCGACCCGACCGGGCCTGGCTCCTCCCCGCTGTGACCGTGACCGGGCTGCTGGTCCTCCTCGGCCTCAACGTGATGGACCCCGAGGCCACGGTCGCCCGCCACAACCTCGACCGGGGCGCCACCGGCCACGAGCTCGACTCGTGGTACCTGGGTGGCCTCTCCGACGACGCCGTCCCGGTCGTGGCCGGCTCCCCCGCCGGGCGCGACCTCGTGTGCACCGGCGAGGAGGCCGGCTCGGGGCTGTCGTGGAACCGGGCGGCGGCGCGAGCCGCCGAGGCCCGGGCCCGGGTCTGCTGATCAGCCGAAGCCGACCTCAGCCGTTCGACATGAGCGTCGCGGCCCGGTCGGCCACGGCCAGGATCGTGAGGTTCGGGTTGGCCCGGGGCACCTCGGGGAGCACGGAGGTGTCGCACACCCGGAGGCCCTCGACGCCGCGGACCCGCAGCTCCTCGTCGACCACGCTGCCCATGGCGCACGTGCCGCAGCCGTGGAGGAAGGCCCGGTGCTCCTCGCGGACGTAGGCGTCGACAGCCTCGTCGTCCGAGACGTCGAAGGCCAGGTCGGCCCGGCCGTCGGCCAGCTCGACGGCGAGCCGCACGCCTTCCCGCAGCTCGGCGGCGCATCGAGCGTCTTCGAGGAAGGGCCAGTCGATGCGGACCTCGTGGCCATCCCCGGCCACCCGGCCCCGAGCGTCGACCGACTGGGGGGCGGCGTAGAGGATGCCGTAGCTGGTCGGGAAGAGCTGGAGGTCGAACTCCCGGCCGGTCACCGGCGACGGCAGGCGGGCCATGGTCTGGATCGTCGGTGCGCCCTTCTCGGGCTCGGCGTCGAGGCGGACCGGCACCGGGACCGACGGGTGGTCGCTGAGGTTGGCACCGACGCCGGGGAGGTCGAGGCCCGAGCGGCGCAGCAGCGCCGGGCTCTGGAGCACGCCGCCGCTGAGGATCACCTCACCCGCCTCGATGCGCTCGCCGGCCACCTCGACGCCCACGGCCCGGCCCCCCTCGACGAGGACGCGGTCGACCAGCGTGTCGCCCTGCACGGTCAGGTTCGGGCGGTCGAGGGCGGGATAGAGCCAGGCGTCGGCGGCCGACACGCGGTCCCGCCCGGTGCGGTTCATCGGGATCGCCCCCACACCACCGGCGGTCGACGGGTCGTTGTGGTCGGCCTCGTAGCGCATGCCGATGGCCAGGGCCCGCTGCACGAACCAGAGCTGCGCCGGCGTGAGCTCGTCGGCACCGAACCGCACGAGCGGGAGGGGGCCGTCGGTGCCGTGGAACGGGGCCTTCACGTCGAGGTCGTGCTCGATGGCG
>JAODBP010000274.1 GCA_025464025.1 Actinomycetes bacterium | reverse complement strand
CGAAGCCATCTCGGCACGCGCCGCAGGCGCCCCTACGACGGCCGATGCGGGACCAGGCCAGGCGGCCTCTCGGCGCTGTTCTTCCTTACGCCAGCAGCCCCTTCACCACGGCCTGGAGCGTCACGTCGAAGGCCCGAGCCGGGTCGGGCGGCTCGTGGAGCCGGCGGGCGGCGGCGGCGTCGATCGGCGGGGGGCCGTCCCACAGGACCACGTCGTCACGGCGCTGCTCGGGGGAGCGTGACAGGACCGACTCGGTGAGCGAGTAGGCGGCGACGACCTGGATGATGGCGTTGGTCGCGTCGACGAGGCGTTCGCCCTTCAACCCGGCGACCGAGAGCTCCTCGGCGATCGCCCGGCGGGCCGGGGCGAAGACCACGGCGAGGCGGCCCTCCTGGTGGGCCAGGCCGACGAGGGCGCCGTGGGCGTCGATCGACGCCAGCAGCGAGCGGGCGGTCGAGACGATGCGGGCCTGGGGCGTCCGGCCGGTGGTCCGGATGCCGCCGATCTCGCCGATCCGCTCCACCAGGGCGGAGAGCAGCTCCTCCTTGTTCCCCACGTGCCAGTAGATGGCGGTGACGGCGACGCCGAGCTTGGCGGCCAGCGCCCGCATCGAGAGCCTGCCCACGCCGTCTGCTTCGACGATCGCCTGGGCGGCATCGAGGACGCGCTCCCGGGAGAGGGGCTGGGACACGGGCGGCAGCGTAGGGTACGCTGTTCTCTGTAACAGCGTTACAGAGGGGGATGACCATGTCTGACCGCTACGCGGTGATCTCGTCGGACTGCCACGGCGGGGCCCAGCTGCTGGAGTACCGGGACTACCTGCCGTCGAGCCTGTACGACGAGTTCGACGTCTGGGCCCGCGACTTCGCCATCCCGTTCGAGGACCTGCGCGGCCCCGACGCCGACCAGAACTGGGACTCGGCCCGCCGGCTCAAGGACATGGACGACGAGGGCGTGGCCGGCGAGGTCATCTACCCGAACACGATCCCGCCGTTCTTCCCGAAGGGCTCGCTCGTCGGGCAGCCGCCGGCCAAGAGCCGCCACGAGCTCGACATGCGGTGGATCGGCCTCCAGGCCCACAACCGCTGGCTCGCCGACTTCGTGGCCGAGGCGCCCGAGCGCCGTGCTGGCATCGCCCAGATCATGCTCCACGACGTCGATGCCGCCGTCGAGGAGGTCCGCTGGGCCAAGGAGCACGGGCTCCGCGGCGGCGTCCTCCTGCCCGGCACGCCGCCCGGTGGCGACTACGAGCCCCACTGGTCACCCATCTACGAGCCCCTCTGGCAGGTGTGCGAGGAGCTCGAGATGCCGGTGAACCACCACGGTGGTGGTGGCGGCCCCTACTACGGCGAGGAGGAGATCTCCTACGTCATGTTCGTGCTCGAGGTGCCGTGGTTCGCGCACCGGGCCATGTGGGCGCTGATGTTCTCCGGCGTGCTCGAGCGCCACCCGAACATGCAGCTGATCTTCACCGAGCAGGGCACGGCGTGGGTGCCGGAGCGGCTCAAGGAGCTCGACCACTTCTACTACCGGATGCGCGACGTGAGCACGGGCGCCCAGGAGTCGGCGTGGGGCGGCCCGGTGCGCAAGCTCTCGCTCAGCCCCAGCGAGTACTGGGAGCGCCAGTGCCACATCGGCGCCAGCTTCCTGCGCCCGTCGGAGGCCAAGCTGCGCCACGAGGTCGGCATCGACCGGGTGATGTGGGGCACCGACTACCCCCACCTCGAGGGCACCCAGCCCTACACGCGCGAGGCGCTGCGGGCCACCTTCCACGATGTGCCCGAGGCCGAGGTGCGGGCCATCGTCGGTGGCAACGCCGCCAAGCTCTACGACTTCGACCTCAAGGCCCTCCAGCCGCTGGTCGACCAGATCGGCCCGACCCCGGCCGAGATCGCGATCCCGCTCGACAAGCTGCCCGTCGGCGGGCTGAAGTGTCCGGCGTTCGACGACTGGCACAAGGAACAGCTCGCTGCGCTCTGAGGTTCCGGTCTGAACTACATTCAGACTGAATGGATCTCGGTGAGGGGGAAGCGATGACCGGACGGCTGCAGGACCGCGTGGCGATCGTGGCGGGCGGGGGTGACGGCATCGGGCGAGGGATCGTCCGACGCTTCGCCGCCGAGGGGGCGAGGGTCCTCGTCGCCGAGATCAACGAGGAGACCGGCAACCAGGTCGTCAAGGAGTGCGAGGCGGACTTCGGTGCCGACGTGCGCTTCCTCAGGACCGACGCCGCCGACAAGGCCGACAACCAGGCCATGATCGCCCACGCCAAGGAGACCTGGGGGACGATCGACGTCCTCGTCAACAACGCGTGGGGCAACGGCGGCGGCATCGGCCGGGTCGAGCACAAGACCGACGACGAGATGATGCGCGGCATCTCGATGGGCTTCCTCGGGCCGTTCTGGGCCATGCAGGCGGTGCTGCCCATCATGAGGGAGCAGGGTCGCGGCAACGTCGTCAACATCTGCTCGCTCAACGGCGTGAACGCCCACATGGGCACCGTCCAGTACAACGCGGCCAAGGAAGCCCTCCGCTCGGCGTCGCGCACGGCGGCCCGCGAGTGGGCGGCCTGGCAGATCCGGGTGAACATCATCTGCCCGGCGGCCAAGACGGCGGCCTCTCGCCAGGTGTTCCTCGAGAACCCCGAGCTGGAGCGGTCGGCCGACGCGTCGAACCCGATGGGGCGCATGGGCGACCCCGAGGACGACATCGCCCCGGTGGCGCTGTTCCTGGCCAGCGACGATGCCCGCTACGTCACGGGCAACACGCTCTTCGTCGACGGCGGCTCGCACATCAACGGGTCGTCCTGGGCGCCCGACCTCGGTGACTGACGTGGGCCTGCTGGACGGTCGCGTCGCCGTCATCACCGGGGCGGGGCAGGGCATCGGCAAGGGCATCGCCCGGCGCATGGTGCGCGAGGGCGCCAAGGTCGTGGTCGCCGAGTTCAACGAGGAGACCGGCCCGGCCGCGGTGGCCGAGCTGGAGGCGCTCGGTGGCGAGGGCCTGTTCGTGCGCACGGACGTGACCGACAAGGCCCAGGCCCAGGGCTGCGTCGAGGCCGCGGTCGAGCGGTTCGGCCGGGTCGACATCCTCGTGAACAACGCCTACACCGGCAGCGCCGGCAAGCGCCTCCGGTTCGAGTGGAAGGCCGACGACGACATCCGCCGGGCCTTCGAGCTCAACGGCATGGCCGCGTTCTGGACGATGAACGCCGCCTTCCCGCACATGCGCGACGACGGGGGCGGGTCGATCATCAACATCTGCTCGCTCAACGGCGTGAACGCCCACATGTTCTCGGTGGAGTACAACGCGTCGAAGGAAGCGCTGCGCACGATGACGCGCACCGCGGCCGTCGAGTGGGGCCGGCACAACATCCGGTGCAACGTGATCTGCCCGGGCGCGGCCACCGAGGCCCAGGCGAAGATGGAGGCCGAGCGGCCCGAGATGTTCGTCCAGCTGCGCGCCGCCAACCCGATGCGCCGCTTCGGCGATCCGGAGGAGGACATCGGCGGGGCGGCCGTGCTGCTGTCGTCCGACCTGGCCGGCTACATCACCGGGAACACGCTGATGGTCGGCGGGGGCACCCACGTCAACGGCGTACCGTGGCGCATGGACCTGCCCGACGACCTCGAAGACATGTGACGCCGCTCGAGGAGCTGCTCGCCTACGAGGAGATCCGCCAGCTCGCCGCTCGCTACGCGCTCGCCACCGACTCCCGGAACCTCGACATGCTCGTCGCGCTGTTCGTCGACGACGTGCAGGTGGGCCGCGACCAGTACGGCCGGGAGGCGCTGAAGGCGTCGTTCGACACCGCCCTGCGCGGCATCGGCGTGTCGATCCTCAACATCGGCACGCACGTGATCGACCTGGTCGACGATGACCACGCCACCGGCAACGTCTACTGCAAGGGCGAGATCCAGGACGGCGATCGCTGGATCCACCAGGCGATCCTCTACCGCGACCTCTACGAGCGCCGGGCCGGGCACTGGTACTTCGTCCGCCGCCGCCACGAGCTCTGGTACGGCGCCGAGGTCGGCACCAACCCGCTGACCCTCGCCCCGGCCAACTGGCCCGAGCACCACGATGGCATCGGCACCGTCCCCGAGACCTGGGAGACGTGGCGCGTCTTCTGGGAGGACGGCGAGTGACGAAGACGGCGTTGATCACCGGGGCGACCCGGGGGATCGGTCGCGCCACCGCCATCGCCCTGGCCACGCGGGGCTACGCCGTGGCCGTGACCGGTCGGACCCAGCACGAGGGCGATGCAGCCAAGCGTCCCGAGGCCGAGGCCCTGCCGGAGCTGAAGGCGGTGACGGGCAGCCTCGACTCGACCGTCGCCGCCATCGAGGCCGAGGGGGCGACGGCCATCCCGATCGTGCTCGACCTGCTCGACCGCGACTCGCTCGTGCCGGCGGCCGAGCGGGCCATCGCCGAGCTGGGCCACGTCGACGTGTACCTGGGCAACGCCATCTACGTCGGGCCGGCGGGGGAGAAGCGCTTCCTCGACACGCCGGGCGACGAGCTCGAGAAGCGGGTGTTCGGCAACGTCACGGCCCAGCTCCTCCTGGCCCAACCGATCGTGCGCCACATGGTCGAGCGGGGCAGCGGCACGGTCGCCTTCACCACCAGCGGCGCCGGCTACCTCCGTCCCCGCCACCCCGTCGGGGAGGGCGGCTGGGCGCTGAGCTACGGCGTGTCGAAGGCCGGGCTCAACCGCATCGCCGAGCAGCTCGTGGTCGAGCACCCCGAGCTGCGAACGTTCAACCTCCAGCCCGGCGCCGTCGCCACCGAGCGGGTCCTGGCTGCCGGCGAGAAGCTCGAGTTCGTGGCCCGCCACGCCGCGCCGGTCGAGGTGATCGGTGAGGCCTTCGCCCGGATCCTCGACTCGCCACCTGGCATGTTCGCCAACGGCTCGACCATCGAGGTCCCCGACATCGCCCGCCTGTGGGGGCTCCTCTGACGGTTGGTCGGCACGCCGTCGACGGCCCTCCGTAGTCTCCCGGGCGTGGATGGGGGACGGCTGAACGCCATGCTCGGACGGCTGCTCGAGCTGAACGAGCGCCATGCTATCGAGCACGTCGGTGGCCCGGCGGCCGTGGACACGGACCGGTACGTCTCGACCGAGCGGCACGAGCGGGAGCTCGACCGCATGTTCCGGCGCGGCGCCCAGCTCGTCGGCTTCAGCGCCGACCTGCCCGAGCCGGCGACGCACCTGCCGCTGCGGGTGGGCGACGTCCCGGTGCTCCTGGTGCGCGACGACGACGGCGCCGTCCGGGCCTTCGTGAACGCCTGTCGCCATCGCGGGTCGCCGGTCTGCGAGACGGCGGGCTCGGGGCGTCGGCTGACGTGCCCGTACCACGCGTGGACCTACGACCTCGGTGGCGCCCTCGTCGGCGTGCCGGATCGCACTGCGTTCGAGGGGTGCATCGAGGGCGAGGCCTTGCGACCGCTTCCGGTCGACGAGCGGCACGGCCTGATCGTGGTCGACCCCGACCCCGTCGGCGCGGCCGACGTCGACGACTACCTCGGTGCGATGGCCCCGGAGCTGGCCCACCTCGGCTTCGACCGCCTGGTGGCGGTCGAGGTGCGCGAGGTCGAGCTCGCCATGAACTGGAAGCTCGGTGCCGACGCCGCGATGGAGGCGTACCACGCGCCCTACCTCCACAAGGCCACCGTCGGGCCGATGACCCAGGTCGGCTACGCCTACGACGGCTACGGCCGCCACCACCGCATGGGCCTGCTCGGGGTGACCGAGCACCCGCTGACGGCCGACGAGCACGACCCGATGCGGATCCTCGAGGGCGTGACGCTCGTGCACCACCTGTACCCGACGAGCATGGTCGTGGTCGGCGCCGGGGTCGTCGCCCACCAGCGGTGCGAGCCGGGTGCCACACCCGACACCTGCACGCTCCGCCTCGCGACCTACGCGTGGGGCGGCCCGGTCACCGAGAAGCACCGCTACCTGTCGGAGCTCCTCTGGCGCGTCGTCATCGAGGAGGACTGCCGGGTGCAGCAGGCGGCCCAGCGGGCGTTCTCCTCTGGCGCCCTGGACCGGGTCCTCTTCGGCGCCAACGAGCCCGGCCTCCACGGCATGCACGCCAGCTGGGACGCCGCCCTCCTCTAGGAACGTGCGGTCTCACCGTCCGGAGACCGGACGATGAGACCGCACATCCGGATCGGTCAGGTCGCCCGCTGGGTGTGGGGGGCGAGGCCGGGGCACTTGTGGGCCTGCTCCGGCACCTCGGCGTAGTCGAGGGGCTCGAACACCTGGGCGTGGGTCGGGCCGATCCGGTCGGCCAGCGGGCGGAGGGCGTCGAGGTCGAAGTGGTAGAGCCGGGCCGCGGTCAGCGACGTGATCTGCTCGACCTCCTTCGGGTCGACGCCGGCGAACGTCCGGCGCAGGTGCATGAGGTTGTACGGGTGGGTGCCCTCGATGTGGGGGTAGTCGCTGCCCCACGCGATCCGGTCGACGCCGACGTTGTGGCGCATGGCTGCCTCGATGGGCCGCAGGAAGCTGGCGCCGATGTGGCACTGGCGCTGCCAGTACTCGCTCGGTCGCAGCGACATCTGTGACGTGGCGATCGAGCCGAAGATCGACTCCGACCCGTACTTGGCGAACTTCATCCGGTCGAAGTACGAGTCGAGCTCGGCGAGGGTGTCGACGATCCAGGCCGTGCCGGTCTCGGTGTTCACGAACTGGAGGTTCGGGTGGCGCTCGAACACGCCCGAGAACATGAGGTGCCACAGGGCCCGGTGGCCCCACCACGTGACCTCGAGCATGAACATCGCCATCGATGCCGGGAAGTGCGGCCCGTAGTCGGGCGTGCCGCCGCCGCTGTGGTGGTTGACGGTGAGCTCGAGCTCCTCGCACACCGACCAGATGGGCTCGTAGATCGCCGAGTACAGCGGGTCGAAGCCGGAGCCGGGAGGCGCACCGGGGAGCAGCACCCCGCCCCGCAGCCCGTGCTCCTTGCCCCAGCGGATCTCCTCGACCGAGCCCTCGACGTCGCCGAGGAAGATCTGGGTGACGGGGGCGATCCGGTCGGGCGACTGCGAGGCGAAGTCGGCGGCCCAGCGGTTGTGGGCCCGGAGCCCGGCCCACCGGCGCTGGTGGTCGTCGCTCGACAGCTTGGGTGCCTCGAGCTGCGAGACGGCCAGCGGGGCGAACGGCGGTTGCGTGTTCGGGAAGCACACCTCGCCGACCACGCCATCGGACTCCTCTTCGCGCTGGCGGCGCTCGACGCTCCAGTTGCGGTCACCGTCGACGGCCGGATCGCCGTCGACACCGACGTTGCGCATCTCGCGCCCCTGCCCGGCGGCGGCGAAGGCCGCCTTCATCATCTCGGCCTGGGCCTCGACGCCGTCGGCCCACTGGTCGAAGTCGTCGTGCCACCTCGACTCGAGGTACGGCTTGTAGCCCCGAAGCTCGGCCCCGGCGTGGGTGTCCGCCGAGATGAGGAGGTACCGGTCGGTCTCCGAGACGTTCACGAAGCTCCCATCGAGCAGCCGTACTCCTCGATCCACCAGCGGCCCCGGCGGACCTCGTCGGGATCGCTCATCCGGTTCGGGTCCTGCCCGAGGTCGTCGGGCGACGGCCCGATCCTCGCCGCGATCTGGCCGAGGGCCTCGAGGTCCATCCCGTAGCAGCGGGCCGCGTTGAGGCCGAGGAGCATCGCGGTGTCGTCGACGGGCAGGGCGGCGAAGTCCTGCTTCAGGCGATCGCGCGTGTGGGGCCAGGTGCCCTCGGGGTGCGGGTAGTCGGTGCCCCACATGGTCGCGTCGATGCCGATGGCGTAGCGCTGGCGCAGCTCGTGCTTCGACATCGTCGAAGCGCCGATGAAGCAGTTCACGCCGAAGTACTCCGACGGCAGCTTCGAGAGGGTGCCGCGGATCTTGGCCGCCAGCTTCTTCATGGAGTGGCCGCCGCCGAAGTTCACGTCGGCCTTCCAGAGCAGGTCCTCGGCCCAGTACGCACCCGACTCGGTGACCACGAACTTGAGCCCGGGGAACTGCTCGAACGTGCCGCTCAGCAGCAGGTGGAACATCGGGCGCACCGTCCAGAACGGCACCTCGTTGACGTAGATCCCGATGTGCTCGTTGTAGGCCTCGAAGTCGGCCTCGCCCGAGTGGGTGTGCACGACCATGCCGGTGTCCTGGCACGCCGCCCACACCGGGTCGTAGTGCGAGTCGTTGTAGGGCGTGTGGTGCCGCCACATCGTCGGGATCATGATCCCCCGGATGCCGGGCTGCTCGGCGCACCAGGTGATCTCGGCCACCGACCGCTCGACGTCGTGGGTGATCGGCACCAGGGCGATGCCGGCTCGCCGCACCGGGTTGGCGCTGCACAGCTCGGCCAGCCAGCGGTTGTGGGCCCGGGCGCCGGCGAACGCCAGCTCGGGATCCTCGATCGTGCCGGCCGACAGCCCGGCGCCGAACGGTGGCGACTCCTGGCCGGTGATGGCGTCGGCGTCGGCGAACATCACCTCGGCGGCGACGCCGTCGTGGTCGAGCTCCTTGTCGCGCTGCACCGGGTCGAACGCGCCACGGAGCCCCTCGGCGTTGTCGGACTCCCACTTCTCGATGTACTCGGCGTTGACCTCGAGCTGCATGCGCCGGTTGGCCTGGCGCTCGGCGAGGTAGTCCTCGAACTGGGGGAGCACGGCCGGGTCGAGGTAGGGCCGGTACTCCTCGCACGGGAGCCCGGCGTGGCAGTCGGACGAGATCACGGTGTAGCGGTCGATCCCCATGGCATCCCCTTCGTCTCTGTGACAAGTGTTCCAGAGCGCCGGGTGCGCTGCTGTGACGAACGGCACATCGTGCAACGTTGCACGGTCAGCGAAGTTGCGTACTATGCAAGTTCATGGCCGACACCGAGGTCGAGGAGCTCGGCCGGCGCGAGCGCAAGAAGCTCGAGACCCGCCGCGCCCTGGCGTCGGCCGCCCTCCGGCTGGCCACGGCCAAGGGGCCCGACCACGTCACCATCGAGGAGATCGCCGACGCCGCCGACGTCTCGGTGCGCACGTTCTTCAACTACTTCTCCTCCAAGGAGGAGGCGATCATCGGTCGCGACACCGAGAACCGGGCCGCCATGGTGCAGCGCCTGCTCGACCGTCCCGCCGAGGAGACGCCGTTCGAGGCGGTCACCGGCGTCATCCGGGCCTGGTTCGAGGACGCCGGGTCGTGGGTCGACGACCGCACCCTGCGCCAGCAGCTCGTGCGGGCCCACCCGTCGCTCCTGCCCCGGCACCTGGCCGCCCTGTACGACCTCGAGCGCGGGTTGGTCGAAGGCCTGGCCCAGCGCATGGGCCTGGCGCCGACCGACGTGCTCTACCCGGCGCTGCTCGTCACCGCCGCCGTCAACGCCATGCGTGTCTCGCTCTTCATCTGGGAGGAGCGCGAGCGCTCGGTCTCCCTCCACGCGCTCCTCGACGACGCGTTCGCCCACCTGGCCACCGGCCTCGCCACCCCTCCGAAGGTGAAGAAGAAGCCGTGAACCCCCAGCTCACCCATCGCCAGATCCTCGTGATCTTCAGCGGGCTCATGCTCGGCATGCTGCTCGCCGCTCTCGACCAGACGATCGTCTCGACCGCGCTGCCCCGCATCACCGGCGACCTCGGCGGGCTCGAGCACCTGTCGTGGGTGATCTCGGCCTACCTGCTCGCCTCGACGATCGGCATGCCGCTGTCGGGCAAGCTCGGCGACCTCTTCGGCCGGAAGCTCGTCTTCCAGGTCGCCATCGTCGTGTTCCTCGGCGGCAGCATCCTCGCCGGCCTGTCGCAGTCGATGGGCCAGCTCATCGCCTTCCGCGCCGTCCAGGGAATCGGCGGCGGCGGCCTGATGGTGCTGGCCATGTCGATCATCGCCGAGACCGTGCCGCCTCGCGAGCGAGGCCGCTACCAGGGCTACTTCGGCGCCGCCTTCGGCCTGTCGAGCGTGGCCGGCCCGCTCATCGGGGGCTTCATCACCGACAACCTCTCGTGGCGCTGGGTCTTCTACGTGAACCTGCCCGTCGGCCTCGTCGCCCTGGCCGTGATCACGTTCGTGGTGCCGACCGGCGAGCGCCACGAGCGCCCGATCTTCGACGTGGCCGGCACGGCCCTGCTCACCCTCGGGGTCAGCCTGCTCGTGCTCATCACCACCTGGGGCGGGGTCGAGCACGGCTGGGGGTCGCCGCTGATCCTCGGCCTCATCGCGACGGATGTCGTCGTGCTCACCGCCTTCGTGCTCGTCGAGCTGCGGGCCGCCGAGCCGATCATCCCGGTGCGCCTGTTCCGGGTGGCGGCCTTCCGGGTGTCGACGTCGGTGTCGTTCATCGTCGGCCTGGCCATGTTCGGGAGCCTCGGGTTCCTGCCCCTCTACCTCCAGACGGTGACCGGCTCGTCGGCCACCCGCTCCGGCCTCCAGCTCTTCCCGATGATGGGCGGCGTCCTCGTCAGCTCGATCGTCTCCGGTCGGCTGGTGACGCGCACGGGCCGGTACAAGGTCTTCCCGGTGCTGGGCACGGCGCTGGCGTTCGTCGGCCTGGCCCTGTTGGCCACCATCGATGCCGACACCGCCCGCAACGCGGTGAGCGCCTACATGTTCGTGCTCGGCATGGGCATCGGGCTGGTCATGCAGATGATGATCCTGACCACCCAGAACGCGGTGCCGGTGAGTCAGCTCGGCGTCGCGACCGGGGCGGTCACGTTCTTCCGGGAGATCGGCGGCTCGATCGGGATCGCCACCTTCGGCGCCGTGTTCACCAGCAGCCTGGCCCGCCGCATGGGCTCGGTGCCGCTCGACTCGTCGCTCAGCATCGACCTCATCCGTCGCCTGCCGGCGGCCCAGCAGGCCACCGTCATCGACGCCATCGCCGAGTCGGTGTCGCACGTGTTCGTGTTCGCCGCCCCGGTGATGGCGCTGGCCTTCCTCGTCACCTGGTCGATCCGCGAGGTGCCGCTGCGCGGCTCGACGGCATCAGTCGAGCACGGCGCCACGGTCGAGGTCGTCCCCGAGATGGAGGTCGTCGCATGAGCACGCGCGCGTGGCTCGTCAGCGAGTCGATCGGCGACTACATCGCCGCCCACACGTCGCCGGCCGACCCGGTCGTGGCCGAGATCCGCACCGCCACCGAGGCCGTCGCCGGCCGCATGGCGATGATGCAGATCGGCGACGACCAGTCGGTGTTCATGGAGCTGCTGGCTCGGGCCACGGGGGCGAAGCGGGCCATCGAGATCGGCACGTTCACCGGCACGTCGGCGCTGGCCGTGGCCAAGGGCATGGGGCCGGAGGGCCGCCTGCTGTGCTGCGACGTGAGCGAGGAGTGGACGGACGTGGCCCGCGAGCACTGGGCCAAGGCCGGGGTCGCCGACCGCATCGAGCTGCGCATCGGTCCGGCCCTCGAGACGCTGCGCTCGCTGCCGGCCGAGCCCGTGTTCGACCTCGCCTTCGTCGACGCCGACAAGACGGGCTACGCCGGCTACTTCGACGAGCTCGTCCCCCGCCTGCGCGACGGCGGGCTGCTCCTGGCCGACAACACGCTCCAGCAGGGGCGGGTGGCCGACCCGGCCGCCGACGACGCATCCGTCGTGGCCATCCGGGCGTTCAACGACAAGGTCCTGGCCGACGAGCGGGTGGCGTGCGTGGTGCTGCCCCTCGGCGACGGCGTGACCGTGATCCAGAAGGTGGGTGCATGACGGCCGTCATCGACCAGGCCATGCAAGGCACGTCGCTCGAGTCCATCGAGATCGACGAGTCGTACCGCGACCCGACGCCGCTGCCCCCGGGTCACCAGGGGGAGTACTGGATGCGGCGCATGGTCCCGGTCATCCGGCCGCAGCTGCCGCTGATCGCCCTCGGGCTCGTCGCCGCCGTGGTCTCGATGATCTTGCGGGTCGAGGTGCCGAACGTCGTGCGCCACGCCATCGACGACTCGCTCGGCGCCCATCCGCAGCACTCGCTCGGCCACTACGGGTTGCGGCTGGCGGTGATGGGCGTCGCCATCCTGCTCGTCGGGGTCACGTTCCGGTACTCGATCCAGCGGGCCGCGTTCGAGATGGAGTACACGCTCCGCGTCCTGATGTTCCGCCAGTTCTCGAAGCTGTCGTTCTCGTTCTACGACCGGGTGCAGACCGGCCAGCTCATCTCGCGGGCGAACTCCGACGTGCGCTCGGTGCAGATGTTCCTGGCCTGGGGCCCGATGATGGGCGTGAGCCTCATCTCGTTCGTGGCGGCGCTCTGGTTCATGCTGCACATCGACGTCGGCCTCACGTTCGTGTCGCTGCTCGGCCTGCCGTTCGTGTTCATGGCCTCGCGGCGGATGCACCGTTGGATGTTCCCCGTGTCGTGGGTCGTCTCCGCTCGCCAGGCCGACATCGCCACGATCGTCGAGGAGAACGTGGGCGGCGCCCAGGTGGTGCGCTCGTTCGCCGCCGAGAAGCAGCAGATCACCGCCCTCGACCGCGCCGCCCAGCGCCTCCAGTGGGCCTCGGTGCGCATGGCCGACCTGCGGGCCAAGTACGGGCCCCTCGCCCAGAACCTCCCTCGGGTCGGCCCGGCCCTGCTGCTCCTGTACGGCGGCCACCTGGCCATCGACGGGCGCATCACGCTCGGCGAGTTCAGCGCCTTCAGCCAGTACCTGCTGCTCATGCAGGTGCCGTTCATGATGCTCGGGTTCCTGATCATGCAGGCCCAGCGAGCGGCGGCCTCGGCCCAGCGCATCCTCGAGGTGCTCGACGAGGAGCCCGACCTCGACGACGCGCCGGATGCCACGCCGCTCGAGGACTGCCGCGGTGACATCGAGCTCCGCGACGTCACCTTCTCCTACGTGGAGGACGGCGAGCCCGTCCTCCACCACCTCGACCTCCACCTGCGTCCCGGCGAGACCGTCGCGCTCGTCGGCCGGACCGGGTCGGGCAAGTCGACGGTGGCCCGCCTGGTCCCGCGCTTCTACGACGTGTCGGACGGCGAGGTCCTGATCGACGGGCAGGACGTCCGCGGCGTCACCATGCACAGCCTCCGGGCCAACGTCGGTCTCGTGCTCGACGAGTCGTTCCTGTTCTCCGGGACCGTGCGGGAGAACATCGCCTTCGGGCGGCCCGACGCCAGCGACGCCGAGGTCCTCGCCGCCGCCCAGGCGGCCGGGGCCGAGGACTTCATCGACCGGCTACCCGACGGCTACGAGACCATCGTCGGTGAGCGCGGCTCCACGCTCTCGGGTGGACAGCGGCAGCGCATCGCCATCGCCCGCACGCTGCTCGTCAACCCCCGCATCCTGATCCTCGACGACTGCACGTCGTCGATCGACGCCCACCGGGAGCACGAGATCCACGACGCCCTGCGGACGCTGATGGCCGGCCGGACGACGTTGATCATCGCCCACCGGCTCTCGACCATCGCGTTGGCCGAACGGGTGGTGCTGCTCGACGGCGGCCGCGTCCTCGCCGACGGCACCCACGAGGAGCTCATGCGCACGGTGCCCGAGTACTTCCAGATCCTCAGCCAGGCCGAGGTGCACCACCACGACCCGGACGGCGCGCTCCCGAGCGACGACAGCATCGACCTGCCGGTGGCCGAGCTGGCCGACGGCACGAGGGGGATCCTGTAGTGGGGATGATGTTCGGTGGCGGTGGCGGCGGTGCCGCGTTCGGGCCGCGTGGCAACGAGGCCGGCTTCGGCGGCATCCCGCCCGAGCTGATGGCGTCGGTCGAGGTCCTCGAGCGTGACGAACCGCCGCCGCACCCCGTCGACGTCACGTGGGAGCCGTCGCAGAAGGCGTGGAAGCGCCCGCTGACCTTCCGCTCCCTGCTCGGCACGGCTCGGGCCGCCATCTTCGGCATCTTCGTGCTGGTGGTCCTCGAGACCTTCGGCCAGCAGGTGGGCTTCCGCCTGATCGCCTACGCCGTCGACCACGGCATCAGGGTCCACGACTTCGGCGTCGTGAAGACGTGCTTCGTCCTCTTCGTCGTCGGCGTGGTGGTCGCGATCGCGGCCAGCACCGTGCGCATCAAGTGGGCCGGCCGGGTCGGGGAGACGATCCTCTACAAGCTGCGGGTGGCGATGTTCACCCACCTCCAGCGGCTGGGGCTCGACTTCTACACGCGTGAGGCCGCCGGGGTGGTCATGACCCGCATGACGAGCGACGTCGAGGCACTGCAGATCCTGTTCCAGGAGGGCCTCGCCTCGCTGATGGTGCAGCTGCTCACGCTGCTCTTCGCCACCGCCTTCATGTTGTCGATGAGCGTCAAGCTCACCCTGATCGTGCTGTTCGGCCTGTTGCCGATCCTCACCGCCCTGACGTGGTGGTTCCGGTCGGCCTCGGATCGGGGCTACCTGCTGGCCCGCAACCGGGTGGCCACCCTGCTGGGCGACCTCCAGGAGAACCTCGCCGGCATGCGGGTGGTCACCGCCTACAACCGGCAGAAGCGCAACTACGCCCGTCACCGCACGCTGGCCGGCCAGTACAACGACGCCAACAACTACACGGCGAAGGTGGCCTCGACCTACGGGCCCGGCACCGAGTCCCTGGGCACGTTCACCCAGGCCGTGCTGATCCTCGTCGCCGGCCGCATGGTGCTGCGCCACGAGATCGGCGTCGGCACGCTCATCGGCTTCATCGGCTACCTGAACTCGTTCTTCCAGCCGATCACGATGCTCTCGCAGCTCTACAACCAGTACCAGCAGGGCCGCGCCGGCATCATCAAGCTCCAGGAGCTGTTCGCCATCGAGCCGTCGGTCGTGGAGGACCCCGGGGCCGTCGAGCTGCCGCCCCTCGAGGGCGACCTCCGCGTCGAGCACGTCACCTTCGGCTACCTGCCCGACAAGCCGGTGCTCATCGACGCCGACCTGCACTTCGAGCCGGGCGAGACCATCGCCTTCGTCGGCCCGACCGGTGCGGGCAAGTCGACCATCGCCAAGCTGCTGGCCCGGTTCTACGACCCGCAGGAGGGGCGCATCCTCGTCGACGGCCACGACATCCGCGGCGTCACGCTCGACTCGCTCCGTCGCCAGCTCGGCATCGTCCCGCAGGAGGGCTTCCTGTTCCACGGCACGATCCGGGACAACATCCGCTTCGCCCGTCCCGACGCGACCGACGAGGAGATCCTCAGCGCCTGCCGGGCCATCGGGGTCGAGGGCTTCATCGAGCGCCTGCCCCAGGGGTTGGACACGCCGACGCACGAGCGGGGCATCACCATGTCGTCGGGGGAGCGCCAGCTGGTGGCCCTGGCCCGGGCCCTCATGGCCGACCCCCGGGTCCTCATCCTCGACGAGGCGACCTCGAACCTCGACCTGGCCACCGAGGCCATGATCGAGCGGGCCCTCGACGTGCTGCTCGAGGGGCGGACGGCGATCCTCATCGCCCACCGCCTCAACACGGCCAAGCGGGCCGACCGCATCGTCGTCGTCGACCACGGCGGCATCGCCGGCGTCGGCCGCCACGACGACCTGCTCGACACCTGTCCCACCTACGTGAAGCTCCACGCCGCCTGGGCCGCCGGCTCGGCCGTCGAGGAGCACGCGTAGCTCCACCCGCCACACCCGACCCCAGCTCTCCCCCCATCCCTGCCGACCCCCGGCCAACCGGTGGCGGATCGTCCGTCGATCCGCCACCGGTTCGGGGGGCGACCATCCCCGAACGTGGCGTCACCAGGACGTACCGTCCGGGGTGCGGAGAAGGGGAGGTCTTGTCATGTCCGATGACATGTCTGACTCGTCTGAGGGGTTCGATCGCGTCGACGACGTGAACGAGCTCGACAGCCTGTGGGCGCAGCTCGCCCGCTGCACGGGCGAGGAACGAGCCGAGGTGCTCGACCAGCTCGGTGGCGCGCTGGTGCAGCGGGGCCGGCACGGCGAGGCCCTCGCCGTCGTCGACGCGGCCAAGACGCTCTACGAGGAGCTGGGCGCGGCGGTCGACGTGGCCCGCTCCGACCACAACGCCGGCGTGATCCTGGCCGAGCACGGCCAGCCCACCGAGGCCTGCGAGCGCTACCGCGCCGCCGCCCTCGGCTACGGCGCCAACCTCCGCTGGGGCGAGTCGGCCACGTCGTGGCGCGCCGTCGCCGACCTCCTGGCCGACGCCGGCGAGGTGCCGGACGCCCTCGAGGCGCTGGCCACCGCGGCCCAGCTCCACGACGATGCCGAGGAGCCGGTGCGCGCCGCCCTGGCCCGGATGGAGACCGGCGAGCTGCTGCTCGACGACGACCGCCCCACCGAGGCGCGCGGCGTCCTGGCCGAGGCCCGCCGGGCCCTGCGCTCCGACGGCGCCCTGCTGTGGGTCGCCCGGTGCGACCAGCTCCTGGCCGACGTCGCCCGCCACGAGGGCAAGTGGGACGAGGCGTTCGAGCGGGTGGAGTCGGCCCGGGCCGTGTTCGACGCCGCCGACATGGAGGGCGACCGCGACCGCTGCGACGACCTCGTGTGCTGCGTCCTCATCGACGCCGGCCGCAGCGACGAGGCCGTCGTCCGGCTCGAGCGGGCCCGGGTGACCCGCCAGTCCGAGGGCGACCCGGTCGGCGTGGCCTGGTGCGACCTGCACCTGAGCCGGGCCCTCGACCGCCTCGGCGACCCGGAGGCGGCGGCCACGCACCGCCGGCGGGCTCGGGCGGTGTTCGACGCCGCCGGTCTCGACACGCTGCTGCGACGCCGGGAGCTCCAGCTCCAGTAGGCCGGTCATGGCCGACCCGAGACGGGCGCTCTCGCTCGAGGCCATCGAGCGGATGCTCGACCACGCCACCGAGTCGCACGACCTCCTCGACCTCGAGGGCAACGTGCTGTTCTCGATCGGCCCCCGCGCCGGCGTGCTGGGCCACGGCGACCGGATCGGGAACCTGCGGGACCTCATCCACCCCGACGACGTGCCGTTCGGGCTCGACGTCCTCGGCGACCTCGTCCGTCACCCGGGCAAGACGATCACCGTCTACGCCCGGGCCCGGGCCGCGGACGGTTCCTATCGGCTCATGGAGTTCCACCTGGCCAACCGGCTCGACGACCCGGTCCTCGGCGGCATCGTGGCCCGGACCCGCGAGGCCACCGACCAGGGTCGACCCTCGGCGCCGGCGTTGTTGCGCTCCCTGGCCGACGTCCTCCCGTCGGCGGTCGTGCTGATCTCGGCCGACCGCGTCCTGCTGTACGCCAACCCGGCCGCCTGCGAGCTGCTCGACCGCACGCTCGAGGAGCTGCGGGCCGAGGGGTGGGCGCCGCCCACGCCCCTCGACAAGGAGGAGCACACCGTCGAGGTGCAGCACGACGGCCGCTGGCTCTCGGCCCGCGTCGTCCCCCGCTTCGACGACGAGGCGCTCCCCATGGGCTGGGTCGGCGTGCTGGAGGACATCACCGAACGGCGCCAGACGACCCAGGCCCTCTCGTACCAGGCGACCCACGACGCCCTGACCGACCTGCCCAACCGGGGTGCCCTCCTCGAGGAGCTGCGCCGCGCCCTGGCCGACGCCGAGCGGGGGCCGGTGTCGCTCCTCTACGTCGACCTCGACGGGTTCAAGGCGGTCAACGACGGCCACGGGCACGCGGCCGGCGATCGGGTGCTGGTCGAGCTGGGCCGCCGCCTGGTCGCCGTGGCCCGCACGAGCGACGCGGTCGCCCGCATCGGCGGCGACGAGTTCGCCGTGCTGTGCCGCGACACGCCGCCGGCCGTCGCCGAGGTCATCGCCGGCCGGTTGGTCGAGGTCATCGCCCGCCCCGTCGACCTCGACGGCGTCTCGGCGAACGTGGGGGCCAGCGTCGGGCGGGTGACGGTGGCGGCCAGCGACGCAGGCCGCGACGCCGAGGACGTGCTCAACCAGGCCGACCTCGCCATGTACGAGGTCAAGCGGGGCACGAGGTGACGCCGCGCACGAGGTGACGCGGCGCCGCTGACGGGCGCTCGGCGACCCGGCGGTCCTACGCTCCGGCCATGGCGGGATGGCGGTGGATGGTGGTCTTCGTCGCGCTCGTGGCGGGGGTCCTGGTGCCCTCGACGGCGAGCGCGGCCCCACCGCCGGCGGAAGGTGACGTGGTCGCCCTGGGTGACGCCCTCTCCCTGCCGGTGCGGGCGCCGGAGGACGCCGTCGCCATCGCCGCCACGCCCCTCGGCCTCGGGTGGTGGGCCGCCTCGGGCGACGGCGTCGTGGTCGCGGCCGGCGACGCCCGCCCCCTCGGCGACCTCGCCGGCCGGGCGCTGAACCGGCCCATCGTCGGGATGGCGAGGACGCCGTCGGGTGGGGGCTACTGGTTGGTGGCGTCGGACGGTGGGATCTTCGCCTTCGGCGATGCGCGGTTCGTCGGGTCGACCGGCGCGCTGCGGTTGAACCAGCCGATCGTGGGGATGGCGGCGACGCCGTCGGGTGCCGGCTACTGGCTGGCCGCCGCCGACGGCGGGGTGTTCACGTTCGGCGACGCCGTCTTCCACGGTGCCGGTCGGGCTCCGGTGTCCGGGGTGGCCGCGGCGCCGTCCGGGGCCGGGTACTGGTTGGTCGGGGCCGACGGCCACGTCGACGCTCGGGGTGGTGCCGTCGCCGCCGGGGACGCCGGCCCGGTGGCCGGCGCGGTCACCGGCATGGCGCCCACGCCGTCGGGCCGGGGGTACTGGCTCGTCGTCGGCCGGGTGCGCGACGTGATCGGTGTGTACCAACCCGACGGCCTCTCGGCCGCGACCCAGCGCTGGGCCACCGATGCCGCGGCCCGGGCCGGCGGCCGCGCCGCGGTCCTCCACGGCGGCAACGTCGACTTGCTGGCGGTCCGGCGGGGGGCGACCACCGTGCAGGCCGCGCCGTCAGGCTGGCGCATCCCGATGTCGTCGATCGCCGTCGACCCCGCCGCGGCCACACCCCTGCTCGGCGCGGGCGCGATGGCGGCGCTGGCGCGAGGTCAGGTCGCCCTGGGCGCGGCGACCGCTCGGCTCCGGGGGGCGAGGGTCGGCGACGTCGTCGACGTGCTGGGCTGGGACGGGCGCATCCACTCGTTCATCGTGGGCGCGCTGGTGGCCGAGACCCGCTCGTCGGCCGAGCTGGTCTTCTCGGTCACCGCCGCAGCGTCGATCGGCTTCCGGTTCCCCTCGGTCGTCGAGCTGTGGGGCGCCCCCCGGGCCCGGCTCGACGAGGCGCTCGCCGCCGTGCCTTCGCCGGCCAAGGTCAGCGTCAGCCGCACGTGGGTGTACGACCCCGACGACGTGGCTTCGTCGATCCGGCTCAAGCAGGCCCTCGGCGAGACGGCCTACCGGCCCGGCCGCAACGGCACCGTGGCCCTGTCGGCGTCGTTCCTGCGGGGGATCACCACGGCGCGGGTGCCGGTGCTGGGCAACGTCACCTGCAACCGGGTGATCCTCCCGGCCCTGCGGGGCGCGCTGTCCGAGATCGCCCGGGCCGGGCTCGGCGGCCGCCTCGGTCGCTACGGCGGCTGCTACAACGCCCGACTGATCCGCGACGAGCGGGCCGGCCGCCTGTCCCGCCACAGCTTCGGCATCGCCGTCGACGTGAACACGGCCAACAACACCTTCGGCGGTCGGGTGTCGATGGACCCTCGCATCGTCGCCGCCTTCCGGCGGTGGGGCTTCGCCTGGGGCGGCACGTGGGCCCGCCCCGACGGCATGCACTTCGAGTGGGCCCCCCGCTGAGCTACGAGCGGACCGTCACCACCAGCGGGGCGCGGACGTCGTTGGCGTAGGGCTCGCCGACGGCCGTCGGCGCGTCGGTCGGCACGGCGAACTGCCACTGCTGGGCGTCGACCTCGTCGATCGCGGTCGGCGAGCCGACGAAGGCGTTGTCGCTGTCGTGGGTCACGAAGAAGTGCACGCCGTTGGCGCCCCACGCGCCCTGGCGCTGGTCGCACGGCTTGGTGCCGTAGGCGGCCTGCACCCGTGGGTCGGTCGACGCCTCGCCCGGCCACGGGCGGGCGACCGGGTCGTCGCCGGTGCCGTCGTCGAAGCAGGCGTCGTCGCGGTAGTACGGCACGACGGCGGGGTTGGTGAACGTCGTCGCGCCCTTCGGCTCGAGCACGTAGACGAGCGAGCCGTTGCGGCCGGAGCCCGACACCTGCTCCCACTTCAACATGGCCAGGGGCAGGTCGAAGGTCGGGTCGGGGGCGTCGAAGTAGGCCGGCTGCCCGGCGATCGAGTCGACCCCGCCGACGTCGTCCGGCTGCCCGTCGATGGCGACGCCCTCGGGCTTCAGGGCGTTGAAGTACCGGGTGGCGACGCCGTGGTTGTAGTCCCACGACGTGTACAGGCCGTCGGGCGGGATCGGGTGCACCCGCAGGTGGTACCGGTAGGCGACGGCGTCCCGGTAGAAGGTCTCGGTCTTGGTGACGTTGGTGCCGGAGTCGGCGCCCCACACCTCGCGGATGGCCCGCACCGGCCCGACCCGCTCGCCGAGCAGGGCCGAGTTGGCCTCCCAGTTCACCTGCTCGTCCTCGAAGCCGACGAGCGAGACCGACGAGTCGGGGCTCTGCTGGAACGCCCGACCCTTCCAGCGGTCGATGAGGTCGAGGCCGTACCGGCCGCGGTTCGCCACCTGCAGCGACCGGATCATCCACCGGCCGCTGGCGTGCCACCGGTAGGCGCCGGTGCTCACCGTGACGCCGTCGCGGGGGAAGCGGTCGGTCGACGCCCGCACCGTCCCGTCGGCGTCGCACACCGAGCCCTCCAGGTTCGGGCCGTACGACGTGTTGCTGGTGCCGAGCTTCTCCGGGTCGCTGTCGGCGAACGTGCCCTTGTCGATCCACTGGTCGGAATCGGCGTCGCGCTGGTAGCGCACGTAGCTCGCCGTCTTCGGCCGGGTGGGGGAGAGGAAGAGGTAGACGTAGGCGACGGCGCCGGGTCGCAGCGGATCGGCCAGCGCCACCTCCTGGCGGTCGGTCGCGCCCTTCGGCTTGGCCGCACCGGCCGGGGCCTGGCCGCCGGCGTCGGACGCCATGAAGGCGATCTCGTCGTCGTCGTCGAGGGTGGGCACCGGGTCGGCCGTCGGGCCCTGGCCGGCGGGGTAGGCCTTGGTGCAGATCCCGGCCGTCATCTTCCAGGCCTCGGTGTCCCACTGGTAGGTGAGCTCGGTGTCGGTGCCGGAGTAGGTGCTGAACGACGAGCGGCCGTTGGCCAAGAAGTACGGGAACCGCTGGTCGACCTGCACCGGCACGGCCACGTAGCGGGTGCCGTCCCATCGCCACGCCGTGATCCGGTCGACGGGCGCGCCGGTCCGGGCGTCGGGCGGGACGACGAGCGTGCCGTTGTGGGCGTCGCGCACGCCGTCGGTCGCCCCCGAGGGATAGGGCATCGGCGTGCCGGTGGCGGGCAGCCGCGACCAGTCGGGGACCTGGGCGCCGGTGAGCACGACGGGCTGGGCGGCCCGCGCCGTCGGGAGCAGGCTCGGCGTGTCGGCCCGGGCCGTCAGCGGGACGAGGGTGGTGAGCGCCGCAGCACCGGCGAGGAGGGCGAGCGGACGACGCATGCCCCACCGTTCGCCGGGGAGCGGTCGTTCACCTTTCGTTCAGTGCTCGCGCTGGTCGTTCAGTGCTCGCGCTGGTCGTTCAGTGCTCGCGCTGGTCGTTCAGCTCACCGAGGCGCTCCTCGGCTTCCGCCACCGCTCGTTCTGCCGCCTCGAGCCGTTCACCGGCCGTGGCCAGGCGCTCGGCAGCCTCGGCCCGCTCGGCCGTGGCCGCCTCGACCTCGGCTCGGGCCGCCTCGAGCCGGGTCTCGGCCTCGGCCACGAGGGCGGGGTCGACCTCCGGCTCCGGGTCCGGCTCCGGTTCGGGTTCGACGTCGGGTTCGGGCTCCGGCTCCGGCTCCGGGGTGGCGAACACGCCGTCGCCCAGGAGGGCGAAGCTCGACGGCGGCTCCAGCTCCTTGGCCAGCCGGCCGGACCGCACCACGACGGCGGCCTCCTCGTCGGTGGCGGCGGCGTCGAAGGTGGCGTGCACCGCGTCGCGCTGGGCCGGGCCGGCCAGCTCGACGGCAGCGCGGGTGGCGGCGTTGACCGCGTCGCGCCGGGCCGTGGTCGCCGCCCGCAGGTCGTCGCGCCCGCCGCCGGCGAGGAGGTGCTCCTGCGCCGCCACCAGCCGGGTGCCGGCCTCGGCCAGGGCATCGACCAGCTCCGGGCGGTCGCGGGCGACCTGGTTCACGGCCCACGCCGCCACGGTCGGGCGGCGCAGCGCCTTCACCTCGGCGGCCGCGGCCTTGTCGCCCTCGGCGCGGAGCGCCTTGGCCAGCGCGTCCCGTGCCGCGGTGAACTCACCGGCCGGCAGGCCGTAGAGATCCGCTATGCGGTCGTCCGGCACGCCTGCTCCGACTCGGCCACGTCGCGCTGGATCTGGACGATCCGCTCGTCCTTCGGGTCGCTGATCGCTCCCACGTCGAGGAGCTGGCGGGCCGGGTGGTCGCGCAGCACGTCGTCGACCACGCACTCCGCCTGGGCGTGGCCGAGGCCGTTCTCCTCGAGCGAGGCGAGCACCTCGACCCGGAGCTGGAGCACCTCGAACGTGCGCGGTCGGCTCGGGTCGTTGGTCGCGGTCGTCGTGCCCGGGTCGCACGACGAGAACGTCACGACGTCACCGGCGCTGCTGGTGTCGGCGTCGGTCCGATCGGTCGCCCACACCCGGAGCGCACCGAGGAGCTGGGTCGCGTCCTCCGGCGTGTCGACCTGGGTCCGGACCCGGATGCAGTCGCGACCGCCTCGCCGGTAGTCGCGGCTGGCGTCGCCCTTCCACCCGTCGACGGCCTGCCAGGCGTCGGGGAACGAGAGGCGCTCGCCCAGCACCAGCAGGAGCGACAACATCCCGAAGTCGTCGGCGTCGCCGGCCGCCTTCTCGCCGCTCCTGAGCTTCGGCGCCGCCACCTTCGAGGGGTGGTCGCCGTCGAGGTAGGAGCGGGGGTCGACGATGTGCTCCTCGGTCGTGGGCGGATGGCGGAAGGCGCGGTCGACCGCGTCGTTGCCGCCGTCGGCGACCAGGGCGTCGACGAACGTCGGTCCGAAGACGTAGGGCAGGGCGAACAGCTCGGTGAGGATCTGGGGCACGCCGTCGAAGTCGGCCTGCTCGGTCTGGCGCTGCTCGTCGGCCTCGACCGCCGTGCGCTCGGCGTCGGGGAGCGAGGCCACGTAGGCGTCCTCGATCCGCATGGCGTCGGCCTCGACCAGCGAGGTGAAGGCGGTGTCCTCGCCGCTGGTCGTCGTCTCCCGCTCGAGGTCGAAGTGCTGGGCCTGGAGGGCGTGGGTCAGCTCGTGGACGATCGTCGGGCGCATGCCGGGCGTGATGCGGTCACCCCGGACGTAGATCCGGTCCTCGCTCGGCACGTAGAGGCCGATGATGCCCTCGCCCGCGAGCTGCTTGGTCGCCTCCCCGAGGTCGACCTTCCCCTCGACCAGGCCGAGGGCGCGGAACAGGCCCTCGTAGTGGTGCAGCGTCGCCTGGTCCTCGGCGGTGGGCTCGTCGTCACCCGTGACCCGCCGGCGGAAGGCGTCGTCGGCCAGGAAGTCGGTGCGGACCGGGTGCTCGAAGCGCAGGCCGCGCTCGTGCTCGACGAAGCGGGCGAAGGTGGCGACGCGCGGGTCCCAGTGCGAGGGCGAGCCGTCATCGCCGGAGCGGGCCACCACCACGGCGAGCCCGGCGACGACCAGGGCGACGGCGAGCCCGAGCCCGACCCATCGGAGGCGGTGCCGGGCCGGAGCGGGCGGGGGCGGCGGGGCGTGCTCGTCACCACCGTCACGGTCACCGTCATCGTCGGCGGTGACCCGCCTGACCGCCTTGTTGACGGCGCCCAGCACGAGGATGGCGCCGAGGCCGGCCCAGCCGGGGGAGCGCCCCGACGGGTCGCGTGGCTCGGTCGGATCCATGCCGCCTCGACGGTAGCGTCGCCGCATGCTGCGCGAGGACGAGGTCGAACGGGTCCTGGTCGTGACCGCCCACCCGGACGACGTCGACTTCGGCGCCGCCGGGACGGTGGCCACGTGGACCGATGCCGGGGTCGAGGTGAGCTACTGCATCGTCACCGACGGCGATGCCGGAGGGTTCGACCCCGCCGTGCCCCGGAGCGAGATCCCCCGCATCCGGCGGGCCGAGCAGACCGCGGCGGCCGCCGCCGTGGGCGTCACCGACCTCGAGTTCCTCGGCTACCCCGATGGCGCGCTCGTGGTGTCGATGGACCTCCGGCGCGACATCAGCCGCGCCATCCGGCGGGTGCGGCCCCAGCGCGTCGTCACCCAGTCGCCCGAGCGGATGTGGGACCGGCTCTTCGCCAGCCACCCCGACCACCTCGCCGCCGGGGAGGCCACGGTGTGCGCCGTCTACCCCGACGCCCGCAACCCCTTCGCCCACGTCGAGCTGGCCGAGCAGGGCTTCGAGGCCTGGAGCGTGAGCGAGCTCTGGATCATGGCCACGGCCGAGCCCAACCGCTACGTCGACGTGACCGGCGCGGTCGACCGCAAGTTCGCCGCCCTCCTTGCGCACGAGAGCCAGCACACCGACCCCGAGGCCACCATCGCCCGGGTGCGGGAGTGGGTCGCCGCCAACGGCAAGGCCGCCGGCTTCGGCGACGGCGCCTCGGCCGAGGCCTTCCGGGTCGTCGAGACCGGCTAGCGCCGTCGGGCGCAGCCCGTGACCTTGTCCCTACGCGTGTCCGGTTCGTACCGTCTCCATCGGCGGGTGGCGGAAAGGTGGACCCTGTGCGCACCCGACGCGCCTACGCCACGTTGCTCGTCCTGCTGCTCTTCGCCCTCCTCGCCTCGGCCGGGACCTACCGGGTCCGGCGAGGTGACACCCTCGGTGCCATCGCCCAGAAGGCCGGCCTCTCGGTCGGGACCCTGGCCCGGGCCAACGGCATCGCCGACCCCGACCACCTGCGCGAGGGGCAGGTCCTGACGATCCCCTCGGCGGCGCCGGCCGCCCCGGCCACGGTCACCGTCCACCGGGTGGGCCGGGGCGAGACGCTCGGCGCCATCGCCGCCCGCTACCACACGACGGTGGCCCGCCTGGCCCAGCTCAACGGCATCCGGAACGTGAACCTCGTCAGCGAGGGTGCGGCGCTCCGACTCGACGGTGGGGCCACCTGGGTGTGCCCGGTGCCGGCGGTGGTCCGGTTCGTGTCGGGCTTCGGCGACGGCCGGGGCGAGCGCAAGCACGAGGGCGTCGACATCGCCGCGCCGCGGGGCACCACGGTCGTGGCCAACGTGCCCGGCTACCTCAAGCGCCACCCGAACCCGATGGGCGGCAACGCCTACTACCTGGAGGGCGACGACGGCTCCGTGTACTACGGGGCCCACCTCGACTCGTACATCGCCCAGAACGGCCATGTGATCATCGGCCAGGCCATCGGCCGGGTGGGCGAGACTGGCAACGCGCAGGGCACGACGCCGCACCTGCACTTCGAGCGGATGCCCGGTGGCCGCACCGCGGTCGACCCGCTCCCGCTGCTCGTGCGGGCCTGCCGCTACCGGTGACCCGAGCTACAGCCAGCCCCGCCGCTTGAAGTTGCCGTAGAGCCACCAGCAGGCGAGCCCCATGACCACGAGGATCACGTAGTAGCCGTAGCGCGTCTCGAGCTCGGGCATGTGCTGGAAGTTCATGCCGTAGATGCCGGCGATCGCCGTGGGCAGGGCGGCGATGGCGGCCCACGCCGAGATCTTCCGCATGTCCTCGTTCTGGCGCACGCCGACCTGGGCCAGGTTGGCCGAGAGCACGCCGTCGAGGAGGTTGTCGAGCGTGTCGAGGTGCTCGCTGGTGCGGGCGGCGTGGTCCTCGACGTCGCGGAACCAGTCGCCGAGCGTGGGGTCGAGCACGGCGACCCGGCCCTTCGAGAGGTCGGCGAGCGGGGCGATCAGGGGCTGCACGCCACGGCGGAAGTCGAGCACCTCGCGCTTGAGCTTGAAGATCCGCTCGGCGTGGTCGAGGCCGTCGCCGGCGAAGACCTGCACCTCGATCTCGTCGATGTCCACGTCGAGGTCGGAGGTCACGAGGTCGTAGTGGTCGACCACGCCGTCGACGATGGCGTGGAGCACGGCCGTCGGCCCGCACCGCAGCCGCTCGACATCGTCCTCGAGGCGGTCGCGGATCGCCTTCAGCGAGCCGTGCTTGCCGTGGCGCACGGACACCACGAAGTGCTCGCCCACGAACACCATCACCTCACCGAGCTCGATGACCTCCTCGTGGTCGACGTAGGTCGCCGTCTTGAGCACGACGAACACGTTGTCGCCGTAGACCTCGAGCTTCGGCCGCTGGTGGGCGTGGACGGCGTCCTCCACGGCGAGGGGGTGCAGGTTGAACTCGTGGGCCAGGTCGTGGAACTCCTCCATCGACGGCTCGTGGAGCCCGACCCACACGAAGGCGCCCGGCCGGCCCCGGGCCTCGGCCACCGACGTGTGGAAGTCGCGCGTGCCCTCGACCCGCTGGCCATCGACGTAGAGGGCGCAATCGACGATCACGGCCGAGACGCTAGTGACATCGGTCAGGTGAGCTCGAAGTAGCCGGGGACGTCCCGGTGGGGGCTGTCGAGGTAGACCTTGGCCTCGGGGAAGCCGCAGAACCGCCCGTGGCTCCAGCGGATCTCGACGTGGCCGCGGACGACGATGTCGGTCCGCTGCTCCAGATCGTCGACGACCGCAGTCCAGTTGACCTGGGGTTGGAGCGAGTCGGCGACCTCCAGCTCGAAGGCCCGGAGGGAGAAGTGCTGGCGCCAGTCCCATGGCGTCCCGACCCGGAGCCGGAGCGCGCCCTGCGGGCCGGAGCCGAGGATGAAGTAGGGCGCCGCGTTCAGGCGGAGCAGCTGCCAGAGCATCCGCTCGCGGGCGGCATGGCTGGTGAGCTGCTGGTGCCAGCGCGCCGCGGTGGCGGTCGCCACGGCCGTGGCGAAGCGCCGGGCCGGGTCCTCGAGCGGCTCGGGCCACTTCCGCGCGCACGCCTCCTTGATGACCTCGCGATCGGCGGGCACGAGATCCCGCAGGGCGACCGGCAGGCCGGGGACGACGGCCCGGACGTCGGCGTAGAGGTCGTCGTACGCCTGCGGTGCGACGACCTCGAACCAGTCGGCCCGCGGCTCGTCGCTGCGGCCTTCGAGGCAACGGTCGAAGAGGAACGTCGGTGCCAGGTTCCAGAGCACCTTCGAGACGTACTTGCACGACACGAGGAACACGTGGTCGACCCGGAGGTCGGCCGGCAGCCGCTCGTAGCCCGGGGGCTTGTGCGGCCCCTTCCACTCCACCCGCCGCGGCGGTCGCCCGCGCAGGCCGTCGGTGGCATCCAGCAGCGAACGCCCGTTGAGCCAGGCGGCGTGGAACGCCTGCCGCAGCTCGAGGGTCTCCATCGCCACCTCGAGGCGCTTCCAGTGCTCGGGTTCGACGTGGAGGAGCTGGGACGGGCGGGCCGAGAGCGCCCGCTCCGGCGAGTCGAACCCGAAGAGGCCGAGCGCGGTGCCGAGCTCGGTGACCTCGGTCCTCAGTTCGGCCACGGGCTCAGTCGGCGTCGGTCTGGCGTTCGGCCTGCTCGAGCTCCTCCGCCGTCCAGAAGCCGGGGATGGGCCCCTGCTTGTGGCCGGTCCTCGCGTACTTCGCCAGCCGCTCCTGGCCATCGGTCGACAGCATCTCGATGGCGTCGAAGAACGCGGTCGGGCCGGCGGCGTGCAACGCCTGCTCGCCTTCGCTCTTGGGCTTCGGCAGGTCGGAGGTGAGCAGGACGAGCGGGCCCTGCTGGTTCCGCGCCAGGACGCTGGCTCGCCCGAGGGACTTCCACACCGTGTCGGTCCGCAGCAGGCCGCCGCGCGTCGTGGTGAACGCCCCGCTGACGTCGAAGCACCACTCCGTCTCGTCGTCGCTGGCGTCCTTGGCGATGAAGTTGACGATCAGCCCGAGCGTGCGGATCCGTCGGTTCCGCTCGACGATCGTGAAGCCGGCCCGCTCGAGGACGAGCTCGGCGATGGCCTGCGCCGCCTTGCCCTCCTTGGAGGCGCGGGCCTGGAAGTCCTCGGCGGGGTCGCGGGCGAGCAGGAACCGGAGGTCGTCCGGCGTCAGCGGCTGGGGCCTCGGCTCGTCATCGGGCAGGGCGCGGAGCTGGAGCTCGTCGCTCACCCGCTGGCGGGCGATCTCCACGTAGGCGGGGTCGAGGTCGAAGCCGAGGAAGCGCCGGCCCAGCTTGGCGGCGGCCACGAGCGTGGTGCCCGAACCCATGAACGGGTCGAGGACGACGTCGTCGCGGAACGTGTAGAGGCGGATGAGCCGCTCGGGCAGCGCCACCGGGAAGGGCGCCGGGTGGTTCACCCGCTTGGCGCTCTCGGCCGGCATCTTCCAGACGTCGAGCGTGGCCTCGAGGAACTCGTCGTTGTTGATCGTGCTCTCGAACGGCAGGCCCTCGGCCTTGCGCTGCTGCACGGACAGCGCCCGGTCGAAGCGGCCCTTGCTGGCGATGATCACCCGCTCGGTGATGTCGCGCAGCACCGGGTTCGTCGCGCTCTTGAACGAGCCCCAGGCGCAGTTGCCGCCGGCGCCCTCGGCCTTCTGCCAGATGACCTCGCCGCGGAGCAGGAAGCCGAGCGATTGGATGACCTCGATGACGTCGGCGGCGAGCGAGCGGTAGGGCTTCCGGCCGAGGTTGGCCACGTTGACCGCGATGCGGCCGCCGGGCTCGAGGACGCGCCAGCACTCGGCGAACACCGCGGCGAGCATCTCGAGGTACTCGGCGTACGAGCTCGGCACGCCGTCGCGGTCGAGCTCCTCCTCGTACTGCTTGCCGGCGAAGTAGGGGGGGGAGGTGACGACGAGGGCGACGGAGTTGTCCGGGACCTGCTCACCCGTCGGCAGACGCATGTCGGTCGAGTCACCGTGGATCCACGGCTCGGCGAGCTCGGGCAGCACGCCGAGCTCGTCGTCGGCCGAGACGATCGGGGGCACGAACCGGTCGTAGAAGCCGGAGGCGTCGTGGCTCTCCCGGCGACCGACGCCGAAGTTCGAGGTCGAGGTCGGCCGACGCTTCTCCTCCAACGCCTGCGACCTCCTCCGGCTCCTGAGCCACTTGATCGTACGGGTTCCGCCGGTGGGCCCGAGGGACGGTCCTCACCGTACGGAAGGGGTATGACAGCCGGGCGACATGACGGTCACGGCAACCGCCCAAACGGCGCATTCCGGTTCGGGGGGTGCGGAATCGAGGTGATCCGTCGTACACTGATCTTCACTTTGTGCCCGGGATCCGGGTGCGACGGTCGGAAACCGCGCGAAGGAACGGAACCAAGTTGCCCAAGCAACGGCCCGAGCGGGCTGAAGAGGACCTCGTCCGGCTCTACCTCAGCGACATCGGGAAGCACCCGCTCCTGACGAAGGCTGACGAGGCGCGTCTCGCCCAGCAGATCGAGGACGGCAACGCCGCGCGCCTCGAGATCGTCGAAGCGGAGGCGAAGGGCACCAAGCTCACCGTCGCCCGCAAGCGCGAGCTGCGCAACAAGGTGCGCGACGGCGAGGAGGCCACCCAGACCTTCATCCAGGCCAACCTGCGCCTGGTCGTCTCCATCGCCAAGAAGTACCAGGCGTCGGAGCTCCCGCTCCTCGACCTGGTGCAGGAGGGCAACCTCGGCCTGATCCACGCCGTCGAGAAGTTCGACTGGCGCAAGGGCTTCAAGTTCTCGACCTACGCCACGTGGTGGATCCGCCAGGCCATCACCCGCGGCATCGCCAACACGGGTCGGACCATCCGCCTCCCCGTGCACGCCGGCGACCAGCTCACCCGCCTGCGCAAGGCCCGTGCCACCCTCGAGGTGAAGTTCGGGCGCCCGGCCACGATGGCCGAGCTGGCCACCGAGCTCGACATGCCGATCGAGAAGGTCAGCGAGATCGTGCGCTACGCCGCCGACACGCTGAGCCTCTCGGACCCGCTCCGCGAGGACGGCGACGCCGAGCTGGGCGACGTGGTCGCCGACCCGTCGGCCGTGGCGCCGTTCGACGCCGCCGCCGAGGCCCTGCTGCCCGAGGAGATCAACCGCCTCCTCAAGCCGCTCGACGACCGCGAGCGGGAGATCCTGCGCCTGCGCTTCGGCCTCGACCGGGGCGAGCCCCGCACCCTCGAAGAGGTGGGCGAGTCGTTCAAGCTCACCCGCGAGCGCATCCGCCAGATCGAGGCCCGGGCCATGTCGAAGCTCCGGCACCCGTCGGTCGACATCGGCGCCCGCGAGCTCCTGCCGAGCTAGCTCGGCACCAGATCACTTCCCGGACGGGGCCCTGCGGGGCCCCGTCCGCCGTTTTGGGGTAGGGCCGGCGTCATGGACCTGCCGTCTCCGGTTACCGGTCGGTAACATCAGCCCATGCCCGACTACACGCCGCCGCTGGACGACATCGCCTTCGTCCTCCGCCACGTCGTCGACCTCGACGCCCTGTCCCACCTCGAGCCCTACCGCCACGCCGATGCCGACACCTCGATCGGGTTGCTCGAGGAGGCCGGCAAGTTCATGGCCCAGGTCGTGGCCCCGACCAACCAGGTGGGCGACGAGCAGGGCTCGCAGCGCCAGCCCGACGGTTCGGTCGTGACGCCCGACGGGTTCAAGGAGGCCTACGCCGCCTACGTCGACGCCGGCTGGGGCGCGGTGCCGTTCGATCCGGAGTACGGCGGCGGCGGCTTCCCCTGGCTCGTGGCCGTGGCCCTCCAGGAGCTGCTGACGTCCGCCAACATGGCGTTCTCGATGGCCCCGCTGCTCACCCAGGGCGCCATCGACATGCTCTCGCACCACGCGTCGGACGACATGAAGGCGGCCTACCTCCCGAAGATGATCACGGGGGAGTGGACGGGGACGATGAACCTCACCGAGCCCGACGCCGGCTCCGACGTGGGGGCGCTGCGCACCAAGGCGGTGCCCAACGGCGACGGCACCTACCGCATCACGGGCACCAAGATCTTCATCAGCTTCGGCGAGCACGACCTGACCGACAACATCGTGCACCTCGTCCTCGCCCGCACGCCCGACGCGCCGCCCGGCACCAAGGGCATCTCCTGCTTCATCGTGCCGAAGGTGCTCGGCGACGGCAGCCGCAACGGCGTCACGTGCGTCTCCATCGAGCACAAGATGGGGATCAGGGCCAGCCCCACCTGCGTGCTCGACTACGACGAGGCCACCGGCTTCCTGATCGGCGACGAGCACGCGGGCATGCGCTACATGTTCACGATGATGAACAACGCCCGCCTCTCGGTCGGGCTCGAGGGCCTCGCCCTCGGGGAGCGGTCGTACCAGCAGGCCGTCGCCTTCTCGAAGGAGCGCCGCCAGGGACGGGCGCCGGGCGCGCCGGCCGGCACCAGCTCGCCGATCGTCGAGCACCCCGACGTGCGCCGGATGCTGCTCACCATGCGGGCCACGGTCGAGGCCATGCGGGCGCTGGCCTACTGCAACGCCGAGGCCATCGACCTCGCCCGCCACCACCCCGACGCCGAGGTCCGCGAGCGGGCCCAGGAGCGGGCCGACGTGCTGACCCCGGTCACCAAGGGGTGGAGCACCGACATGGGCGTCGAGGTCACCTCGCTCGCCATCCAGGTCCACGGCGGCATGGGCTACGTGGAGGAGACGGGCGTGGCCCAGCACTTCCGCGACGCCCGCATCACCCCGATCTACGAGGGCACCAACGGCATCCAGGCCATGGACCTCGTCGGGCGCAAGCTGCCGATCCGGCTCGGCGGTGCCGTCGCCGACCTGCTGGGCGAGATGGCCGGGATCGACGCCGAGCTCGCCGGGCCCGAGCTGTCGGCCCTCCGCGCCCCGCTGGCCGACGCCGTGGCCGCCCTGAAGGAGGCCACCGACTGGCTCCTCGCCAACGGCCTCGAGCAGCCGGTCGACGCCCTCGCCGGCGCCACGCCGTACCTGCGGCTGTTCGGCATCGTCACCGGCGGTTGGCTCCTCGCCCGCTCGGCGGTGGCCGCGTGCGAGCTGCTGGCCAGCGGCGACGGCGACCCCGGCTTCCTCGCCGACAAGGTCACGACGGCCCGCTTCTACGCCACCCAGCTCCTGCCCGCCGCCCGCGGCCTGGTGCCGGCGGTGACGGCCGGCGCCGCCGACCTCTTCGCCATCGCCGAGGAGCGGTTCTGACCGCTTGACAGGCGCCGCTCGTTAAGGAAACCTAACGAGGTGCTGACAGGGGCGAAGACGCCGGACGTGTCGAACACGAGCACCGGGCTGGGGCGCATCCAACGCGTCACGTCCGCCCACGGTCACACGATCCTCACCGTCGACGGCCCGGACGGCGTCCGCGACCTCGTGCTGCCGATCTCCCCCGATCGAGCCGCAGGCGCCGCGGCCGCCGCCGGCCTGTGGCGGCTCCAGTGGGTCCGGCTGCACATCGATGCGCCCGCCCCCATCGCCCGCCTGGCCGGCACCACCCGGCACCCCCACGTGCGGAGCATCCCGCTCTCGGCCGCCCTGGCGCTGGCCGAGCAGGGCGTGCCCGCCTTCGTCTGCGGGGAGGGTGACTGACGTGCTGCTGTGCCACTGCCGCGGCGTGAGCGACCGGGTGATCGACTGCGCCATCGCCTGCGGGGCCCGCACCGTCGATCCACGGGACGACTGACCCTCTGATCGGCGGGGGACAGTCACCGCATGGTGACCGCCCTCCGGTTGCGCCACCTCCGGCGCTACGCCGAGCTCGGGCGGCTGCTCGTCAAGTACGGCCGCTCCGACCTGGCCGACCAGGTGCAGTTCGACGGGCTGGCGCCCGCCGTCGACGACGGGGCGCCTCCGCCCGAGGCCGAGGAGCTGGCCGACGACCTCGAGGCGCTCGGGCCCACGTTCATCAAGCTGGGGCAGCTCCTCTCGACCCGGACCGATGTGCTGCCCCCGGCCTACACCAAGGCGTTGAGCCGGCTCCAGGACGACTTGGCCCCGATGCCGCTGGCCGACGTCGACCGCGTCTTCGTCGAGGACCTCGGCATGACGCACGCCGAGGTGTTCGAGTGGTTCGACGAAGCGCCCCTGGCGTCGGCGTCGATCGGTCAGGTGCACCGGGCCCGGCTGGCCAACGGCCACGAGGTCGTGGTCAAGGTCCAGCGTCCCGGTCTGCCCGAGCAGGTCGCCGACGACATGGCTGCGCTCGGCGAGCTGGCCGAGCTGCTCGACCGGCACACCGACGTCGGGCGCCGGGTCGGGTTCGCCGAGCTGCTCGAGCAGTTCGCCCGCACCCTCACCGACGAGCTCGACTACCGGCGGGAGGCGGCCAACCTCCAGCGGCTGGCCGAGATCGTGGCGCCCTACGACCAGATCGTGGTGCCCCTGCCGGTGGAGGAGGCCACCACCCGGCGGGTGCTCACCATGGACTACGTGCCCGGCCGGAAGGTCACCGAGCTCACCCCGGTCGGTCGCACCGACGTCGACGGTGCGGCGCTGGCCGGCCAGCTCTTCCGCGCCTACCTCGACCAGATCCTCGTCGAGGGCTTCTTCCACGCCGACCCGCACCCCGGCAACGTGCTGCTCACCGACGACCACCGCCTGGTGCTCCTCGACCTCGGCATGGTCGCCCGGGTGCCCTCGCGGTTCCAGGACGCGCTGATCCAGCTCCTCGTGGCCGTCAGCGGTGGCCACGGTGAGGACGCGGCGAAGGTGGCCATCGGCATGGGCACGCCGCTGTCGGACTTCGACGAGGCGGCGTTCGTGCGGGGCGCGGCGAACCTCGTCGACCGGTCGCACGGCTTGGGGATGGCCCAGGTCGACAGCGGCACGCTGGTCATGGAGCTCAACCGGCTGGCCATGGAGACGGGCCTCCGCCTGCCGCCCGAGCTGGCCATGCTGGGCAAGGCGCTGCTCAACCTCGACCAGATCGCCCGCATCCTCGACCCGACCTTCGACCCCAGCGCCTGCGTGCGCGACCACGCCGATGCCGTGCTCCGCGACCGCATGAAGCCGAACAAGGAGCGCCTGATCAGCGCCGCCCTCGAGGCGCGGGAGTTCGTCGAGGAGCTGCCCGGTCGGGTGAACCGGGTGCTCGACGCGGTGAGCAACGGCGAGTTCCGGCTCAACGTCGACGCCATCGACGAGAAGGAGCTGCTGAAGGGGCTCCACCACATGGCCAACCGGATCACCAGCGGCTTGCTGCTGGCTGCCCTCGTGGTCGGCGCCGCCATGCTCACCCGGGTCGAGACGTCGTCGCAGCTCTTCGGCTACCCCGCGCTGGCCATCGTGTGCTTCCTGCTGGCGGCGGGGGGAGCCATCGTGCTGTTCGCCTCGATCCTCCTCGACGGCCGGCGCCGGAACAAAAGCTGACCAAGAAAGTCGGGATTAGGCGTTGACGCCGGACGTGGCGCGCGCAAAGCTGATCTCCCCGATCAACTTTGTGGAGTTGCTCCATGACCGTGCTCGATCCCCCCATCACGTTCCCCCCGGGCCGCACCGCCGCGGTCACCGACGCCCCCCTCGTCGACGTGGCCGCCGGTGCTGCCCCCCGGCGCCGGCGGCGGGTCCCTCGTTGGGCCCGCCGCCTCGCCGGACCTGTCCTGCTCATCGCCCTCTGGCAGGTGGCCTCCTCGACCGGCGTGCTCGACAGCCGGACGCTGGCGTCGCCGGCAGAGGCGTGGACGGCGGCCCGCCACCTCCTGGCGACCGGTGAGCTCCAGACCCACCTCTGGGTCTCGCTCCAGCGGGTGCTCTGGGGCCTGGCCTTCGGCGTGAGCGCCGGGCTCGTCCTCGCCGTGCTGGCCGGCACCTCCCGGCTGGGGGAGGACCTGCTCGACTCGACGATGCAGTTCCTCCGCGGCATCCCGGTGCTCGCGCTCACCCCGCTGCTGATCATCTGGCTCGGGATCAACGAGGAGCCCAAGGTGGCCATGGTCGCCCTGGCCGTGACGTTCCCGATCTACCTGAACACCTACGGGGCCATCCGGGGTGTGGACTCGAAGCTGGTCGAGACCGCCCAGGTGTTCGGCGTGAGCCGGTGGGGCCTGGTGCGCGACGTGGTCTTCCCGGGCGCCCTCGCCGGCTTCCTCGTCGGCCTCCGCTTCGCTCTGGCCATCGCCTGGCTCGTGCTCGTGATCAGCGAGCAGATCAACGCCACCAGCGGTGTCGGCTACCTGATGATGCAGGCCCGCATGGCGTTCCGCACCGACGTGATCGTGGTCGGCCTGTTCATCTACGGCTTCCTCGGCATCACCTCCGACCTGATCGTGCGTGGCCTCGAGGCCCGCTTCCTCACCTGGCGACGGGGGTTCGAAGGCTCATGACCTCGGTGATCGCACGCAACGTCCGACGTGCCTTCGGGGACCGCGTGGTCCTCGACGGGCTCGAGCTCGACATCCAGCCCGGCGAGTTCGTCGCCCTCCTCGGCCGCAGCGGCTCGGGGAAGAGCACCTTCCTCCGCGGCCTGGCGGGACTGGACCAGGGGGTCGAGGGGTCGCTCCTCGTCCCGACCCGCCGGGCCGTGGTGTTCCAGGAGCCCCGGCTCCTCCCGTGGCGCCGGGTCCTGGACAACGTCGTCCTGGGCCTGCGCGACCGGGACGCCAAGGACCGGGGTCGGGCCGCCCTCGACGAGGTCGGCCTCGACGGCCACCAACGGGCCTGGCCCGACACCCTCTCCGGGGGCGAGGCCCACCGGGCATCGCTGGCCCGGGCCCTGTTCCGCGACCCCGAGCTGCTCCTCCTCGACGAGCCGTTCGGCGCCCTGGACGCCCTGACCCGCATCAAGATGCACGCCCTCCTCCAGGAGCTGTGCGCCCGCCACCGCCCGGCCGTCTTGCTCGTCACCCACGACGTCGACGAGGCCATCCTCCTCGCCGACCGGGTGCTCGTCCTGCGGGACGGCCGCTTCACCTTCGACCGCCAGGTCGAGGTCCCCAACCCCCGGCTGCGCTCCGACGACGAGTTCGCCCGCCTCCGCTCGGCCCTGTTGGCCGAGCTCGGCGTCGACGAGCTCGCCGAGGGCGCCCGGGCCTGACCACCCCCCAACCCAGACACAGGAGCTCCGTTGCACCACCACGTCCACCGCGCGCGCCCCGTCGCCGTCCTCCTCGTCCTCCTCGCCCTGGTGGCGACGGCGTGCGGGAGCGACACCACGGCCGACAGCGCCGCGGCCACCGACGGCACCACGCCGGCCACCGCCACACCCACCGACCTCGACCTCTCCGGCGTCACGCTCCGATCCTGCGACCTCGGCGGCACCACCCAGCCGGGCTTCGCCGCCGCCGGCGAGGACGACACGCCCTACAAGGTCGAGTGGAGCCAGTTCCCGAGCGGGCCGCCCGCCATCGAGGCCATGAACGCCGACGCCGTCGACTTCTGCTTCATGGGCGACACGCCGCCGATCTTCGCCGCCGCCGGTGGCGTCGACGTGAAGGTCGTCGCCGTGGCCCGCCAGGCCACCGATGCCAAGCCGCTGCTCCAGATCCTCGTGCCCGAGGACTCGCCCATCAAGACCGTGAAGGACCTGAAGGGCAAGCAGATCGCCGTCTCGCAGCAGACGATCATGGAGTACTTCCTCCGCAAGGCACTGGCCAAGGAGGGCCTCGGCATCGAGGACGTGAAGCCGGCGTACCTCCAGCCGGCCGACGCCCAGTCCGCCTACACGAGCGGGAAGGCCGATGCCTTCGTCTCGATCGAGCCGCTCACCACGATCACCAAGGGTGCTCGGCCCAGTCGGGAGCTGGCGACGAGCGGGGACTACCTCACCAGCCAGTCGGTCGCGGTTGTCTCGGGCAAGGCGCTGAAGGACGAGAGGAAGGCGGCCGCGATCGGCGACTTCCTCCAGCGCTACGTCCGCACCCAGTACTGGGAGCAGACCCACATCGACGAATGGGCCCCGATCTACGTGAAGGCGTCGAAGTTCCCCGAGGCCCTCGCCAAGGCCACCCTCGCCGCCAGCAAGTACGTGTGGCGCCCCATCGACGACGACGTGATCGCCGTCCAGCAGGAGCAGATCGACACGTGGAGCAAGGCCGGTGCCGTGCCGTCGGGCATCGACGCCGCGGACGAGTTCGACACCCGGTTCAACGACCTGATCAAGGAGGCCATCAAGTGACCACCATCGACGCCCCGCCCACCCTCCACGTGCGCCGGCTCTCCGGTGCCATCGGCGCCGAGCTCCGAGGGATCGACCTCAAGCAGCCGCTCGCCGAGGACACCGTCGCCGAGATCCGCCAGGCCCTCTTGGACCACAAGGTGATCTTCTTCCCGGGCCAGCACCTCACGCCGGCCGAGCACGTGGCCTTCGGCGCCTACTTCGGTGAGGTCACCCCGGCCCACCCGGTGATCCCGGGGATCGAGGCCGACAGCCGCGTCTTCGAGATCGACTACTCGGAGTCGGCCAAGCTCTACGCCGCCTACGGCGACGTGGCCCGCCGCAAGCGGGAGACCAACGGCCTCTCGTGGCACACCGACGTCACGTTCGTCGAGCGCCCGCCGCTCGGATCGATCCTCAACGCCGTCGTCATCCCCGAGGCCGGTGGCGACACGGCCTGGTCGAACCAGGCCGCCGCCTTCGCCGCCCTCAGCTCGTCGCTCCAGGCCTACCTCGAGACGCTGACCGCGGTGCACGACGGCCAGGACCAGTTCGCCGCCCTGCTCGAGGCGTTCGGCGAGGGCGTGTGGGACGACGAGAGGTTCACGTCGCTGGCCCCGGTCGAGCACCCGGTCGTGCGGACCCACCCGGAGACCGGCGAGAAGGTGCTGTTCGTGAACCCCGGCTTCACGTCCCACATCAAGGAGCTGAGCGGCTCGGAGAGCGACGCCCTGCTGGCGTTCCTGTACGCCCACTCGACCAAGCCCGAGTTCACCGTCCGCTACCACTGGACGGCGGGCGACCTCGGCTTCTGGGACAACCGGGTCACCCAGCACTCGGTGGTCGGCGACTTCACCGAGCACCGGGTGATCCAGCGGATCACCCTGCGCGGCGACAAGCCGGTCTGATGGGGCGCGAGTACCCGGGGTTCGAAGGGCGCGTCGAGCGCCTGGCCAGCGAGTCGACGCCGTGGTGGCCGGCGCCGACCCGCCCACCGGAGGGTGCGCCGAACGTGGTGCTGGTGCTGCTCGACGACATGGGCTTCAGCGACATCGGCCCGTTCGGCGCCGAGATCCCGACGCCCACGCTCGACCGGCTGGCGGCCGGCGGGCTCCGGTACTCGAACTACCACACCACCCCGCTGTGCTCGCCGGCCCGGGCGGCCATCCAGACCGGCCTCAACCCCCACAAGGCCGGGTTCGCCTCGGTGGCCAACTTCGACCCCGGCTTCCCGGGCTGGACGATGGAGATCAGCCCCGACGTCCGCACCCTCCCCGAGGTGCTGCGGGCGTCGGGCTACGCCACCTACGCCGTGGGCAAGTGGCACCTCACCCGCGATGCCACCATGCACGACGGCGCGGCCCGGTCGTCGTGGCCGCTCCAGCGGGGCTACGACCGCTTCTACGGGATCCTCGAGGGGCTCACCAACCTCCACCACCCGCACCGGCTGGTGAGCGACAACTCGCCGGTCGAGGTCGACGAGTACCCCGAGGGCTACTACTTCACCGACGACATCACCGACCGGGCGATCTCGTACCTGAAGTCGCTGCGAGCCCACGACGCCACGAAGCCGTTCTTCCTCTACCTGGCCCACGGCGCCGTGCACGGCCCACTGCACGCCAAGGCCGAGGACATCGCCCGCCACCGCGGCCGCTACGCCGACGGGTGGGACGCCTTGCGCGAGGCGCGGTTCGCCCGCCAGCTCGAGCTGGGGCTGTTCCCCGAAGGCACGGCGCTCTCGCCCCGCAACCACGAGCCCGGCCACGACGTGCAGCCCTGGGCTGACCTCCCGGCCGAGGAGCAAGCGCTCTTCGCCCGGTACCAGGAGGTCTACGCCGCCATGGTCGACAACGTCGACCAGAACCTGGCCCGGCTGCTGGGCGCCATCGAGCTGCTGGGCGACCTCGACGACACGGTCGTCATCTTCACCTCCGACAACGGCGGGACCGAGGAGGGCGGCGAGCGGGGTTCGCGCAGCTACTTCAAGCAGTTCGGTGGTGCACCGGGCCCGGCCGGCCGTGAGCTCGACGTCCCCCGGGACCCCGACCTGATCGGCGGGCCGCAGACGCTCGTGCACTACCCGAGGGGCTGGGGCATGGCGTCGAACACGCCGTTCCGCCTCTACAAGGCCAGCACCCACGCCGGCGGCGTGCGCGTGCCGTTCGTCGTCTCCTGGCCGGCCGGCATCCCGGCGGCGGAGCAGGGTTCGGTCCGTCACCAGTACCAGTACGTGAACGACCTGCTGCCGACGATCCTCGACCTCGCCGGCGTGCCCGACCCGGGGGAGCGCGACGGGCGGAGCTTCGCCCCGTCGCTCGCCGACGGCTCGACGGGCAGCACCCACCTCGAGCAGTACTCGGAGTGCTTCGGCAACCGGAGCTTCTACCGCGACGGCTGGAAGCTGGTCGCCCTCCGCGGCATGGACTCGACGTTCCAGGACCTCAGCGAGTGGGAGCTCTACGACCTCACGACAGACCCGACCGAGACGCGTGACCTGGCCGCCGAGCGGCCGGGCAAGGTACGGGAGCTGGCCGACGCCTGGGAGCAGGCGGCGTGGGACAACGCGGTGTTCCCGCTCGACGACGGCGTCGGCATGTTCGTCGGCCGGCGGCCTGACGATGCCTCGTTCCGCGAGCCCGTCACGCTCCTGCCCGGCACCCCGTCGCTGGAGCGCTACCGCTCGCAGAAGCTGGTGGCGTTCCGGTCGTTCGTCGTCGAGGTGCAGCTCGAGCACGGCGCCGGGGACGAGGGCGTGCTCGTGGCCCATGGCGACCAGGGCGGTGGCTACTCCCTCTACGTCGAGGACGGGCACCTGCGGTTCGCCTACAACCAGTACGGCGACCTGCTCGAGGTCGACGCCGGGCCGTTGCCCGACGGCAGCCGGTCGGTCGAGCTGCGGGCCGCCGCCGGTCCCGACCTCACGTGGGACTGGACGGTGCTCGTCGACGGTGTCGAGGTGGCCGCGCTGCCGGGGACCGAGATGCTCGTCGGCCTGGCCCCGTTCCAGGGCATCGACGTCGGCATCGACCGCCGGTCACCCGTGGTGTGGTCGGTGCACGAGCGACACGGCGCCTTCCCGTACGGCGGGGCCCTGCGCTCGGTCACCTACGTGCCGGGCGAGCCGGCGCCCTACGACCCCGAGACGCTCGTGGCCGCCCTGCGCCAGGCCGGGTTGGCGGCCCAGTAGCTGGTCAGCCGGCGGCCAGGTCGGCGATCGTCGTGTGGTCGAGGCGGTCGCGGACCTGGGCGCCGAGGGTGACCCAGAGCGCGTCGATCCCGCACCCGGGTGCTTCGGCCGGCTCGGGCTCGGGGTGCAGCGCTCGCACGACGTCGCCCACCGAGATCAGCTCCGGCGCCCGGCGCAGCCAGTAGCCGCCGCCGGTGCCCCGCCGGGCGCCGATGAGGCCGGCGTGGCGGAGCCGGCCCAGCACCTGCTGGAGGAACGCGACCGACATGCCCTCGACGGCCAGGCGCTGGACCGTCCGGGGCGTGCGGTCGCCGTCGGCCAGGACGGTCAGCACCCGCACGGCGTAGTCGAGCTCCACGGTGACGTGGAGCGGTGCCGGCACGGCGTTGGTGGTGAAGCTCACGGGCGACATCCCATTCCCCACAAACCTAGTGGAGAATGGGTGGGCCGTGTCATGGCCCATGTGGGTCATTTTGCGGAATCATGACGAACGGGTGGCCAAGAGGTGACGGACGACGTTACGGTTCCGTGACTCCACACACCCGCCCGCCTCTGTCGAGCCGCTCCGAGCCCTCCGCCGGACGCAGCTCCGGGGGCGCTCTCCGACCGGAGAAGCATGCGAGCGCGCCTCACCCTCATCCCGACGATCGCGGCCGTGCTGCTCGCCCTCGCGCCCGCCGCCCCGGTCGGTGCCCACGACACCTCCTCGAGCGGCGCCGGTTGGTTCGCCAGCGCCTCGGTCGGCGCCGGCCAGGTCGAGCTCGTCGCCCGCCTCCGGGCCAGTCAGCGGGCCAAGCTGGCCACGGTGGCCCGGGTCCTGACCACGCCGCCGCCGGCGCCGGTGGCCCCGCCCGTCGAGGACCCGACGTCGTTCATCTGGCCGGCGAAGGCACCGATCACCTCGTACTTCGGGCGGCGGTGGGGCCGGGCCCACACGGGCGTCGACATCGATGCCGCCTACGGCGCCCCGATCGTGGCGGCCCAGGCCGGCACGATCACGCTCGCCGGGTGGAAGAACGGTTACGGCAACTGCGTGATCATCGACCACGGCCACGGCATCAGCACGCTCTACGGCCACCAGTCGAGGCTCGCCGTGCGGGCCGGACAGCACGTCGACCAGGGCCAGCAGATCGGCAACGTCGGGGCCACCGGCCACGTGACCGCCGCCCACCTCCACTACGAGGTGCTGGTGAACGGCGCGCCCCGCAACCCGATGCCCTGGCTCTAGCCGGCGTCACCCGCGTCGGGGATCGACGCAGTCTCCTCGGGGACGGGTGCGGGCTCGTCCCGCCGGAGAGCCGAGGCCAGCCCGGCCGCCCCGAGGGCGATGAGCAGCGCGGGCCAGACCCAGTTGGCGTTGTCGATCACGTCGGACCCGGCGACCAGGAACCAGATGCCGAGGGCGACGAACACCGCACCGGCGGTGAGCGAGAACGGGTCGAACGGGTGCCGCTTCATCGGTTGACCTCCAGCTGTCCGAAGCCGACGCGTGCGTCGAGCACGATGGTCCCGCCCGTACCGGCGAGCACGGTCGAGCGGTCGACGTCGACGCCGTGGTCGTCGTACCCGAGCACCACGACCTCGCCGAAGCCGGCATGGGCGTCGATCTCGACGCGGGCGTCGGCCGGGAGCCAGATGCGGAGGTCGCCGGCACCGACCCGAGCGGTCACGTGCCGGGTGCGACCGGCCAGGTCGAGGTCCCGCAGGTCGAGCTCGGCATCACCGGCCCCGAGGTCGTAGGTCCGCTGGAGCGTGCCGAGCGACGTCGGGTGCCAGAACCGGTCGCCGGCCCCGCCGTCGAACGGCACGTCGGCGACGGTCGCGGCGGCCGTGGCCATGGTGAGCAGGATCCCGACGGCGATGAGGCCGCGGCGGCGACCGTAGAGGGAGCCGACGAGGAGCCCGGCCCCGACCACGATCAGGCAGCTGGCCAGGATGGTGGCGGCGGTGACGTCGGCCAGGGCGAGCAGCCCGGCCACCAGGATGGCGACGCTGAGCGTGATGCCGACCAGCTTCGACCGCTCGCGCCGACGCCGGTGTCGGTCGCGTCGGTCGCGCCAGGGCGGGATCGGAGGCGGCGGCAGGGGCGGGACGGGTGTCGTGACGTCCGCCGTGACGTCGTCGGGGACGATCCCGGTGACGATCCCCGCGTCGGCGACCAGGGGCCGGGCGGAGGGTGTCGGGGGTGCCGGGGGAGCGGCCGCCGGCCGGGGGGGTGCCGGCGGCCGGAGGGCGCCCGGGTCGTGGCGGGTCCAGAACCAGAGGCCCACGGCGAGGAGGACGATGAGGCCGAAGCCGCCGCCGCCCCAGTCGTGGCCCCAGCCC
>JAODBP010000257.1 GCA_025464025.1 Actinomycetes bacterium | reverse complement strand
CGCTCGTAGAGGCCGCTGATGTCGTCGACCAGGCGCTGCGTGCCGAACCGCTCGGCGGCCCAGGCCGCGGCGGCCACCCCCATGGCGCGGCGGCGGTCGCCGTCGGCCAGGAGCCCGAGCACCGCTTCGGCGAGGGCGTCGACGTCCTGGTCGACGAGGACGCCCGTCTCGCCGTCGACGACGACCTCGGCCACGCTCCCCACCCGCGTGCTCACCACGGGGCGCCCGGCCGCGGCCGCCTCGATGAGCGAGACAGGCATGCCCTCGTTGGCCGACGTGAGGAGGGCGAGGTCGGCGGCGGCGTAGACCACGTCGACGTCGGGTCGCCAGCCGAGGAACACGAACCGATCGCCGAACGGCGCCGCCGCCGCCTTCAGGTCCTCGAGCAGCGGGCCCTCGCCGGCCACCACGAACCGGGCGTCGGGGTGGACCTCGAGCACCCGCCGGGCCACCGCGACCACCCGCTCCGGGCGCTTGATGGCCGTCAAACGGGCCACGAACGCCACCACCGGCACCCCCTCGGGCACGCCGAGGGCAGCCCGGGCCGGCCCGGGATCGCGCGCCTCGACGGTGACGCCGGGTGGGACGACGGTGTACTGGTCGGCCCGACCGATGCCGGCGGCCACCAGGTCGTCGCGCACCTGGGCCCCGACGGCCACCAGCGCCGTCGTCCGCCGGGCCAACGTCCGCTCGGTCGCCACCACGGCCCGCTGGCCGGCCCCGCCGAAGTACCCGGTGAGGAGGTGGCCGTGGAACGTGTGCACCGTGACCGGCACGCGGGTGAGCTTGGCCGCGACCCGGCCCAGCACGCCCGCCTTGGCCGTGTGGGTGTGCACGATGTGGGGCCGGAACGAGGCCATCTCCCGGCGGAGGAAGGCCAGGGCCCGGAGCTCCCCGGTCGGGTCGACCCGCCGGCCCAGGCCGGGCACGAGCACCGGGTGCACGTCGGGTGCTCGGAGCTCGACGTAGTCGGCCTCGTCGGGGCCCACCGAGCCGGCCAGCACCCGGTGGTCGAAGCGCTCGGGGTCGAGCCCCCGGGTGAGAGCCACGACCTGGAGCGCCGGGCCGCCCACGTTCAACCTGGCGATCACCCGCAGGACGCGGAGCCGCTCGGTCACGTCGGGGGCAGCGACCCTGGCGAAGTGAGCGCCTTCACCTGCGGCTCGAGCGTGGGGTCCAGCTCCACGGCCTTGGCGAACGAACGGTCAGCCGCGGCACCGTGCTCCCGGAGGAACTGGGCCCGACCGAGCTCGAACCAACCCGGCGCCGAACGGGGGTCGAGGCGCAGGAGTCGCTGCGCCACCGCCTCGGCTCGCGTGGGGACCTTGACGTCGTTGTACCCCCGGGCCACCGCCCGGAGCGTCTCCACCCCGTTCGGATCGGCGTCCTCGGCCCGCCGGTACCAGCTCCGGGCCCGGTCCAGGTCGTTCAGCGAGGCGTACAGGCCGGCCGCGGCCAGGGCGTACTGGGGCTGGCCCGGCTCGAGCTCGGCGGCCCGCGCCGCGTACGTGGCCGCCTCGGGCGGGTTGCCGATCGACTGGAGGAACGACGCCGTCGCAAGCTGGTAGGTGCCCACCCAGGGCGCCAGGCTCCTCGCGGTCCGGAGCTCGCGCACCGTCTTGGTGATCCGGGCCTCGTCGTCGGTCCGCTTGGCCTCGTGCACGGCGTTGGCCACGGCCCAGTCGGCCCGCACCGGCCTGAGGGCCTGCCACCCCGCGACGAGGGCGACCACCACCAGGATGCCCACACGGACGGGCGACAGCGGCCGCCACGGCTCCTGCCGGACCCGACCCTTCTTGTCGGCGACCGGAACGGCTGCGCCCAGACGGACCCTCCACTCGGTCGGGGTGACCACCGCCAGGGCCACACCGGCCACGATCCACTGGATCGCCACGAGGCTGGGCACGTCGATCGAGACGGTGGACTGGACCTGGACGGCGACCCACGCCCCGACGAGCGCGGCGCCGAGGACCCGGCGTCTCCCGGTGAGGCGGACGACACCTCGGAGCAGGACCACCCCGATCGTGACGACGACGAGGAGGTAGGCCACGGCGAGCAGGAGCCCACCGCCCGACAGCATCGAGAGGGGGACGCTGTGCGTCGCCTCGGCCGATGAGGACGCGTACCGAATCGAGTGCTCTGCGGCCCGGTGCGGGTACCACTCGTTGCCGAAGGTGTCGAGCCCGGAGCCCACGAGCGGGTGTTCGCGGAAGACGTCCAGAGCAGCCCGCCAGAAGAACTTCCGCTCGACGAGGCCCTGGCTGATGCCGTGAGGCAGCACGATCGCCACACCGACGAGGGCGGCCAGGACGGCTGCGATCCCAGCGGTGACCGCGGCGCGCGCCTGGCTCGAGAGCTCCCGGCGCCAGGCGCCGAGGGTGTGCCGGTGCGGGGCTGCGAGGATCGCGAGCAGCACGAGCATCCCGGCCGTGCCGGCCGGGATGCCCTGGAACGAGCGGGTGCCGAGGATCGCCAGGCCGACCACCACGACCGCGACGCCACCGACCACCGCACGGCCCCGGTCATCCCGGTGGAGCCATGCCCAGCCGGTCACGAGGGGCAGCGCCGCGGCCAGCCAGCCGGCGGCGAAGTTGGCGTTGCCGAACGTGGCGAAGACCGTGGTCTCGCGCAGCCACGTGAAGGGATCGGCGCCGGCCCACTGGAGCAGTGCGTAGAGGCCGGCGAGCACGGCCACGACGGTGGTCACGCCGAGGAACCGCTCGGCGCCGTCGTCGTCGTAGGCGCTCGCGGCGGCCAGCCCGAGCACGATGGCGGAGACGTAGGTGAGCAATCCGGCGTAGACGCCGTAGTTGCCGACGAAGGAGACCACGGGCTTCGACGAGGTGGCCACGGCGACGACCAGGGCGACGACGAAGAAGCCGAGCGCGCCGAGCACGGCACGCGGCGGGAGCCCGATCCAGCCGTTCCCCGCTCGACGCAGCACCAGGAGCACCAGGGCGACCAGTGCGGTCAGGACCAGGATCGTCAGCTTCGTGACCTGGAAGGGGTCAGCCAGCGCCCGCCAGAAGGCGAGGGCGGTGCCGACGAGGGCGACCAGCGTCGTGAGCTGGATCGCCCCCCCGGAGGCGAGGCTGGTGAGGTCGGAGCGGCGCCTCCGGGCGGCGAGCATGGCGATCCTTCGTAGCACGGGTGGTCACAAAACGCGAAGAGGGCCCCGGCCGAAGCCGGGGCCCTCCCACACCTCACGAGGAGGTGTTGCTAGTGCTTAGGGGTTGACCGCAGTACCGGTGCCACCCGTGGTGGGAGCGCCACCCTCGGGGTTGCCAGCGCCACCGGCGTTGACAGCGTTGGCGATGACGGTACCGAGGACAGAAGCGCCGACGTTGGCGTCAGTGGCTGCACCGTAAGCGGTGCAGGTGACGACGTTGCCGAGGCTGGAGGCAGCCGAACCCACGGTGCAGACGCTCGAGTCGAGCTCGAGGCCAGCGGCCGTGTAGAGGCGGAAGCCCGTCTGGAGGCCACCGACCAGGGTCAGCGCCGTGGTAGCGGCGCTGTCGAAGGTGTACTTCGCCTGGTAGGTGAGCTGGTTGCCGAAGCTGTCCGTCGACTTCGACAGAGCCACGGACACGAGGTCCGGGGCAGCCGTGGTACCCGGCGTCGTCGACGTGGCGAACGTGTTGGCCACGCCCACCTCGTCGGGCTTGTTCGGGTTACCGGAGCTGGCGGCCGTGACGGCTCCGGCCAGCGCCTGGGCGCCGACGGCGCTGTCGAGGCTGGTCGGGCCGTAGGTCACCAGGACCTGGGCCGGGTTGACGGTGTTGATCGTCGCAGCCGTGCCGGGGCAGGTCGCCGTCGGCGTGGAGTTGTAGACGCAGAGGCTGCCGAAGCTGGCCGCCGAGACCGGCTGGTCGAACGTGAAGATCGCGGTGTCGTTCGGCGAGGCGGTGGTGCCCTGCGTGAACGCAACCGAGATCAGGTCCGGGAGGACCGACGACGACGAACCGATGTCCTGCGCCTCCATGACGCTCGGGACGGCGGTGGCGCTGGTGACAGCACCGGCATCCACGTAGGCCCGCTGGAAGTTCGCCGCGGCGAGCGGCGTGGCACCCGAGTCGTTCGGGCAGGTGACCGAGATGGTCGTCGTGCCGGAACCACCGGGCAGGTTGCTACCACTCGGGAGAGTGGCGAGCGTCGAACCCGTGCAGGTGATGTCGGCGGCGCCGGACACCCGGACGAGGTGGAAGCCGGTCACGTTGGCCACGGTGGCGGCCTGGTCGAACGTGAGGTCCACGATCGTGCCGGTGGTCGACGCGTCGAGGCGGAAGCCGCCGACCGCGGTCAGGTCAGGAGCGGCGGTGACGCCGGCCTGGCCCGTGGTGTTCGTCGACGGGACGCCGATGCCGGTGTCGCCCTCGGGGTTCTGGTTGCCCTGGCTGTCCACGGCCGCGTTCTTGGCGACGGTGGCGACCGTGAGGCCGCCGGCCAGGGTGGCCGTGTTGACCAAGGCGAACCGGGCCACGACCTGGGTGGGCGTGGTCTGGACCGTGGCCGTGGCCGCCGAGTAGGCGGTGGCCGCCGCGTCGTACACGTGGAAGTTGGCGGGGGTGGTACCGAAGACCGCCTCATCGAAGGTGTACGTGACGTAGGTGCCGGACGGGTTCGTGAGGGGAACGTCCTCAGCCGCCGTGACCGTCTTCGTGATCGTGGCGCTGACCAGCTCGGGCAGGCCCGTCACGGTGGTGTTCGACGGGTTGTCGTTGGCGATGCTCTGCGCCGCGGTCTGGGCCGCGGTCACGGTGGCGTCGTCGATGGCCTGCGTGCCACCCGACACGTACAGCTTGGTGATGCGGCTGCTGTACTTGTCGAGGAAGGCCTGCGACTCGGCCGGCAGCGAAGCCGTCAGCACGATCGGGGCCTTCAGGACGCCGCCGAGCGGGCCGGCAG
>JAODBP010000254.1 GCA_025464025.1 Actinomycetes bacterium | reverse complement strand
CTCAGACCCGCTCGATGAGCATGGCGTTGGCCAGGCCGCCGGCCTCGCACATCACCTGCAGGCCGTAGCGGGCGTCTCGCTGCTCGAGGGCGTTGAGCAACGTGGTGGTGAGCCGGGCCCCGGAGGCGCCGAGCGGGTGGCCGAGGGCGATGGCGCCGCCGTTGACGTTGACCTTGTCGAGGTCGGCGCCCAGCTCCTTGGCCCAGGCCAGCACGACCGAGGCGAAGGCCTCGTTGACCTCGAACAGGTCGACGTCGTCGATGCCGAGGCCGGCCTTGGCCAGCAGCTTGCGGGTGGCGGGGATGACCGCGGTCAGCATGTAGAGCGGGTCGTCGCCCTCCACGACGGTGGTGTGGATGCGGGCCCGCGGGCGCAGGCCGAGCTCGGCCGCCGTCTCGGCGCTGGTGACGAGGATCGCCGCGGCGCCGTCGGTGAGCTGCGACGAGCTGCCGGCCGTGATCGACCAGTTGATCTGAGGGAAGCGCTGCTCGGCCCAGTCGGCCTGGAACGCCGGCGGCAGTGCCGCGAGGCCTTCGAGCGTCGAGGGGCGGATGCCCTCGTCCGCCGTCACCAGGGTGAGCGAGCCATCGGGGCGGCCGACCTTGATCGGGGCGATCTCGTGGTCGAAGCGTCCCTCGTCGCGGGCGGCGAGGGCCTTCTGCTGCGACGACAGGGCGAAGTGGTCGAGGTCGTCGCGAGAGATGCCCCACTTGGCCGCGATGAGCTCGGCCGCGATGCCCTGGGGCACGAGCCCGTCGGGGTAGCGCTGGCGGAGCCGGTCGCCGGACGTGTCGGCGCCGAGGGCGGAGGCGCCCATCGGCACCCGGCTCATCGACTCGACGCCGGCGGCGACGACCACGTCGTAGGCGCCGGCCTGCACGCCCTGGGCGGCGAAGTGGAGGGCTTGCTGGGACGAGCCGCACTGGCGGTCGACCGTGGTGGCCGGCACCCGCTCGGCGTAGCCGGCCGCGAGCACGCCCTTGCGGGCGATGTTGAGGCTCTGCTCGCCGACCTGGGTCACGGTGCCGGCGATGACGTCGTCGATCACGTCGGGGTCGAGCCCGGTGCGCTCGACGAGGGCGGCGAGCGGGTGGGCGAGGAGGTCGACCGGGTGGACCCCGGCCAGGGCGCCGGTGGGCTTGCCCTTCCCGAGCGGCGTGCGGACTGCGTCGACGATCACGGCGTCGGCCATGACGGACCTCCCTGTGGTGAGTTCGTTGCTCAGTGCAACGCACTCTACCGGGTCCGTCTTCCATCGCAACGGAGTTGGTTCGGCCTCGCGTGGGGCAAGCTCGTCGGGATGGCGCACGGGACCCGCCGCCGGATCCGGCGCATCGTGATGATCCTCGTCGGGGTCCTCGTCGTGGAGTACCTCGTGCTGCCGCAGCTCGCCGGCGCCCGGAAGGCGGTGAGCCTCCTCGGCCAGGTGCAGCCCGGGTGGCTCGTCGCCGGCGCGCTGCTCGAGGCCGCGGCCATCGCCAGCTACGCCGAGCTCACCCGCACGCTGCTCCCCGTCGACGGTCGGCCCGGCTACCGCACGCTGCTGGGGATCACGTTGTCGACGTTGGGGCTGAGCCACGTGGTGCCGGGTGGCACCGCGGTCGGCTCCTCGATGGGCTACCGGTTGCTGAACAACCACGGTGTCCGAGGCGCCGACGCGGCGTTCGCGCTCGCGACCGAGGGCATCGGCTCGGCGGTGGTGCTGAACGTGCTCCTGTGGTTCGGCCTGATCGTGTCGATCCCGGCGCGAGGCTTCGACCCCATCTACGGCACCGCCGCCCTGGTCGGAGCCCTCCTGCTCGCGGCCGTGGGCGCGGCGGTCGTGCTGCTCACCAAGGGCGAGGACCACCTGGCCGCCGTGGTGTGCCGCTACGCCGACCGGGTGCCGTTCCTCGACGGGCAAGGCGTCGCGATCGCGCTCCGCCGGGTGGCGGCGCGACTCCGGGAGCTGGCCGCCGACCCGCGGCTCCTGGCCCGGGGGATCGGTTGGGCGACGGCGAACTGGCTGCTCGACGCCGCGTCGCTGTGGGTGTTCGTCGCCGCCTTCGGCCACCGGATGAGCCTCGACGGGCTGATCATCAGCTACGGCCTGGCCAACGTGCTCGCCGCCCTCCCCATCACGCCCGGCGGTCTGGGCGTGGTGGAGGCCGTGCTCACGACCACGCTGGTCGGCTTCGGCGCGCCGCGGGGCATCGCCGTCCTCGGCGTGATCAGCTATCGGCTGCTGAACTTCTGGCTGCCGATCCCGCTGGGCGCGGTGTCGTACCTGTCGCTGCGGGTGACCGGTGGGGCCGAAGAGCTCCGGCAGGTCACCGAGGAGGCCGACGAGGCCGCGCCGCGCACGGCGGAGTGGGCGCGCCAGCGCGGGATGCGCCTCCCGAAGCGCGGGAGCTGAGGACCGGGCGCGACACGAGGCGGTGGCCCCACAACCACCGCCTCGCGTCGACCCCCGGGGGAGGGGGTGTCTGGGGACCTAGTAGGTCGTCGCGCCCGAGCCGGAGGTCGAGCTGGAGCCCTCGCCCTGGGCCGGACCAGCCGGGCCGCCGCGGCCGAAGCCGTGCCGGCCACCGCCGCCGGGGCCACCGGGCGGACGGGAGCCGTCGACGAGGGCGGTGATGCGCTCCTTCAGGGCCGACTTCAGCTTCGTGGCCTGGTCCTGGGTGAGCTTCCCGTCGGTGACGGCCTGGTCGATCTTCTTGCCGGCGGCGTCGACGAGCTTGGTCACGAGGGTGTCGACGTCGACGCCCTTGTCCTTGGCGATGTCGGCGATGGACTTGCCGCCCTGGAGGGCGGTGCGGAGGTCGGCCTCGGTCATGCCGAGGGCCGAGGCGACGGTGTCGAGCCCGGCCTCGAAGCCGCCGCCGAAGCGACCACCTCGGCCCTCGAAGCCGTCGCGGCCATCGAGGGGGACCTTGCCGTTCACCATGTCGGTGATCCGGTCCTTGAGGTCGGTCGTCGCCTGGGTGACCAGGGCGTCGATCACCTTCTGGACGTCGACGCCCTTGTCCTTGGCCACGTCGGCCATGGTCTTGCCGCCCTGGAGGGCGGTGCGGAGGTCGGCCTCGGTCATGCCGAGCGCCTTGGCCGCGGTGGCGAGGGTGTCGCCACGGACGCCGAGCCCGGGCCGGCCGGCCGGTGCGGTGGCGGGCGCTTCGGCGGCGACGGAGGTCGTGGCCTCCTGGGCACCCGAGAGGTTGGGGGCGAACAGCAGCGCGCCGCCGGCGGCACCACCGATCACCGACGCGCCGATCGCGGCGGCGGCCACCAGCTTCCTGTGCATCATGTCGGGATCCCCCTGGGTTCGTGGTCCTGCTCGTCCACTGTGACTCCAACGTCTGCGACTGGCCTGGCGGTTCCCTGGGAATTCCCTCCGAGCGCGGGGAGGGCCACCCGCACCCGCAACCCGTGGCCGGGGGTCGTGTCCAGTTCGACCGTGCCGCCGTGGCTCTGGACCAGGTCGTGGACGATGGCCAGGCCGAGCCCGGTCCCCCTTCGGGGGTGGTCGATCGTGGCCTCGCCCTGCCAGAACCGTTCGAAGGCCCGGGCCACCTCCTCGCCGGTCATGCCCGGCCCGTGGTCGACGACGTCGAGCCGGGCGACGGCCCCGTCGAGCCCGACCCGGACCGCCACGGGCGCCGACGCGGGGGTGTGCTCGCGCGCGTTGGCCAGGAGGTTGTCGAGGGCCTGGCGCAAGCGGCCCGGATCGCCGGGCACCACGACCGGGATGGGGGCCTCGAGGTCGATCACCCGCTGGGGCGCCACGACCCGGGCGGCGGCCACCGCGTCGGCGGCGAGGGCCGACAGGTCGACGGGCTCGACCCGGAGGTCGAGGCCCTGGTCGAGTCGGGCCAGGAGCAGCAGGTCCTCGACCAGCTCACCCATCCGGGTCGCCTCGCCCTCGATTCGGGCCATGCCCTGGGCCACCGACGCCGGGTCCTGGCGGTACAGCTCGGCGTAGCCGCGGATCGACGTGAGGGGGGTCCGCAGCTCGTGGGAGGCGTCGGCCACGAACCGTCGCAGGCGGGCCTCGGACGCGGTCTTGGCGTCGACGGCCTCCTCGATGCGGTCGAGCATGGTGTTGAGGGCGGTGCCGAGGTGGCCGACCTCCGACGCCGGGTCGGGCACCCGGGCCCGCTCGGTGAGATCGCCGTCGGCGATGTGCTGGGCCGTGCCGATCATGGCGTCGATGGGCCGCAGGCCGCGGCGCACCGTGAACCACACCACGGCGGCGGCGGCCAGGAGGGCGGCGAGCCCGCCGAACAGGAGCACGTGGACGGCGCTGTCGACGGTGCGGTCGACGTCGGCCAGCGACATCCCGGCGAACAGCGTCCCGTCGCCCAGGGGCACGCCGAGCACGCGGTACCGGGGGCCGCCGGGCTCGACGGAGCCGACGGTGACCGGCTGGGCCTGCACCTTCAGCCCGGCGACATCGGGAAGGGGCTCGGGGTCCTCGGCCCGGCCGGAGGGGAGCGAGCTCTGCACCTGGCCGGCGGCGTCGAGCCGGACGAACGCGGCGCGCTGCTCGACGAACGGGCCGCCACCGAAGCCACCGAAGCCGCCGGTGGTGGGAGGGCCGGCGAGACCGGCGAGGCGCCCGGGGCGATGCGCCAGGTCGTCGACCCGGGTCTGGAGCTGCTCGTCGACGTTGGCCACCAGCCGGTCGCGCAGCGAGCCGACCACGAGGAGACCGGCCACGACGAGGACGACGGCGAGCAACCCGACGATCGCGGCGACGAGCTTGCGGCGGATCACGTCAGGGGTCGCGGCGCAGGACGTACCCGAAGCCGCGCACGGTGTGGAGGAGCGGGGCGCTGCCCTCGTCGACCTTCTTGCGCAGGTAGGAGACGTAGTTCTCCACCACGCTGGCGTTGCCGTCGAAGTCGTACTGCCAGACGTGGTCGAGGATCTGCGACTTCGACACGACGCGCTCGCGGTTGAGCAGCAGGTACCGGAGGAGCTTGAACTCGGTGGGGGAGAGCCGGATGGCCCGGTCGCCCCGGCTCACCCGCATGGTGTCCTCGTCGAGCTCGAGGTCGTCGTAGCAGAGCCGGTTGGTGGCCGGCTCGATCGAGGCGGCCCGCCGGAGCACGGCGCGCACCCGCGCCACCAGCTCCTCGAGGCTGAACGGCTTGGTGACGTAGTCGTCGCCGCCCTTGGTGAAGCCGCTGACCCGGTCCTCCGCCGCGTCGCGGGCGGTGAGGAAGATCACGGGGGTGCCGTCGCCGTCGTCGCGGAGCCGGCGGCACACCTCGAACCCGTCCAGGCCGGGGAGGCCGACGTCGAGGATGACGAGGTCGGGGTGGTGCTCGGTCACGGCCGACAGGGCGGCCTGGCCGTCGCCGGCGTTGCGGACGTCGAACCCGGCGATGCGCATGGCGCTCGACACCAGGTCCCGGATGTACTCCTCGTCGTCCACCACGAGGACGGTCGCGTCGGCCATGGGCCCAATGAGACCGGCTGAACCTGGGAAGCACCTCAGAGCCGCCTGGGAGGACGCACCGTCGCGTGATGCGCGCTCTCCGGGCGATCCACCCGGTACCGTGCCCAGCCATGCGACCGGTGGGCCGCCGCTGGGGCGCGGCACTCGTGGCGATGGTGGTCGTCGCGCCCCTCCTGGCCGGCTGCGGCTCCGACGGTGGCGGCGAGCACACGATCGCCATCCTCCAGGCCATCGCCGTCGCCCCCGAGCGGCACGCCGCCCTGCTCGATGCCCTGGCCAAGGCCGGGTACGGGGGCCGCGACCTCCACGTCCTCGGCGACGACGAGGTCCACGGCACCGAGGCCGACGCCGAGGCCGCGGTGCGGACGTGGGTGGCCGACGGTGCCGAACTGGTCGTCGCCCTGTCGACCACCTCGGCCCAGGCGGCGCGGAAGGCGACCAGCACGGTGCCGATCGTCGTGCTCTCCAACGACCTCGCGGCCAGCGGCCTGGTCGACGACGAGCGCCACCCGGGCGCCAACGTCACCGGGACGAGCTACCGGGTGCCGTCCGACCGCCTGCTCGCCATCGCCGGCGACGCCTTCGGGCCGGTCGAGCACGTCGGTTGCCTCTACCCCAGCGGCGACCCCGGCGCCGACCCCGTGCGGAGGAACATCGAGCGGGGGGCGAAGGCCCTCGACCTCGAGGTCACCTGCGCCAGCTTCGCCGACCCGACCGGCGTGGCCGCGGCCGTGCAGCAGCTCGCCGACGCCGGGGCCAGGGTCCTGTACCTGGTGAACACCCCGGCCACCGTCGAGGCCTCCGCCGAGGTCGAGGCGGCGGCCGTGGCGGCCAAGCTCCCGGTGCTGGCCACCAACCCCACCGACTTCGCCACCCTCATCCTCGAACCCGATGGGGCCGACGTCTACGCCCAGCTCGGCCGGCAGGTGGCCCGCCTCCTCGACGGGGCGAAGGTGGGCGACGTGCCGGCGCAGGACCCGGGCAAGTTCGTGCTCATCGTCAACACGAAGGCGGCCGCCGCGATCGGGATCACGATCCCTCCGGACGTCGTGGCCCGGGCCGACCAGGTCGTGGGGTAGCTACCGCCCCAGCACGCAGAGGGTGATGTCGTCGCCCCCCTGCTCGGCGGCGAAGGCCTCGACGGCATCGATGGCGCCGTCGGCCACGGCGTGCACGCCGGCCAGCTGCCGGTCGGCGACCACCTGCCGGAGCCGCTCGACCCCGAACTGGTCGCCGGCCTGGTCCCGGGCCTCGACGAGCCCGTCGGAGTAGGCCACCAGCACGCCGCCGCGATCGAGCTTGGCGTCGTGGGTCTCCCACGTCCCCGGCAGCGGGCCGAGCAGGGGCCCGGTGGGCGCCAGCTCGGTCACCCCGGTGACGCCGGCCAGGAGCAGGGGCGGGTGGCCGGCGCTGGCGTAGCGGACCTCGCCGGTCGAGGCCGAGATCTCGAGCACCACGCCGGTGAGGAACAGCTCACCGGTCTGGCCGAGGTGCGCCGCCAGCCAGGCCAACGCCTCGCCCGGCCCGTGGGAGGCGATGGCCGCCATCGTGAGGGCCTTGGTCCGCAGGGCGAACGTCGCCACCTCGGCGCCGTGGCCCGACACGTCGACGAGGGCCAGGGCGATGCGGTCGTCGTCGAGGCGGATCGCGTCCCACCAGTCGCCGGCGACCATGCCCTTGGCCGGGAGGAACCGGCCGGTCAGGGCGAGGTCGCGGGGGAGCTGGACCTCGGTCGGGGCGAGGTCGTCTCGCAACGTGACGACGATCATGCCCCGATCGGCGAGGGCGGCCCGGGCCCGGGTGGCGTCGTCGACCTCGGCCAGCAGGCGGCGACGCATGGCGTCGACGTCGGCGGCCAGCTCGGCCAGGTCGGGCGGGCCCGAGGCCGGGATCGGCTCCCGGAGGGCACCCGACGCCGCCCCCCGCACCGCGGTGCTGAGCCGGGCGAGCGGCGCGGTGACCCACCGGCCGAGCAGGCGCCAGGCCACCAGGAGGAGGGCGAGGGCGGCGATCACGTTGAGGGCTCGCACCAGCGACAGCCGGTCGTGGAGCTGGTCGACCCGGTGCTGGCGGTCGGCGAGGCGGGCGTCGAGGAGCGTCGACGTGTCGGCGATCTCGTTGCGGATCTGGTCGAAGAGGCGCTGGCCCGTGCCCGAAGCGACCAGGGCGGCCACGACCTGGTCGCGGCCGGTGCGCTTGGCCGAGATCTCGAAGTCGGCGGCCAGCTGCTGCCATGCCGCGATTCGGCTGCGGACCCGGTCGACGGCGGCGAGGGCGTCGGGGTCGTCGGCGAGCAGCGACTGGAGGTGGCGGAGGGAGCGCACCGCCTGCTTGCGCCCGGTCGTCAGCGGCTCCAGGAAGCTCTCCTCGCCGGTGAGGAGGAAGCCCCGCTGCCCGGTCTCCTGGTCGACCAGCGAGGTGAGCAGGGCGCCGAGCTCGTCGCGGGCCGGCACGACGTGGTCGTCGACCACGGCGGTGGCGTCGCTGCGCTGCTCCTCCACGGCCGTGTCGAGGCCGATCCCGGCCAGGAGGATCACGAAGAGGACCACGAAGAGGAGCTGGATGCGCCGACGGAGCCGCACGTCAGTCACCTACCGTGGCAGGGTGCGGCTGGTGCTCGTCGACAACGACGAGGGAGCGCTCGAGCTGATCCACCTGGACCTCGGGCTGGAGGGCCACGAGATCGTGGCCACCGCCCTCGACGGGGAAGGGGCGGTGACGGCATGCGCCGCGACGCGTCCCGACGTGCTGGTGGTCGACTACCGGATGCCGCCGGGCATCGACGGGGTCGAGGTCGCCCGCCGGGTGCTGGCCGCCGGGACGGTGGGCGGCGTCGTGCTCTACAGCAACTACGTCGACCCGCGGGTGGTGGCCGAGGCGGAGGCGCTCGGCGCCCGCTGGCTGGTGAAGGGCGACCTGGTGCTGCTCCGTGCCGCGGTGCTGGCTAGCGGGCACGATCGGCCGCCCGGATCGGGAGGGTGAAGCGGACGGTGGCGCCCGCCCCGTCGGTGTCGTCGACCCAGATCCGCCCGCCGTGGGCGTCGACGATCTCGCGGGCGAGGTAGAGCCCGAGCCCGCTGCCACGGGTGAGCCCGACCCGACCTCGCGTGAACTTCTCGAAGACGCGCTCGCGGTCCTCGGCCGGGATGCCGGCGCCGTGGTCGCGGACGGTCACCATGGCCGTGTCGGGGCCGACCTCGACCTGCACCTCGACGGGGGCGTCCAGCATCGAGCCCTTGACGGCGTTGTCGAGGAGGTTGGTGAGCACCTGGCGCAGGCGGGCCGGGTCGGCGTCCATCGGCACGGGTTCGGCCGGGGCCTCGAGGGTGAAGTGGCGTCCGGCGTTGGCGTCGCGGGCGGTGTCGATGGCCTGGCCGACGACGTCGCGGAGGTCGATGGCCTCGAGGTGGAACTGGGCCTGGCCCGACTCCATGCTCGTGGTGTCGAGCACCTCGGTGGTGAGGTGCTGGAGCCGCTCGGCGTTCTGCTGGGCCCGGCCGATGGCCCGGCGTCGCTCCTCGTCGCCCATCTCGTCCCAGTGGTCGACCGTCGTCTGGAGGAAGCCGAGCAGCCCGGCCACCGGCGTGCGCAGCTCGTGGCTCACGACGCTGGTGAACTCCTCGCGGGCGGCCGAGATGTCGGCGAGCCGGCGCTGCTCCTCCCGGGCGGCGCGAAGGCGGCGGAGGAGGGCGACCACGCTCACGCCGCCGCCCACGACGGCCACCACGAGGAACAGCAGGAGGGCGGTGCGGACCGGACCGGTGAGGTCGCCCTCGAACTCGTCGCGCGACTGCCGGAACACCAGCCGCCAGCGGGCCGAGGGCACCTCGGCGGTGGCGGTGACCTCGTCGCCCTCGCGGTGGAAGCCGTTGCGCAGCGCCTCGCGCCCGAGGTCGATCCGTTGTGCGAGGGAGGCCTCGTCGCTCGACGCTGCGACCCGACCGGCGGCGTCGACGAAGCTGAACGTGCCGGTGTCGCCGGCCCGGAGCTGGGCGACCTCCTGGGAGAACGCCGAGGTGGCCGACGCTTCGACCTCGATGACGTAGGCGCCGGCCAGCGTGCCGTCGGCGGCGTGCACCGGGACGGCGATGCCGAGCACCGGCTCGGTGGTGGTGAGGCCGGGCGCCACGCCGAGGATCGTGGGCTCGCCGGCGAGCACGAGGCCGATGCCGTCCCGGCGGTAGGCGGTGCCGATGAGCGAGGGGCTGCGGAGGAGCGACCCGTTCACCAGCACGCCGTCGCGGTCGACGAGGAGGGAGCCGGTGGTGGTCTGAGGGTTGGTGGGCCGGAGGCGGGCGGCATCGACCGGGTCGCGGGGCGTCATGCGCCAGGCCCCCGGCGCGCTGCCTGTGGCCGAGAGCGAGCTGTAGGCCTGCTGGACCCGGGTGTCCATGCTGTTGGCCATCTGGCGGACCTGGTCGAGCCGCAGCTCCTCGCGGGTGTCGATGCCGGCTCGCTGGGCGTCGAGCACGAGGCCGACGACGATCCCGGCGAGGACGACCAGCACGGCGATGGCGGCGCCGGCGACCCAGCGGTCGCGGGCGGCCTTCACGGGCGGTCCCCGGCCAGCGCGTCGGCGTCGGCGTCGGCGTCGCGGGTCGGACCGGTGGGGAAGTCGACGGCGACGAGGGCGCCGCCGCCAGGCGCGTCGCCGATGGTGACCGGGGCGTCGGAGCGCTCGGCGAAGTCGTGGAGGATCGAGAGACCGATGCCGGCGCCGCGGGTCCGCACCGTCGCATCGTTGGAGAGCCGGTAGAAGCGGACGAACACTCGACGGCGCTCCTCGATCGGGATGCCCGGCCCCTGGTCGGCGACCCGGAGGCGGGCCCGGTCGCCCACGGCCTCGACGCCGACGGTGACGGTGGTGCCGGACGGCGAGTACTTGCCGGCGTTGGACAGGAGGTTGGCGAGGATGCGCTCGACGGCGATCGGGTCGGCCCAGGCCGTGACGTCCTCAGCGGTGTCGAACACGACGTCGTGGTCGGCCACGAGCGGGCTCATCGAGTCGGCGAGCTGCCGCACCAGCTCGCTCAGCGAGAGCTGCCGGGGCGTGACCCGCAAGCTCTGGTGCTCGAGCCGGGCGTAGTCGAGCAGGTCGTCGACGAGGTGGCGGAGCGAGCCGGCCTGGCGCTTGATGCGAGTGGCCAGCTCGCGGCGCCGCTCCTCGGGGAGCGTGTCCCAGTGCTCGGTGAGGAGCTCGCCGAAGCCCTGCACCGCGGTGGTCGAGGTGCGCAGCTCGTGCGACACGGTGCCGAGGAAGGCGTTCTTCAGGGCGTCGAGCTCGCTCAGCCGGGTGACCGCCTGCTGCTCGCGCTGGTACAGCTCGGCGTTGCTGACGGCCACGGCGAGGAGGTCGGCCAGGGCCTGGAGCGACTGGACGTCGGTCTCGTCGAGCGGGCGCCAGGACCGCACGAGCAGGCGGCCGACGGCCCGCCAGCCCCGCCGCAGCTCGAAGGCGGCGGTGACGTCGCCGCCGGCGTCGGGTTCGATGCGGAACACCTCGACGAGCTCGCTGCCGTCGTCGGTCACGAGCACGCTGACCGCGGCCAGGCGGAACTCCTCGACGACGTTGACGCAGAAGGCGGGGAGGAGGTCGGCCAGCTCGAGGCTCTGCTGCAGGGCGGCGCTGGTGGTGGCGATCATCTCGAGCTGCCGCGACCGGACGGCGACCTCGGTCTCGGCCCGGCGCCGATGGTCGTGCTGGCGGCGGAGCACGACGTAGGCGATGGCCGAGGCCAGCAGCCCGGCGAGGGCCACGGCCCAGCCGGCGAGCGGGCGGCCGCTGGGGAGCGGGCCGACCAGCACCTGCCACACCTCGTCGCCGGCCACGATCGAACCGGCCGCGATCGGGTGGTGCACCGAGGGGCCGACGGTCGTGCCGCTGCGGGTGACGACGCGCACGTCGGCGCCCGGCCACAGGGCGGGCGCGCCCTCGGGCCGGCGGAGGTCGGCGAGGGGCACGAACGTGGCGACGGCGCCACGCACCCCGGCCCGTCGGGCGGCGGCGTCGGTGGGGGTGCCGGGTGCGTAGACGGGCGCCACGGCCACGATCGCCGGCCCGTCGTCGAGCTGGATCGGGGGCCCGAGGCGGGCGGCGCCGGTGGCGATGGCAGCTTCGACGGCGACGACCACGTCGGGGAGGGTGGCGCCGTCGGCGACCGGGCGCACGGAGGGGCCGGCGACCAGCGAGCGGATGCGGCCCCGGGCATCGACGATGGCGACGGCCCGGGCCACGTGGCGGTCGACGGTGTCACGGGCTGCCGAACGGAAGGCGGCGTCGCCGCCGGAGGCCTCGCCGGCGATGTCGTCGGTCACCGCGGTCACCACGCGGAGCTCCGCCTCGAACCGGGCCACGTCGGAGGCGGCGCTTGCCCCGTCGGCCGAGCGGTCGCGCTGGTGCGCGGCGCCCTGCACCAGCACGGCACCGACGACCGAGGCCACCGCCAGGGCGACAGCGAACGAGGCGGCCACCCCGGGGCCGCCTGGGGTCAAGCGGCGGGTCCGTACCGCCACAGCGCTGCCGGAAGCTGGTCGTAGTGGTCCTTGGAGAGGCAGGCCCGCACGCCGAGGGCGTCGGCTCGGGCGAGCGTCTCGTCGTCGAGGAAGGCGCTGAAGAGGATGATGCTCTGCCCGGGCGCCTCGGCGAGGATCTCGGCCGCCACCTCGAGGCCGGAGCGACCCGGCATGCGGTTGTCGAGGACGATCACGTCGGGCCGGTGCTCGCGCCACCGGTCGACGGCCTCGTCGCCGTTGCGGGCCTCGGCCGCCACGGCCAGGCCCTCGTTGGCCGCTTCGATGAGCACGCGGACGAGGAACCGCATGTCGTCGTCATCGTCCACGATCAAGGCCCGGTTCGACCGGTCGGCCATCTGCGCTCCCTGCTCCCGATGCGTGGGCGGCAGCGTACGGCACGGAGCTGTGGGACGCTGAGGCCCATGTCTGCACTCGACGACGTCCTCGCCGCCAACGAGCGCTTCGCCTCCCGGTTCTCCGCCGGCGACGTCCCGGCGCCCCCCAGCAGCCACCTCGCCGTGCTCACCTGCATGGATGCCCGGATCCTGCCGCTGGGCGTGTTCGGCCTCGAGCTCGGCGATGCCCACGTGCTCCGCAACGCCGGTGGCCGGGTGACCGACGACGTGCTCCGCTCCCTGCTGGTCTCGACCCACGTGCTCGGGGTCCGGGCCATCGCCGTGGTCCACCACACGTTGTGCGGCATGCGGGGGACGACCGACGAGGCGCTGCGGGCCAAGGTCGCCGAGGCGACCGGCCACTCGCCCGGCGACCTCGAGTTCCACGCCGTCGCCGATCCCGAGGCCGCCCTCCGGGAGGACGTGGCGACGCTCGTCGACTCCGGCCTCCTGCCGCTCGGCACCGACGTCCGGGGCTACGAGTACGACGTCCAGACCGGCCGCCTCCGCCAGGTCGTCTGAGGGAAGAACAGCGCCGAACTGGCGATGGAACGTCTACAGATCTGTAGACGATTCGTCGCCAGTTCGAGTCAGGCCCCGGCGATGCCCACCGGGCATGACACGCCGGTGCCGCCGAGGCCGCAGTAGCCGTTCGGGTTCTTGTCGAGGTACTGCTGGTGGTAGTCCTCGGCGTAGTAGAAGACCCCGGCCTCGGCGACCTCGGTGGTGATCGGGTCGAAGTGCTTCGACTGGAGCACCGCGTCGTAGGCCGCCTTCGACGCCTCGGCCGCCTGCTGCTGGGCGGCGTCGAACCAGTAGATCGCCGACCGGTACTGGGTGCCGACGTCGTTGCCCTGGCGCATGCCCTGGGTCGGGTCGTGGCTCTCCCAGAACACCTTCAGCAGGTCGTCGTAGGTGGTCTGCTCGGGGTCGTAGACCACGAGCACCGCCTCGGTGTGGCCGGTGCGCCCGGAGCACACCTCCTGGTAGGTCGGGTTGCGGGTGTAGCCGCCGGCGTAGCCGACCGCCGTGGTGTGGACGCCCGGGGCCTCCCAGAACTTGCGCTCGGCGCCCCAGAAGCAGCCGAGCCCGAAGACCGCGGTCTTCAGGCCCTCGGGGAACGGCCCGGCCAACGGGTGGCCGAGCACGGTGTGGGCGGCGGCGACGGGGATGGGCTGCTCGCGACCGGGCAGCGCCTCGTCGGGGGTCGGCATCTGGGGCTTGCGGAGACCGAACATGGGCCTCAGCCTACGGACGTGCTGCTCCCGATGCGGCGGCTGATGTCGGCGCACTCGAGGCAGATCGACTCGGGGATGACGCCGGCCCGCATGAGCCAACCGAACACGGTGCAACCCATGCAGAACGCGAACACCGACTCGAGCGTGGCGAACACCACGAGCACGGCGAGCAGCGCGGTGACGAGCCAGTCGACGCCGACGAGGGCGAGGACGAAGGCGGCCACCGTGAACGTGGCCCCGACGGCCTGGGCGAACCGCTTGGGCGGGCCGGGCACCAGCTTCGGCGGCACGTCGAGGCGGGGTCGCACGACCTGGGTGGCTAGCCGGCCGAGGGGGCTGAGCTTGGGCCCGGTGAGCACGCGGGCGACGAAGCCGTAGGCCAGCACCGCGAGCAGCACCGGGTTGTGGGTCACCAGGGCGGCGAGGCCCATCAGCAGCACGCCACCGGCCACCAGGCGGGCCGACACCTCGTCGACCGGGTTGGGGAACCCGATGATGCTCATGCCAAAAGCCTACCTAGGGAGTCAGGATTTCAGCGGATGAGCTCGATGTCGGTGGTGCGGGCGGCGAGCACGTGGGGGAGGGGCACCCGGCCGAACCCGGGCGTCGTCGGCACCCGGAGGTGGCCGGCTTCCAGCACGAACGGCTCGGTGAGGTCCTCGACGTACCAGCGGTCGGATGCCGAGAGGTCGCCGGGCAGGGTGAACCCGGGCAGGGCGGCGAGGGTCACGTTGCCGGCCCGGCCCAGCCCAGTCTCGAGCATGCCGCCCACCCACGCCGGCACCCCGGCCGCCACGCACACGTCGTGGACCCGCACCGCCTCGAGGTAGCCGCCGACCCGACCCGGCTTCACGTTCACCACGCCGCAGGCCCCCATGGCGATGGCGTCGGCCGCGGCCCGCGCCGAGGTGATCGACTCGTCGAGGCAGATCGGCGTGCGCAGCCGGCGGGCCAGCTCGGCGTGGCCGACCAGGTCATCGGCGCCCAAGGGCTGCTCGAGGAGGAGGAGGTCGAGGTCGTCGAAGCCGCGCAGGTGGTCGGCGTCGTCGAGGGTGTAGGCGCCGTTGGCGTCGACCTGGAGCGGCGTGTCGGGGAAGTGCCGGCGCACGGCCCGCACCACGTCGACGTCGTGCCCGGGCTCGACCTTGAGCTTCACCCGGACGTAGCCGGCGTCGAGGGCGGCGGCCACGGTGTCGAGGAGGGCCGGCGTCGACGTGGCGATGCCGAGCGAGATGCCCGACGGCACCGTCGCCCGCCGCACGCCGAGGTGCTCGCCGAACGACGTGCCGGCGGCGTGGAGCTCGGCGTCGAGCACCGCCATCTCCAGTGCCGCCTTGGCCATGGGGTGGCCCTGCACCGCGGCCAGGGCGGCGGCCACCTCGTCGGCGGACACGTCGCGCCCGACGAGGCGTGGTGCGAGGTGGTGCTGCAGCACGTGAGCGGCGCCGTCGGCGTACTCGCTCGTGTAGAGCGGCTCGGGCATGGCGACGCACTCGCCCCAGCCCTCGGTGCCGTCGCCGGCGACGCGCACCAGCACGGCCTGGCGCTCGACCTCGGTGCCGTGCGACGTCCGGAACGGGGTGGCCAGGGGGAGCGACACCCGGCGCAGCTCGATCGCCTCGATCTTCACGCCTGGACCCTCATGTTGCGACCTTCACGGGCGCAGGTCACGCACGAGGTAGGAGCCGTCGGCATCGACGTCGACGACGTGGGCGCCGGCCTCCAGCGCCTCGGCCAGCTCGTCCCCGGCCCGGCACCGGCGATCGGCCTCGCCCCGCTCGATCGGGACGCCGTGCCAGGCCTGCGTGACCGGGGCCGAGCGCAGGGCCCAGGTGGCCACGCAGCGGTCGGTGCCGTCGGCGGCGAAGCCCCGCCGGTACGAGGTGACCTCGGCGCCCAACGTCGAGACGGCGAGCCGGGCGCAAGCCACGTCGGCCGGGTCGAACGTCCAGGTGACGGAGCCGAGCCCGGCCTCGAGGGCCCATTCCCTCTGGTGCCACTTGAGCGCCGTGCCCAGGCCGCGCCGGCGGACCTCTGGATCGACGACGGTGACGTACGAGTGCAGCCCGCTCGGGGTGAGGAAGGCGACCGACGCGGCCACGGCGACGTCGTCCTCGAAGCCGGCCGCGACGAACGAGCCGGTGGTCACGAGCTCGCGGAGCAGGTCGGTCGGGAGCGGCCGCACCAACGAGGCGAGCGTGCTCACCGACGCGAGGTCGTCGGCAGCGTCGACGGTCCGGACGAGCACCGCGGAAACCTATGCCCCACAAGGGGATCCGCGCGCACGCGAGGGCGAACCACCACACTCTGCCCGCACATCAAACGATCTCGAAGCAACTGCAGGAGGAACTCCATGAACCGACGTGAGCTCGTCAACGCGATCGCTGCTCAGACCGAACTCGAGCCGAAGCAGGTCGACGCTGCGCTCCGCGGCTTCACCGACGTCGTCACCGCCGTCGTCGCCAAGGGCGAGCCCGTCGCCATCACCGGTTTCGCCAAGTTCTCCAAGGTCGAGCGGGCCGCCCGCATGGGCCGCAACCCGGCCACGGGTGAGGCCATCAAGATCAAGGCCTCGAAGAAGGCGCGCATCACGCCGCTCAAGGGCTTCAAGGACGCGGTGCTGGCGCCGGCGACGGCGCCGAAGCTGAACAAGGGCGTGTGGCCGCCGGCCCCCAAGCCGGCCCCGGCCAAGAAGGCGGCCCCGGCCGCCAAGAAGGCAGCTCCCGCCAAGAAGGCGGCCCCGGCCAAGAAGGCCCCGGCCAAGAAGGCCCCGGCCAAGAAGGCCGCGGCCAAGAAGGCCTAGCGCCACCCGATCTCCGACCAGGGGCGGCTCCTCCGGGAGCCGCCTCTGACGCGTCTGGGCCTCGGCCCCATCGGGCACGATGACGTGATGCACGGAGCACCCCGATGAAGCGACTGGTCCGCCGCAACGTCGACGACGCCGAGGTCGAGGCGGCGTACGCCGACATCGCCGGGCTCCGCCGCGACGACCGCCCCTACGTCGTGGTGAACATGGTCGCCAGCGCCGACGGCGCCATCTCGGTCGAGGGCAAGACCAAGGCGATGTCGAGCGAGGCCGATCGGCACGTCTTCCACCACCTCCGCTCGCTGGCCGACGTCATCCTCGTCGGGGCCCAGACCGTCCGGGCCGAGAGCTACGGCCCACCCCGGGTCAGCGAGGCGCGGCAGGCCGAGCGGGTGGCCCGTGGCCAGGAGGCCGTGCCCCGCATCGCCATCGTGTCGAGCAGCCTCGACCTCGACTGGGGCTCCCGGCTCTTCACCGAGTCACCGACCCGACCGCTCCTCCTCACCACCGAGGACGCCGACGTGCCGGCCGAGGCGCGCGCCGTCGTCGACGTGGTCGTGGCCGGTGCGACGCGGGTGTCGATGCCCGACGCCCTCGCCGCCCTCCACCGGGAGGGCGTCGGCGTCGTCCTGTGCGAGGGCGGGCCCACCCTGAACGGCGTCCTGGCCGCCGCCGACCTCATCGACGAGCTGTGCCTCACGGTGTTCCCCGCGCTCGTCGGCGGCGACGTCGGCACCGGCATCCTCGGCCACACCCACCTCGAGGACCTGCTCCCGATGGAGGTCGTCCACGCCTTCCAGGGCGACGAGGCCGACGACGTGCTGTTCCGCTTCCGTCGCACCGGTGCGCCGCGCCCCACGACCCGCGGCGCCCGGGTCGGCGAGGCCCTCGATCCCGACGACGCCGTCGCCGTCGACGCGTTCAACGAGATCATGGGCGACAAGGAGCTCCCGATGGTCGTCATCACGGCCTCGGACGGCAGGGAGCGCGCCGGCTGCCTGGCCGGGTTCCACGCCCAGGCGTCGATCGACCCACCCCGCTACATGGTGTGGATCTCGAAGAAGAACCACACGTACCGGGTCGCCCGCGGGGCCGAGGTGCTCGCCGTGCACTTCCCGGCGGCCGACCAGCGCGACCTGGCCGTGCTGTTCGGCACCGAGACCGGGGACGAGGTCGACAAGTTCGCCGAGTGCGCCTGGCACGCCGGGCCGGCCGACGCCACGATCGTGGACGCCGTCGCCCGCTGGTTCGTCGGGCGCATCACCGGGACCATGGACACCGGCGACCACGTCGGCTTCCTGCTCGAGCCCCTCGACGGCGAGTGCGGCGACTGGTCCGGCCAGCTCGGCTTCCAGGCGGTCAAGGACCTCGACGCCGGTCACGACGCGTAGTCCCGCTCCGCTCGGGGCGTGCACGCAGCTCGGACCGGCTGCGCGCGGTCGAACCTCTACAGCTCGAACCAGATCGTCTTGCCCAGGGCGCTGCGGTTGACCCCCCACGCCGACGACAGCGCGTCGACGAGCATCATCCCCCGGCCCCCGCAGGCCATCGGGTCGGGCACGACCTCGTGCGGTGGCGTGGGGTCGTCGTCGCGGACCTCGACCCGGGGCCGGCCCTCGTGGCACCACACCGAGACCCGCATGGGCGAGCCGGCGTGGACCACGGCGTTGGTCGCCACCTCACTGACCAGCAGCTCGGCGACCTCGTCGGCACCGTCCTGGCCCAAGGCGTGCAGCGCCTCGATCGTGAAGTGGCGGGCCACCGGCACGCTGGCCACCGTGCCGGGGAGGAAGGTGGACCAGAAGATCATGTGACCTTCCGCCGTGTTCCTCGCCGCTACCGCCATGCCTAAGGCCATGCCCCGATGTTGCGATCAGATAACAGGGAGGCTCAGAACCGAAAGCTGCACGCGTCCTTCCGGCCGCTGGGCTGCACCACGGGTGTGCCGCAGCGGTCGGCCGGACCCGTGGAGACGTCGAGCATCGCGGCGACGTCTGACCGCGGCACGGCGAGCGTTCCGCCGACGGCCAGGGCGAAGGGCAAGGTGGCGGACTCGCGCTGGCCGGTGGACACGTCGAGGTGGGTGACGTGGGCCGGGTCCGTGTCTTCGAGCACGTAGAGGTCGTGCTCCGAGCCCCACGCCAGCGACACGTGGGGTGATCCGGCCGGGAGGTCGAGCTCGACCCGCCGGCCGGTGGGCTCGGCTGGCCGATAGGCGACGATCCGGTCGCCGACCCGGATGGCGAGCTCGAGTGAGCTGGGGGAGAAGGCCGCCGTGGCCACGTCGACGGCTTCACCGGCGCGGGCGAGCGTGGTGGCGATCGTGCGTCCGGTGGCCACGTCGAGCACGTTCACGGTGGTGCAGAACGCGTCATCGTCGCAGTAGGCGACGAGGGTCTCGGAGGCGGTCACCACCTGGGCCAGCCCGTGCCCGATGATGCGGGGCACGAGCCCCGGCGAGCTGGGCTCGGGCACGAGCTCGATCTGCGTGTCGGGGCGGCGCACCAGCAGGCCGCCCCGCACGCCGACGATCGGTCGGCCGAAGACCTGGAGGTCATCGAGCACCTTGCCTGTCACGTCGATGCGGCGGGCCCGGGCCGGCGGTTCCAGCTTCTCGTAGTCGAAGAGCCACACGGTGCCGGGCTCGGCGGCGGGGACGGACACCACGCCGCTGCCGAGTAGCCGGCTTGGGCCGCCGTTGAGGGGTGCGGCGTGCACTGCGCCCCACCCGACGACGAGGTCGTCGCCGGTGCGGCTCAGCCGGACATCCTGATCGCCAGCGCGCTGGCCCTCGACGACCCGCCGCACCGCCACCCGGTGGTCGAGGTCGACCAGGAGGATGCCGTCGTAGCCGTCATCGAGCAGCAGGACGGTGCCGGTGGCGCCGGGGAAGAGGCCGGGCTCGGTGGTCCTGACGTGTCGCCGGTCGTCGGGCCGGGGCCAGGCCACGATGCCGGCAACGAGGGCCACGACTACGGCAGCGCCGACGACGACCTGACGCCGTCGCCGACGACGAGCGATGCGGCGGTGAACGTCGGGGGTGTCGTGCGCCGGGGCGATCGGACCGACGGCCTGGTCGAGGAGATCAGGCAGGGTGGGCATCGAGGTCCTCCTCCTCCTCGTCGAGCAGGCCCGACGTTCGCAGCCGGACCATGGCCTGGGCCGTGAGGGCGCGGACCGTGCCCTCGGCGCACCCGAGGGCCTCGGCTGTCTCGGTCACAGGCAGGCCGGCGTAGAAGCGGGCGACGATCGCGGCGCGCTGGCGGGATGGCAGGGCGGCGACAGCGGCCCGCACAGCGACGGCGGTCGACGTGTCGGGGAGGTCGGGCGGGCGGTCGCCGGCGAGGCGGCTGCGGGCCCGCCGCTCGGCGGCGCGGCGCCGAGCCGTCGACCGGGCCAGGTTGAACGCGGTGCGGTACGTCCACGCCTGGGGCGACGCCATGGCGCCGACGCGGCCCCATCGCTCGACGGCTCGGGCCAACGCCTCCTGAGCGATCTCCTCCGCCAGCCAGCGGTCGCCGCAGAACAGCACCAGCGACCCGACGAGGCGGGGGCGCAACTCGTCGCAGAAGGCGTCCGGCGTCATCACCTCAGAGACGCCCGAGCGGGCCGATCCGCTTACTTCGGCAACCCGAGGACGCGGTCGCCGAGGATGGTGCGGAGCACGTTCGAGGTGCCGCCCATGATCGTGTAGGCCGGCGCGTAGGAGAGGGCCCGGGACCACCGGTTCCAGAGCGTGGCCTCGGGGCCGAGGGCGCGCACGGCGAAGTCGGCGACCCGCTGCTCGTACTCGGTGCCGAACGTCTTGGTCGCGGCCGAGAAGCCGCCGGGCGCCTGGCCCAGCACCTCGCGGATCACCAGCAACCGGCCGATGCGGTACTCGCCCTCGAGCCGGGCCACCTCCTGGCGCACGAGTCGATCGGTCGTGTCGGCCCGGGCCACGGCGTCGAGGAACAGGGCCCGGTTCGACACCAGCCGGTCGATGCCGCCGCGCTCGTGCTCGAGCTGGCGCATGGTCTGGCCCCACGACCCGTTCTCGGTGCCCACGAGGTTGGCGGCCGGCACCCGCACGCCGTCGAGGGTGACCTGGCAGAAGTGCCGGTTCTGGGTCATGTCCTCGATGGGCGAGACCTCGATGCCGGGCGACGACATGTCGACGATCAGCTCCGACAGCCCCTTGTGGGCCGGCGCGTCGGGATCGGTCCGGCAGATCAGGTACATCCAGTCGGCCGTGGCCGCGAACGAGGTCCAGACCTTGGTCCCGTCGACGACGAACTCGTCGCCGTCGCGGCGGGCCCGGGTCCGGAGGTGGGCCAGGTCGGAGCCGTTGTCGGGCTCGCTCATCCCGATGCACCAGTTGGCCTCGCCCCGGGTCATGGCCGGCAGGTGGCGCTGCTTCTGCTCCTCGGTCCCGTAGGCCAGGAGCGAGGGGCCCATCTGGCGGTCGCTGAACCACGTGGCGGCGATCGGAGCCCCGGCCGAGATCAGTGCCTCGGTGACGACGAACCGCTCGATCGGCGTGCGCTCGTGGCCGCCGTACTCCTTCGGCCACGTCATCCCGAGCCAGCCTCGGCGTCCGAGCTCGGCCGAGACGTCCCGGTCGTAGCCGACGATCCAGGAGTCCTCCCGCACGTCGAGCCCGACGGTCACCTCGGCGGCGAAGGCCTCGGCCTCGGCGCGCAGCTCGTCCAGCTCGGGGTCCCAGGCGAAGTCCATCGGTCCCGGACTCTACGGTTCCCTGCCATGCGTGCTGTCGTGCTGGAGTCCTATGGCGGACCCGAGGTCCTGACCGTCCGGGAGGTGCCCGACCCCGAGCCCGGACCGGAGGAGGTTGTCGTCGAGATCGCCTCGGCCGGGGTGAACCGGGCCGACCTCCTCCAGCGCCGCGGCTTCTACCCCGGCCCGCCGATGCCCCACGAGATCCCCGGGATGGAGCTGGCCGGCCGGGTCGTGGCCCAGGGTTCGCGCGCCACCCGGTGGGCGGTCGGCGACCCGGTGATGGGCATCGTCGGCGGCGGCGCCTACGCCGAGCGCATCGCCGTGCACGAGCGCCAGCTGATGGGTGTGCCGGATGCGCTGCCGCCCGCCGATGCGGGAGCCGTGCCCGAGGTGTACGTCACGGCGTGGGACGCCCTCGTGCTCCAGGGTGGCCTCACCGCCGGCCGGGTCGCCCTCGTCCACGCCGGCGCGTCGGGGGTCGGGACGGCGGCCATCCAGCTGTGCCGGGCCCTGGGCGCCAAGGTCATCGTCACGGCCTCGGCCGGCAAGGTCGAGGCATGCCGCTCGCTCGGGGCCGACCTCGCCGTCGACTACGGCAGCCGGGACTTCGTGGCCGAGGCGAAGGCGTTCACCGGTGGCGCGGGCGTCGACGTGGTGCTCGACGTCATCGGCGGCGACTACCTGGCCCGCGACCTCGACGCCCTGCGGGTGGGCGGCACGATCGTGCAGGTCGGTGTCATGGGCGGCGGCGAGGCCACGTTCAACCTCGGGGCCATGCTGCCCAAGCGGGCGACGCTCGTGGGCACCGTCCTGCGGGGCCGTCCGCTCGAGGAGAAGATCGCCGTGACCCAGCGCTTCGAGCGCGAGGTCCTGCCGTGGTTCGCCGATGGCACCTGCGCGCCGGTGGTCGACTCCCGCTACGGCCTCGACGAGGTCGGCGCCGCCCACGAGCGCATGGAGTCGAACGCCAACGTGGGGAAGCTGGTGCTCGCTATCGCTGGGTGATCGGGACGTAGTCCCGGACCTCGGCACCCGTGTAGAGCTGGCGGGGCCGGGCGATCTTCTGGTCCTGCTCGACGAGCTCGACCCAGTGCGCCAGCCACCCCGTCGTGCGGGGGATGGCGAACAGCACGGTGAACATCTCGGTCGGGAAGCCCATGGCCTGGTAGATGAGGCCGGAGTAGAAGTCGACGTTCGGGTAGAGCTTGCGGCTCGTGAAGTACTCGTCGGCCAGCGCCACCTCCTCGAGCTTCAGGGCGATGTCGAGCAGCGGGTTCTTGCCGGTGATGGCGAAGACCTCGTCGGCGACCTTCTTGATGATGCGGGCCCGCGGGTCGTAGTTCTTGTACACCCGGTGGCCGAAGCCCTGGAGCTTGCCCTTGCCGGCCTTCACGTCGCCCACGAAGGCCTCGACGTTCTCGATCGAGCCGATCTCGTTGAGCATCTTGATGACGGCCTCGTTGGCGCCACCGTGGCGCGGGCCGTAGAGGGCGGCGGCCGCCGCGGCGGTGGCCGAGTAGGGGTCGGCGTGGGCCGAGCCCGCCACCCGCATGGCCGTGGTGCCGCAGTTCTGCTCGTGGTCGGCGTGCAGGATGAACAGCACGTCGAGGGCCTTGGCCAGGGCCGGGTCGCTCCACGGGATGTGCTCGACCGGGTCGAACATCATGCGGAGGAAGTTGGCCGGGAGGCCGAGCCGGTTGTCCGGGTAGACGAACGGCATGCCCTGGCTGAAGCGGTAGGCGCACGCCGCCAGCGTCGGCATCTTGGCGATGAGGCGGACGATCTGCTTCTGGCGGACGTCCGGGTCCTGGATGTCCTTGGCCTCCGGGTAGAAGGTCGACAGGGCGGCCACGGCCGAGACCAGCATGCCCATGGGGTGGGCGTCGTAGTGGAAGCCCTCCATGAACCGCGTCCGCATGTTCTCGTGGATGAACGTGTGATGGGTGATCTCGTGGTTCCACTCGACGAGCTGCGTCTCGTTGGGCAGCTCGCCGTTGAGGAGGAGGTAGGCGACCTCGAGGTACGTCGAGTGCTCGGCCAGCTGCTCGATGGGGTAGCCCCGGTAGCGGAGGATCCCGTTCTCACCGTCGAGCTCGGTGATGGCGCTCGTCGTGAACGCTGTCGTCATCAGTGCGGGATCCGAGAACCACACCCCCGGCAGCAGCTTGCGCCACGACGAGCTGTCGACGCCTCCGTCGACGATGGGAATCTCGATGCTCTCACC
>JAODBP010000231.1 GCA_025464025.1 Actinomycetes bacterium | reverse complement strand
GGCGCCGGATGGTGGCGGCGGTGATGTTCCGCTGTTCGGCGTCGTTGAGCTCGGCGCGGGTGGTGATGTACGTGAGGCGCAGGCCGGCGCGCTCCTCCTCGGAGAGATCGGTGTGACCGTCGCCGGCGGGCGCGAGGGGATCGCTCACGTCTCGGCGTCGGTCCAGAGACCGCGGCGGTCGTTCTGGTCCGCGGCGAGGTCGTCGACCTGGCGGTCGGAGCTGTCGACGGCCTGGTCCTCGAGCCGCATGGTGTGCGCTACCCGGCGGAGGTGGGCGGTGGCCTTCCTCCGAGCCTGGGCCTGGACGGCCTCGTCCAGGGTGGTGCGGGGGACGAACACGTAGACGAGGTCGCAGTCGAGGGCATCGGCGGCGCGCCGCAGGGTGTCGACCTTGATCGTGCCCTCCGCCTCGCCGCGCTCGATGGCGGAGATGCGCGTCTGAGCCACGCCCATGCGCTTGGCCAGCTCGGCCGTGGACATGCCGAGGGCGTCCCGCACAGCGCGCACCCACCCGCGGGGCGGACGGCGCTCCTGGAGGAGCGGACGCAGGCGCTCGAAGCGAGCGTCGAGCTGTCGGCGGGCGGCTGTCGTCCGGAGGACCATGGGTCGATCCTAGAATGCTTCTGTTCTCGTTACGAACCTTTTCGAGAATGTATGTGTTCTAGAAGCGTCTACTCGTCAGCTTTCAGCCGGCGGGTAGAGGTCGAGCGTCAGGTCGACTGGAAGTTCGGACAAGCGTCTCAGCATGGCGTTATCCACCCCGAATCCGCCTTGACCGTTGCCCGATGAGAACCCGAGGCACAGATCGAGGTCTCCCTGCTGTGCCCACGCCGTGAGTGTCTCGCGCAGTGGCTCCAGCCGACCGAGCACCGCCTCCAACCGCTCCTCCATCGGGACGCGCCAATCGAGACCATCCCTTGCCACCCAATGGGTGCCGGATCGACCGAGCTGAACGTCCCACTCGCCGTTCTAGGCGATGACCGGTGACGGTTCGGGGGTTGCGACGTGGATGAGCAAGGTGATGCGCGCCCACTTCTCGTCGTCGGTCACGAGCAAGAGCATGCACGGCGGACACCATCGGAGCCGGCGGATATCCCACCATCGAGCACCAGTCGCTCGGGAGGGGTGCAGTGGTCACCGACATCCGGCCTCGTGATCGACGTACGCGCCCCGGGCGATGTCGCCGACGACCCCGTCGAGGAAGGGGCGTTTCGGGAGGTGGGTGACGGTGAGCCGGCCTATAGGCGGGATTCTGTCCACCGGTCCCTTGCGGGGGTCCGGCTGGGTGACCATCCATCTTTGCGGCCTACCTGAGGACATCGACCGGGCAGGTCGTCCTACGTTTGGCCTTGCTCCGGGTGGGGGTTACCGAGCCGCCCGAGTCGCCCCGGACGCTGGTGCGCTCTTACCGCACCGTTTCACCCTTGCCTGTGCCCTTGCGGGCCATCGGCGGTCTGCTCTCTGTTGCCCTGAACCGACAGGTCGCCCCGCCCTGGCTCTCGCCAGCACCCTTGCCCTATGGAGTCCCGACCTTCCTCGACGCAGTCGAGCTGCGCCGCGGCCACCCGGCCGGCTCACCGTCGCCCCCAGTGTGGCAGGAGTCCTGCCCTCAGCTCACCGCCGCGCTCCCGAGCACGGCGCGGGCGCGGGTGCGGAGCTCGTTGAGGACGAGGGTGGCGGCCTCGAGGTCGGCCGGCGCGAAGCCCTCCCAGATGGGACCGGTCAGGGCCGCGCTCCTCGCCAGCACCGACTCGAGGGTCTCGTGGCCGGCGGCGGTGACGTGGCCGTCGGCGATCAGGCCGCGCTCGTCGAGGGCGCGCACCAGCTCGGCGGCATCGGCGAAGTGGGCGCGGTCGCCGACGACGAGTGCGAGCTCCTCGGCGCTGGTGCTCCCACCGGTCAGGGCGGCGACGCGGAGCGCCACCCACTGCGCCTCGGTGAGGCCGGTGCCCTGGAGCGCCACCCGGAGGAGGGCGTTGAGCGTCTTCTCGGTCTCGCCGACGAGCTGCGGACCGAACGGGATGGTCGTGGTCATGGGACTCCCTGGAATCGTTGGGACTGCCAACGATACCCGGTTTCGTTGGTCACACCAACGAAACTATGATCGGCGCATGACCGGTCTCGATCGCGTCGCCGGTAGGCCGTCGTGGCTGTTGAGCCGGGCCCAGGCCCGGGCCCAGCACCTGCTGGCCGACGCGTTCGCTGCCGAAGGGGTTCGCGGCTACCACTTCCGGTCGCTGGCGGCCCTCGAGCAGTTCGGGCCGGTCAGCCAGGCCGAGCTCGGTCGCCACACCGGCATCGACCGGAGCGACGTCGTCGCGACCGTCAACGACCTGGTGGACCGCGGCTTCGCGGTGCGGAAGCCCGATCCGGTCGACCGCCGGCGCAACGTCATCTCGATCACGAAGCGAGGGAGCACCGCGCTCGAGCGCCTCGACGCCGTCCTCGACGACGCGCAGGACGCCCTGCTCGCGCCGCTCACGCCGAGCGAGCGCGCGACGTTGGTGCGGCTGCTGGCCAAGTTGGGCTGAGGACGCCGAGCTACACCGACGGCGGCTCGATGGCGGCCAGGTCGGTGCCGATCACCACCGTCCAGGGTCGGACCCGCCAGGCCGTGACCAGCCCCTCGGTGACGTAGGGGTCGGACTCGGCGAAGCGCTCGGCGGCCGAGCCGTCGGCTCCCTGGAACACCAGCAGCGCGCGGTCGGCGGGGTTGCTGAGGGCGCCGGCCAGGACGAGGTCGCCTGCGTCCCGGGCATCGCGGGCGAGGGCGAGGTGCACGGCCCGGAGCCGGCCCCGGCGCTCCAGGTAGTCGTCGGCGAGGTCGTACTCGAGCAGCCAGAACATGGTGGTCACATCCGGTCGATGGTCTGTCGGAGCAGGCGCCCGATGCGGCCGGCCGAGGCGCCGGCCACCTCGATGACGTGATCGCCGGTGATCTCGACGGTGGAGAGGCCGGCGGCCAGGTTCGACACCAGCGACACGCCGAGCACCTCCATGCCGAGGTGGCGGGCGGCGATCGTCTCGAGCACCGTCGACATGCCGACCAGGTCGCCGCCGAGCAGCTGGGCCATCTTCACCTCGGACGGCGTCTCGTACTCGGGACCGTGGAACCCGACGTACACACCCTCCTGCACCGACGGGTCGAGCTCGCGCACGAGGGCCCGGAGCCGGGGGGAGTAGGCGTTGGTGAGGTCGACGAAGCGGGAGGCGTACGGCGCCGGCGGCTGCGGCCCGGTGAGCGACGACACGCCGGTGTTGTTGATGTGGTCGGACACGAGCACCGGCTCGCCGACGTGGAGCCCCTCGGTGATGCCGCCGCACGCGTTGGTGAGGATGATCGTGCGGCACCCGGCGTGGAACGCGGTGCGCACGCCGTGGGCCACCCGCTGGGGAGCATGCCCCTCATAGAGGTGGATCCGCCCGGAGAACACGAGCAGCCGCTTCCCGCCGGCATCCATCGACCGCACCGTGCCGGCGTGGCCCACCGCGCTCGGCGCCGGGAACCCGGGCAGGTCGGTCACCGGCACCTCGGCGACCGTGGCGCCCAGCTCGTCGATGGCCGGCCCCCACCCCGAGCCGAGCACGACGGCCACGTCGTGCTGTTCGACGCCGGTCAGCGCGGCGACCGCCTCGGCGGCGGTGACGGCGAGGGCGAAGGGGTCGTCGGTCGTCATGCCGCCGAGACTAAAGCCCGGCCCTCGACCTTCCGACACCCCTGGTCATGGCTCCCCGCTGGCGGACGGGAGTGGCCGCGGCGCTCGCGCTGCTGGTCGCCGCGGTCCCCCTCCTCGACGCAGCACCCGCATCGGCCGCGACCGTCCACGGCATCCACTTCCCGGTGGAGACCGCCGTGCGGTTCACGCCCAGCTTCGGCGCACCCCGCGACGGCGGCGCCCGGCGCCACGAGGGCAACGACCTCATGGGCACCCGCCTCCAGCACGTGCTCGCCGCCACCGACGGGACGGTCACCCGGGCGGCGACGACCACGGGCAACGCCGGGAACTACGTCGTGGTCACCGCGCCCGACGGCTGGCAGACGAAGTACATGCACCTGAACAACGACACGCCCGGCACCGACGACGGGGCCAACCCGGCGCAGTGGCGGTTCGCGCCCGGGATCAAGGTCGGCTCGAAGGTGCGGGCCGGCCAGTTCATCGCCTACCTCGGTGACAGCGGCAACGCCGAGACCACGGCGCCCCACCTCCACTTCGAGCTGCACGCACCCGCCGGGGTGATCGACCCGTGGCCGAGCCTGCGACGTGCGTCGGCCATCCCGACCGGCACCACGTGCGACCGGGCCACCAACCCGAGGTCCGAGCCCGACCCGGAGACGGCCGACGGGTGGCAGCAGCCGACCTGGACGGCCACCCGGACCGGTGCCGTGGCCGGTGGCGCTCCGACCTTCGGCGACCTCGCCGGGCGCCGGCTGGCCAGCCCGATCATCGACCTCGCCGCCCGTCCCACGGCCGACGGCTACTGGCTGCTCGGTGCCGACGGCGGCGTCTTCTCCTTCGGCGCCGCGCCGTTCCTCGGCAGCACGGGGGGCCGCCGGCTCAACAAGCCGATCGTTGGGCTGGCACCGACATCGACCGGTCGCGGGTACTGGCTCGTCGCGTCCGACGGCGGCATCTTCGCCTTCGGCGATGCCCCGTTCCTGGGCAGCACGGGCAGCCTGAAGCTCAACGAGCCGATCGTCGACGTGGCCCCGACGCCGTCGGGGCTCGGCTACTGGCTCCTCGGCCGCGACGGCGGGCTCTTCGGCTTCGGCGACGCCGGCTGGCACGGCTCGGTGCCGGGCACGGGCGCGTGCGACGTGGTCCAGGCCACGCGGATCGCGTCGACGCCGACCGGCCAGGGCTACTGGATCAGCGCGGCCGACGGCCGGGTCTGGTCGTTCGGCGACGCCGCCGACATCTAGCCCGCTACGTTCGCCCTCGTGGGGGTGGTGCTGGGCGGGCTGTCGTTCCTGGAGGGGCCGCGCTGGCACGACGGCGCCCTGTGGCTGTCGGACATGCACGGCCACCGCGTGCTCCGCGTCACCGACGACCAGGTCACGACCGTGCTCGAGCACGACTCGCCGGTGTCCGGCCTCGGTTGGCTGCCCGACGGCCGCCTGCTCGCCGTCGCCATGGCCGGCCAGATCCTCCGGGTCGACCCCGAGGGCCCGGTGGTCCACGCCGACGTGACGGCGCTCGCACCCCACGGGGTCAACGACATGATCAGCCACCCCGGGGGCTGGAGCTACGTGGGCCAGTTCGGCTACGACCGCCACGCCGGTGGGCGGCCGGTGCCGAGCGGCCTCCTGCGGGTCGGCGCCGACGGCCGCGTCGACGTGGTCGCCGACGACCTCATGGTCGCCAACGGCATCGGCCTCACGGCGGACGGGACGACCCTGGTCGTGGCCGAGAGCGCGGGGAACCGGCTCCGGGGCTTCACCGTCGGGCCCGACGGCGACCTGTCCGACAGCCGGGTGTGGGCCGAGCTCCCGCCCGGCCACGCCCCCGACGGCATGTGCCTCGACGCCGAGGGCGCGGCGTGGTTCGCCGCCGTCCTCGCTGGTGCCTTCGTCCGGGTCGCCGAGGGTGGCGAGGTGCTCGACCGCCTGCCGGTCGACGAGGGCCGCAACGCCATCGCCTGCGTGCTCGGCGGCTCCGACCGCCGCACGCTGTTCCAGCTCACCGCCACCACCAAGGGCGACGCCGAACCGTCGCTCGCCGCCATGGATGCCCGGGTCGACGCCGTCGAGGTGGCCGTTCCCGGCGAAGGGAGACCGTGATGACCACCTGGACCGTCGGCGACGTGAAGATCACCAAGGTCGTGGAGCACGAGCTCCCGATCCCGTTGAGCGGCCTGCTCGTCGACGTGCCCGAGGGGGCGGCGGCGAAGCACGGGTGGCTGGCGCCGTTCCTCACGCCCGACGGCGACGCCCGCCTGTCGATCCACGGTCTGGTGATCGAGGCCGGCGACCGCCGGATCCTCGTCGACACGTGCGTGGGCGACATGCGCGAAGGCCTCGTCATGCCGGCCATGCCCAGCGGCTTCCCGCAGGCGCTGGCCGACGCCGGGTTCGCGGTGGAGGACATCGACACCGTCGTGTGCACCCACCTCCACTTCGACCACGTGGGCTGGAACACGCGGCTGGTCGACGGCGAGTGGGTGGTGACGTTCCCCAACGCCCGCTACCTGTTCGGTCGGGTCGAGTGGGAGCACTGGCAGGTGACCGAGGGCGAGTTCAGCAACAACATCGTCGACACCGTCCACCCGGTCGTCGACGCCGGCGCCGCCGACCTGGTCGAGGTCGACCACGTGCTGTGCCCCGAGGTCCGCCTGGTGCCGACGCCGGGCCACACGCCGGGCCACGTGAGCGTCGTCATCGAGAGCGGCGGCGAGCGGGCCGTGATCACCGGCGACATGGCCCACCACCCGATCCAGTTCGCCGAGCCCGAGCTCGGCGCCCCGGCCGACACCGACTCGCACCTGGCGGCCAAGACCCGCCGGGTGTTCCTCGCCGAGCGGGCCGACGACGGCGCCCTCGTGATCGGCACCCACTTCGGCGGCCCGACGGCCGGACGCATCACCGCCGACGGCGACGCCTGGCGGATGACCTGACGATGGACGTGGTGGTGGTCGGCAGCATGAACGTCGACCACGTCGCCCGGGTCGACCGGCTGCCCCTCCCGGGGGAGACCATCACCGGCGCCTACGACCGGACGCTCGGCGGCAAGGGGCTCAACCAGGCCGTGGCCGCGGCCCGCCAGGGCGCTCGCGTCGCCATGGTCGGTGCCGTCGGCACCGACGTCGACGGCGACGAGGTGCTCGCCTGCCTCGAGGCCGAGGGCATCGACCGCCGCTGGGTCCGCCGGGTCGACCGGCCGACGGGCCGGGCCCACGTCACCGTCGACGCGGCCGGGGCCAACTCGATCGTGGTGCTGGCCGGGGCCAACGTCGAGGCCGCGTGCCCGCCCGAGGCGCTCGCCGGGGCGGCCGTGGTGCTCACCCAGCTGGAGGTCCCGATGGCGACCGTGCTCGCCGCCCTCACCGGTGGCGCCGGTCGCACGATCCTCAACCCGGCGCCGGCCGGGTCGCTGCCGGCCACCGTGCTCGCCGCCGTCGACGTGCTGGTGCCCAACGAGACCGAGCTCGGGTCCATCGGCGGCTTCGCCGGCGACCTGCTCGTCACGTTGGGGGCGCGCGGCGCCGAGCTCGGTGGCCTGCACCTCCCGGCGCCGGTCGTGGCCGTGGTCGACACGACGGCGGCCGGCGACGCCCTGTGCGGTTGCCTCGCCGCCGCGCTCGCCGCCGGCCGCTCGTTGGAGGAGGCCGCCCGCCGCGCCGTCATCGCCGGATCGCTGGCCTGCACCGTCGCCGGCGCCGTGCCCTCGCTGCCCACCGCCGCCGCGGTGGACGCCTTCAGCGGGCGGTGATCGGCGCTTCGGCCCGGGGCCGGGCGAACAGGTTGCCCTGCTGGATGCAGGCGCCCAGCTGCACGAGGGCGTCGGACTGCAGCTCGCGCTCGACGCCCTCGGCGATCACGTCCAGCTCGAGCGACCCGGCGACATCGAGGATCCCGCGCACGACCGCCCGCTGCCGCGGGTCGTGCTCGATGTCGCCCACGAGGGACGGGTCGAGCTTCAGGTAGTCGAGCGGCAGCCGCAGGAGCTCGGCCAGCGCCGACGAGCGAGCCGAGCCGAAGTCGGAGAGGCCGACGCGGCACCCGAGGTCGCGCACCCGGGCCAGCACGCCGGCGCCGCCCTCGGGCAGGGTGCCGTGGGTCAGCTCGAAGCGCAGCCCGGCGGCCGGCATCTCGCGCTGGGAGAGCGCCTGGCGCACGATCTCGGGCAGCCGGCTCGTCACCTGGAGCGGCGACAGGTTGACCGTCACCCAGCGGTCGGCGGTCACCTGGCGGGCGGCGTGGAGGATCACCCACCGGCCGAGGGCGCCGATGAGCCCGCACTGCTCGGCCACGGCAACGGTGGTCAGGGCGGGCACGTTGGCCCCCCACGGCGTGGTCCAGCGGAGCAGGGCCTCGGCCCCGACCGTGGTGCGCCCGGGCAGCTCGACCACCGGCTGGAACGCCAGGTGGAGGCCGTGGCCGGCGATGGCCCGGCGCAGCTCGGCCTCGAAGGCGAGCTGGTCCTCGGCCCGGGCCCGGATCTCGTCGTCGTGCAGGACCACGCCGCCGCCCTGGCGCTCGGCCTCGCGCAGCGCCGCCCCGGCATCGTCGAGGAGCTGCACGGCCGACCCGCAGCGGCGGGCGGTCACCAGGCCGGCGGCCAGCTCGATCGGCACCTCGCGACCGCGGAGCAGGAGGGTGCGGCCGCCGTCGGCCACGGCTCGGCGGGCCCACTGGCGGGCGTCCTCGGGTTCCATCGGGAGGGCGACGACGATCCGCACCTCGTCGACGATGCCGCTCACCGAACCGGCCGGGGCCTGGCCGCGGACGGCGTCGAGGAGCGTGGCCACCACGTGCCGGGTGCCGTCGCGGCCGAGGGCGTCGCGCACCCGGCCCGAGCGGTCGGCGCCGATGCACACCACCGAGAGGACGGGCCGGCGGCGGAGGGCCTCGGCGAGCTCGGCTTCGAAGGCGGCAGGGTGGCGGGCGGGGGGCACCTGAGCATGGAACGACGGAACACCCCCTCCCGTCGCTGGACGGACCGTCATCTGGAGGGGGACGGTCCGCCCTTTCCGCAGGTCAGCGGCGCATGGCGCGGAGCAGTTCCTCCTGCGAAGCGACCCCGAACTTCCGGAAGATCGCCGAAAGGTGGTTTCGCACGGTGCTCTGGCTGAGGAAGAGCTCCTGGGCGATCGTGGGGACGCGCGCCCCGTCCTGGAGGAGGCGGACCACCTCCTGCTGCCGGGCCGACAGCTCGCCCAGGAGGCGGGCGACCTCGGGGTCGACGTGCTCGGCGACCCCGATGGCGGCCAGCTCGACGGCGATCTTCCGCAGCCGGTCCTCGAGCTCGGCGAGCTGCTCGACCCGCTCGTGGTCGGCCGGCGGCGCCACCGCCCGGAGGACGAAGCCGATCCGGTACTGGTCACCGTTGGGGAGCGAGGCGGCGATGGCCTCGACCGGGATCCACCGGCCGTCGGCGTGGCGGACCCGGACCCGGAGGTGGTGGGACCGGCCGGTGGCCACGACCGTCGAGATCGTGAGCAGGTAGTCGGGGAGGTCGTCGGCGTGGATGAAGCCGCTGCTCGGGTAGTTGCGCAGGTGGTCGGGCTCGAAGCCCACCAGGTCCCGGGCGTCCTCGCTGATCATGGCGATGCTGCCGTCGCCGGTGCCGAAGCCGATGACCGTCGGGCCGTCGGTGAGGGGCTGCACCAGGCTCGGGCCCTGCACCGCGCCCTCGGGCGTGAAGGCGAGCACGATCCAACGGCCGTCGCTCGAGTCGACCAGGCGGGCCCAGAGCGAGACGGGGAGGAGCCGACCGTCGGCCCGCCGCACCGACGACCGGGCCGAGAAGGTGTCGATGGTGCCGCCCTGGAGGAGGCGCATCGGTTCGCTGCGCCAGGCGGCACCGGCGATCGTGCGCACCCGCTCGCCCTTCAGGTCGTCCCGACGACTGCCGAGCAGCTTCGCCGCCGAGGCGCTCAGCGCCGCGATGCGGCCGTCGGTGCCGACGAGGACGCACGGCAGCTGGCTGGCTCGCCCCACGACCTGGTGCAGGCGCGAGGCGACGAGGTCAGCGCCGTCCTTCGCCCCCCGGGCCGCGGCCACACCAAACCGTGGCCCGCCGGCCGGGTGTCGTCAAGGGCTCAGGTCGAGAACGCCGGGACCACGTGGGTGGCGAAGTCCCGCATGAACGAGAGCTGGTCGTCGACGAACTGGCTGACGATGAGGTTGGTGATCCCGAGGGCTTCGATCTCGCGGAACCGCTCGACCCACCGCTCGGGCGGCCCGGCCACGACCGAGCGCCGGGCGAGGTAGTCGACGAGGCCGAGCTCCTCGACGAGTCGGGCGTTGTGCTCGGCTCGCTCCGGCGTGGCGTGCGCCGTCGAGTCGTAGCGCCGCTTGAGCTCCTCGACGGCCGGCACCAGCTCGTCGGGCAGGCCCTTGCCCTCGGTGTGGAACCGGTAGACGTGGTTGGCCGTGCCGGCGAGCTGGAAGCGCAGCTTGTGGATGCCCTCGGCCTCGGTCGGGGCCGGGCACATGGCGGCCATGCACCAGATCTCGATCGCTTCGACGTCGCGCCCCACCGACTCGGCGCCGGCCGCCAGGTTCGCCTTGGCCAGGGCCAGGGCGTCGGCGGTGAGGGCGTTGGAGAGCACGACGCCGTCGGCCACCTGGCCGGCGAGGAACTGCGTCTTCGGCCCCTCGGCGGCGAGCCAGACCGGGGTCGGGTACGAGCCCCAGCGCAGCACCAGCTCCTGGCCCTGCCACGTGACCGTCTCGCCCGCGCACAGCCCCTTGACGGCCCGGGTGAACTCGCCGAGCTCGGCCACCGTGGAGGGCCGCACGCCGATGTTGCGCAGCGCGCTGTCGCCCGAGCTGAGCCCGTAGACCATGCGGCCGCCCGACAGCTGCTGGATGGCGACGAGGGAGCTGGCCACGACCGCCGGGTGGCGGGTCATCGGGTTGGAGACGGTGATGCCGATGCGGGGCACCGTCGTGCGCTGGGCGGCCACGGCCATGGTGACGAACGGGTCGGCCCAGAGCGACTGGGAGTCCCCCGTGGTGAGCATGGCGAACCCGCTCGCCTCGGCGACGTCGAGCCAGCCGTCGTACCAGGCGTAGTCCTTGACGGTGGTGCCGGTGCCGAACCTCATCGCCAGATGATCGTTTCGTCGACCGGCTTGCGGGCGGACGGCGTCAATGAGTCACCGGTGACGTGGGCGACCGGGATCAGGCACGTCTGGTCCCACGTCGTGGGGATGTCGAGGATCTCGGCCATGGTCGCCTGGTCCTCCTGGTGGGCGGTGGTCATCACCGACCCGAGGCCCCGGCTGCGCAGGGCGAGCTGGAAGCTCCACACCGCGGGATAGATCGACGCGTACTGGTCGGACCGCATCGCGGTGGGCGCCCGGTCGGGCGAGAGCACGGCGCCGTAGCGCGTGGCCGCCGCCTCCAGGTCGTAGCACGGGAACACCAGCACGGGCACCTCGCCCATGTGGTCGGCGAGGTAGAGGATCGAGCGGGAGATGCGGGCGCCGTCCTCGTCGCCCGCCTTCAGCTTGTTCTCCAGCATGGTGCTCACCAGCGGGACGATGACCTTGCGGTACTGCTCGCCGGCCGCGGCCCGCACGTCGGGGTCGTCGACCACGACCCAGCGCCACTCCTGCGAGTTCGACGCGTTGGGGGCGTATGCAGCCAGCTCGATGCACCGGGTGACGAGCGCGCGGTCGACCGGCGTCTGCAGGTCGAGTCGCCGGCGGACCGACTTGGTGGTCGACAGGAGATCGTCGATGGCGGTGAGGTCGTCGTAGGGCTGCAGCATCGGCGGCGGACCGTAGTGCCAACATCTCCATCGTGACTCGGGCGTTCGTCTTCACCGGTGGCGGCGCCCTCGGCGCGACCCAGTCCGGCATGCTCGAAGCGCTGCTGGCGTGCGGGCTGCGACCCGACCTCCTGGTGGGCACGTCGGTCGGCGCCCTCAACGCCGCGTTCATCGCCCACGCCCCCGACGTCGACGGCGCCCTCGACCTCCAGGCCGTGTGGCGGACGGCCTCGCGCGAGGTGATCTTCCCGATCAAGCCACGGACGCTGCTGCTCGGCGCGACGGGTCGGCGCGACCACCTCATCGACGTGAAGGGGCTCCGGGGCTGGGTCGAGTCGCACCTGCCGTACCGCTCGTTCGAGGACGCCATCGTCCCGCTCCACGTGGTGGCCACCGACCTGCGGTCGGGCAACCCCCAGGTGCTGTCGGACGGGCCGCTGATCCCCGCCCTCATGGCCAGCGCCGCGCTGCCCGGCATCTTCCCGCCGGTGGTGCTCGGCGGGCGGACGTTCGTCGACGGCGGGATCACGGCCGACGTCCCCGTGCTGGAGGCCGAGGCGCTCGGCGCGGACGAGATCTGGATCCTCCCGACGTCGGGAGCGGAGCGACGCGACAACCTGCCCCGGGGCGCGCTCGACGTGCTCCTGCGGTCGATCGGCATCGCCCTCGGCCACGTCACCCAGGACAACCTGGCCCAGGTCGGGCCGGGCACCACGGTCCACCTGCTGCCGGCGCCGTCCGTGGGCGACGCGTCGATCCTCGACTTCCGCCAGACCGACCGGCTGATCGCCGCCGGGCGGTCGCTGACCGTCGGCTACCTGGAGCGGGTGTTCAGCGCAGGCGGGTGAGCACGTCGACGCCGTCGTCGGTGACGAGGACGGTGTGCTCGAACTGCGCCGTGCGGCTGCCGTCGGCGGTGACCGCGGTCCAGCCGTCGTCCCACACCCGGGCCTGCCAGCTGCCCATGGTGATCATCGGCTCGATGGTGAAGGTCATGCCGGTCTCCATGAGGGTGGAGAGGCGGGGTTCGTAGTAGTGGGGGATCTGGAGGTCGGTGTGGAACTGCTCGCCGATCCCGTGGCCGACGAAGTCGCGCACGACGCCAAGCTTGTTGGCGTGGGCGTGCTCCTCGATGGCCTTGCCGATGAGGTTGAACGGGCGGCCGGGGCCGACCTGCTCGATGGCCCGGTCGAGGCACTGGCGGGTCACGTCGATCAGCCGCTGCGACGCGTCGTCGATCTGGCCCACGGCGAACGTGGCGTTGCAGTCGCCGTGCACGCCATCGAGGTAGATCGTGACGTCGAGGTTGACGATGTCGCCCTCGAGCAGCGCCCGGTCGTCGGGGATGCCGTGGCAGATGACCTCGTTGACCGACGTGCAGACCGACTTCGGGTACGGGTTGCTCGTGCCGTAGTTGAGCGGGCTCGGGTAGCCGCCCTTCTCGATGGTGAGCTCGTGCACGAAGGCGTCGATCTCGTCGGTGGTGACGCCAGGTGCGACCTGGGCGCCGGCCGCGGCCAGGATCTCGCCCGCCGCCTTCCCGGCGACCCGCATGCGCTCGATGATCTCCGGTGCCTTCACCCGCGGCTCGGACCAGCGGGTGACGGGCCCGTCGGCGTAGGCCGGCCGCCCGATGTGGGCCGGCACCAGGCGCTCGGGGCTCACCCGGCCCGGCGTGACCTTGCCCTCGAGGATCTTGTGGCAGCGCTTGTACTTGCGCCCGCTCCCGCACCAGCACGGCTCGTTCGACCGGAGCACACTGGTCGTCGCGGTGGAGGACATGCGACAAGTCTACGGAGGAGCATCCGCGTGCACGACCTGGTGATCAAGGGCGGGACTCGTCGCCAGTTCGCAGGGGTGGGGTGGTGCGGCTCGTAGTGTGCGGCGGTGCCGCCCGACGCCTCCGCGACGCGAGAGAAGCTGCTCGACGCCGCGACCAAGGCGTTCGCCGAGCACGGGGTGCTGAACGCCTCGCTGCTCGACATCACCCGGCAGGCCGGGCAGCGGAACCGGGGCGCGCTGCACTACCACTTCGGGTCGCGGGACGGGGTCCTGGTCGCCGTGCTCGAGCGTCACGTCGGCTTCCTCGCCCAGCGTGAGGGCGAGCTGCTGGCCAAGGCGCTCGAGACGTCCGAGCTGCCGCCGGTGGTCGAGGCGATCGTGCGGCCGGCGGTCGAGCTGGCCGAGAGCGGCTGGCGGGGCCGGTGCTGCCTCCTGATCATCGCCGAGCTGGCCGAGGAGGACCCGCGCGACCTGGCGCCGGACGTCACCGCCGCCCTCGACCGCACCGGCGGGCTCGCCGTCTACGCCACCCTCGCCGAGCGGATGCCACCGATGCCGGCTGCGGTCCTCCACGAGCGGCAGGCGCTCATCACCGAGTTCATCCTCCGTTCGGTCGCCGACCGGGCCCGGCTGCTCGGCCGCCGTCGCAAGGGTCGCCCCCAGCTCGAGCTGGAGGACTTCGTGGCCAACCTGGTGGCCATGGTGGCCGCCGCCGTCGCCGCCCCGTTGACGTAAACACCACTCCTTAGTACGTTCCAGTCGTCAGGCGAGAGTGGGGGAAGCATGAGAGCAGTTCGAGTGCTGGAGAACGGCGCGCCCAAGGACGTCGTCACGGTCCAGGACGTCCCGGTGCCCGAGGTCGGCCCGGGGATGGTGCTGGTCAAGGTGGGCGCCGCGCCGATCAACTTCGGCGACATCGCCCGCTGCCGGGGCGGCGTTGCCAGCGTGATGAACCCGCCCCCCTTCACGCTCGGGATGGACGTCTGCGGCGTCGTCGAGTCGGCCGGCGAGGGCGGCGAGCAGTGGATCGGCACGCGCGTCGTCGCCATGTGCCAGATGTCGTTCGGCGGCATGGCCGAGTACGCCCTGTGCCCGGTGAACGGCATCTTCGAGGCGCCCGAGGAGCTCGACGACGTCGAGGCTGCCGCCTTCACCCTGCCGTTCCACACCAGCTACCTGGCCGTGCACGAGCGGGCCAAGGTCCAGCCCGGCGACTTCATGCTCGTCGTCGGCGGCGCCACCGCGGTGGGCACCGCCGCCATCCAGCTCGGCGTGGCCGCCGGTGCCCGGGTGATCGCCGTCGCCGGCGGCACCGAGAAGGGTGCCCTGTGCCGCCAGCTCGGGGCCGAGCTGGCCATCGACCACACGGCCGACGACATCTTCGACCGGGTCATGGCCCACACCGGCGAGCACGGCGTCGACGTCTGCATCGACATGATCGGCGGCGCCGGCACCGAGGTGATCTGGACGTGCATGGCCTGGGAGGGCCGGTACGTGCCCGTGGGCTTCAACGACGACCCCGGCTCGGGGATGACCGGCAAGCCGCTCCGCAAGGTGTCGATGGGCAACTTCTCGGTCCACGGCGTGATGCTCTCGTACAACCAGGCGCCGCTCGCGATGCGGAAGTTCGGCGTCCAGCCCAACCCGCCCGACCTCGGTCCCAAGGTCCACGCCGCGCTGTGCGACCTGGTGGCCAAGGGCTCGATCAAGCCGGTCGTCGGTCGCCGGATCGGCATGGGCGAGGTCGCCCAGGCCCTCGACGACCACGAGCACCGTCGGACCAGCGGCCGCACGGTCGTCGACGTCACGGTCGCTTGATGGCCGCAGCGCTGATGGATGCGGGAGAGGTCACCGCCGAGGCGTGCGCCGCCACCGGCCTCGACGACTTCGGGGGCGACACGTTCCGGGAGGGGCTCGAGGTCTACTGCGACGCCGTCAGCGACGAGTCGCACCTGAACGAGCTCGGGACGATCGCGGTGCGGGCCAACGTCGTCGGCACCCTGGCGAACCGGCTGAAGATCGTCGAGCATCGCAAGCAGCACCCCGAGATCGCCGACGAGGTCATCGACGCGCCGCTCGTCGTCATCGGCATGTTCCGGGCCGGCACCACGTTCCTGAGCCGGCTGCTCGACCAGGACCCGTCGAACCGGGCCCTGCTGAGCTGGGAGTCGTCCGACAGCGTGCCGCCGCCCACGCCGGAGGACTTCCGGCAGGGCCCTCGCCTCGACGCGGTGCGGGCGGGACAGCAGATGCTGTCGGCCATCAACCCGGCCATCGACGCCGTCCACCACGAGGACGCGGGGGAGGCCACCGAGTGCCTCTCGATCCTCGGCCAGGACTTCAAGAGCCTGGTGTGGGAGGCCGTCACCAACGTCCCGACCTACGGCAAGTGGCTCTACGAGACCGACATGACCTCGGCCTACGAGCACCACCACCGGGTGCTCCAGCTCCTCCAGAGCGGTGGCGTCCGCGGCCGTTGGACGCTCAAGACGCCCGGCCACGCCATCGCCCTCGACGCGCTGACCGCCGTCTACCCCGACGCCAAGCTGGTGCTGCTCCACCGCGACCCGGTCGTGCTGTGCGCGTCGGTGTGCAGCCTCATCCGGACGCTGTCGGGGACGTTCACCGACTTCGACCACGGGCCCTACATCGCCGAGCACTGGCCGACGATGTTGGAGCTGTCGGTCGAGCGGATCAACGCCTTCCGCGCCAGCCGGCCCGACCACGCCATCCTCGACGTGCAGTACGCCGACCTGGTGCGCGACCCGGTCCACACCGTGGCCCGGATCTACGAGGAGACCGGCACCGTGCTGAGCGACAGCGCGGCCATCGCCATCGCCGACCACGTGGCCGCCAACCCGAAGGGGAAGTTCGGCACCCACCGCTACGACCTCGCCGAGTTCGGCCTCGACGCCGGCGAGATCGCCGAGCGGTTCGCCGGCTACGTCGAGCGCTACGACGTAGTGCTGGAGCGCTGAGCCTCGACCGCGGCCTGCATGTCGTACGCCTGGCGCAGGAGCCACCAGCGGAAGAAGTCGGCGAGCGAGTAGCGCAGGAAGACGGCGGCGCCCACCACGCTGGTGGCGAGGCCGGTCATGCCCAGCGGGCCGTACGCGTTCGAGTTGAGGACGTCGACGTTGGTGCCCGGGGTGGCCTGCACGTTGAGGGCCGACCGGTAGGCGGCGAAGGCGATGGCGATGCCGGCCACCATCAGCACGACGCCGAGGACCTGGAGGCCCCGCTCCTTCCCGGCCCGGTCGGTCTTGAGCTTGAGGGCGGCAGCGTCGGTGCGGAGCTGGTCAGCACGGGTGGTCATGCGGGGATCCCTTCGGAGATGGCCAGCCGACGGTCGATCTCGACCTTGTCGGCGGGTGTGAACGGTCGGTCGATGCCGATGAGCTCGACCGGCGTGGACGCCTCCCGCGGCGGCCGGGGGGCGAACCGCGGGAGGACGAGCACCCACGCCATGGTGAACAGGGCGAAGGTCCAGTTCCCGATGACGTGCTGGAACGCGAGGAGCCAGGCGCCGAGCTCGACGGCGACGCCGGCGACGAACACCCGCGGGCGTTGCCGGATGACGAGGCCCCAGTCCTTGTAGCTGTCGTGCAGGAAGCCGCTCGGGTTGCGGCCCAGGCTCACGCCGATGAGGGCGGGCATCACCGAGGTGAACTGCGACAACCACTTCAGCGGCTCGGCGAAGGCCGGGTAGTCGAGGCCGAGCTTGGTGAACAGCGCCTGGAAGGTGACGAACACGCCGCCGTACAGCAGGCCGGCGGCGAACCCGCCCGACACGTAGCCCATGCCGGCGACGACGAGGAGCATGAGCATCGACATCGACTCGAACAGGCTGAACCGGTCGCCGGTGACGGCGCCGTACTCCTGGGCCAGCAGGCAGCCGCCGAGCCCGGCCAGGGCGGCCGAGAGCATGAACACCGACAGCTTCAGCCGCACGACGTCCATGCCGAGCGTGGCGCACGCTGCCGGGCTGTCCTTGAGGGCGGCGAGCCGGCGGCCGTAGCCGCTGCGACGCAGGGCGATGAGGCCGACGCCGAGCACGGCGAACACGGTCGCCAGCAGCAGGAGGAAGTTGGCCTGCGGGGCGAAGTCGATCCCGAGCAGCCGGGGCCGCGGCACCTGGAGGTTGCCGTTCGGGAAGAGCGGGCTCCACCGCTCGTCCTGGAGCCACGGGTTGGTGGCGGCCACCACGAACACGACGGCGGCAACGCCACCGGCGACGGCGGCCGCCGGCCAGCCCCGAGCGCGCCAGGCCATCCACGCGGCCGTGGCACCGAGCACGAGCAGGGCGATCAAGGTGACGGGATAGATCCGCCGCTCGGCGGTGAACTCCTTGAACAGGAGCTGTTCGGCCCCGAGCGAGAACGCGGCGGTGGCGAGGGCGAGGTAGAGGCCCCGCAGGCGGAGGGCGGGGAGCGCCATCGCCGCGCCGACGAGGGCGGTGGCGGCCATGGCCATCACGTAGGCGAGCAGGCCGGCCCGGCTGTCGGTGCCGTGGCCGACGTGGTGGTAGAGCACGGTGCCGCCGATGCCGGCCAGCGCCATGGTGGCCAGGCTGATCTCGCCGGCGTAGCCGACCAGGAGCACGAGCGAGAGCAGGATGACGGCGGCGGCCACGGCGTCGCTCAGGGTCAGCAGCGCGGTCGGCGCCATGATCCGTGACAGCAGGAAGATGGCGACGACGAAGCACGTCCCGGCGACGAGGGCCTCTCGCATCGTCGGGAGGCTGAACCGCTCCCGGGTGCGGGTGACGACGGCGCCCCGCAGCCGGTCCTGGGGGAGGGCGAGCAGCACCACGAACAGGATGAGCATGGGGACGGCCAGGCGGAGGTTGCCTCGCCAGTCGAACGACTTGGGCATGAGCCCGGTCGGCCGCTCGAACGCCATGCGGGTGGCGAAGCCGAGCACGACGGCGCCGACGAACGTGAGCGGCAGGTTGCGGAGCCGGCCGAACATCGCGGCGGCGAAGGCGTTGATCACCAGCAGCGTCAGCAGCGTCGAGCTGAGGGCGCCGCCCTGGAACGGGGTGATGAGGATGCCGGCCAGAGCCGACAGCGAGACGCCGAGCATCCAGCTCACCAGCGAGGCCCGCTCGGGCCGGCCGCCGTTCAGCTCGAGCAGCGGCCGGTCGTCGACGACGGCCCGCATGGCCACGCCGGTGCGGGTCCGGTAGAGCAGCAGGCGGAGGCCGAGGGCGAGCCCGGCCGCCACCAGCAGGATCGTCAGCTCGTGCCAGAGGATGACGGTGCCGAACAGCTTCACGCTGTGGTCGGCCCCGAAGAACGGCTTGATGGTGTGGGGCTCGATCGGCTTCCAGATCCAGTTGGCCAGGCTGATGAGGCCGAGCAGCACCGAGATCGGCACCACCAGCTTGACGATCTCGGGCGTGCCCTGGAGGCCGCTCACCACGACCCGGTAGAGGAAGGCGCCCAGGAGCGGGGCCAGCACCAGCAGCACCAGGCCGAGGGCGATCGGCGCGGCGACGTGGTGGTTGACCCGCACGTCCCAGTACACGTAGGCGCAGAACATGCCGAGGGCGCCGTGGGCGAAGTTGAAGATGCCCGACGTCGAGTAGGTGACGACGAGGCCGCTGGCGGCGATTGCGAACACGGCCCCGGTGATGAGGCCGCTGATCAGCAGGTTCATGCGTTACGGGGTGAACGTCCCGAACTGCGTGGACACCCGGTTGGCGTCGAGCTTGGCCGAGGCCAGGCCCGCCGTCTGGACGCCCTTGACCAGGTACTTGTCGTTGCAGTCGAAGACGTCGTCGGTGGGCACGACCTTGGTCCACGTGCCCCCGTCGAGCTTGACCAACATGCCGCAGGTCGGGCCCTCGTTCTTGCCCGGGTTGGTCGGGGTGTGGAGGCCGCCGCCGGTCCAGCCGGCCTGCTTGCCGGCCTCGTCGAGCACGCACTTGGCGGTGACGTCGGAGCCGCACGCCTTCACCGCGGTGGCCCAGAGGAGGAAGGCCGAGGTGGCCTGCTCACCGAGCAGGGCGACCTTGCCGCCGGACCCCTTGACCAGGTCGACGTACTGCTTCACGGCCGGCACCTGGTCGGCGAGCTCGAAGGGCACGGTGGCCATGCGCACGTAGACGTTGTCGGCCAGGCCGTTGTTCTGGGCGTTCCACGTGGCTAAGCTGTTGTCGTACTGGTTGGCGTCCGACAGCCAGGCCTTGGGGGCGAAGCCCACCTGCTTGGAGGCGGCGAGGAAGTTCTCGAGGTTCGGGTCGGGCGAGCCCACCCACACGAGGGTCTCGACGCCGCAGGCCTTCAGGTTGCTGGCGAAGGGCTTCCAGTCCGACTCGCCGGCGATGTTGTAGATCTGGTCGCAGTCGAGGAAGTTCCAGCCCGCCTTCGGGAAGGCGGCGTGGTAGCGGTCGCGGGGCTCCCGGGTGGCGGGGAACTCGGCGAACACGAAGGCCGCCTTCTTCACGGCGTCGGGGTACAGCGCCGCCAGCTGGTAGGCGGCCGATGCCGGGACCTCGTCGCCCGGGTTGGGCAGCGGCTGGACCATGCCCGGGGCGTGGGCGAACACGGTGGACACGGCGTAGGTCGGGATCGTCGCCAGCTTGCAGGCGATCCGGGCCTGCTCCTGGCCGGCGTCGAGCACCCAGCCCTGGCCAACCAGCATGAAGACCTTGTCGTTGCAGGCCTGGGTCATCACCTGGGTGACTTGGAGGACCTTGGCGTCGTAGTAGTTGCCGGTGACCTTGCGGCCGTTGATGCCGCCCTGCTCGGTGCACCACTCGATGATGGGCTTGCTGGCGTCCGACATCTCCTTGTCGAGCCCGGGCGCCGCCGCGTAGCCGGCGTCGTCGCCGTAGCCGATGGTGATGCCGGTGTCGGTCACCCCGTTGGCGGTGGCGCCCTTGGCCGTGCCCGGGCCGCAGGGCGACGGCAGGGTGCCGAACGTGGCCGCCGCCGGCTTGGCCGTGGTGGTGGCACCCCCGGCCGTGGTCGCCGTGGTCGATGTGCCGTGGCTGCTGCTGCAGGCCGAGCCCACCAGCAACGCGACGAACGCGACAAGTACCAGCTTGATCCGCATGTGGCCCCCCCAGGCTCTCCCGACGGGGACAACCTAAGCAGGGTTCTCTACTTCCGCAAGGGCAAGTTCAAGTCGATGCCCAGGACGTGCTTGCACTCGGCGATGGGCACGTCGAACCACTGGTCGAGGTAGTGCTCGCGGGTCATGAACGAGCGGGTGTGCATGCGGTCGACGTACATCCGGCCGTTGAGGTGGTCGATCTCGTGCTGGAGGATGCGGGCGTGCCAGCCCGACAACTCGTGCTCGGTGACCTCGCCGGTGGTGGTCCGGCTGCGGACGCGGACCCGGCGCCACCGGGGAACGATCGCGGTGTAGCCGGGGAGGCTCAGGCACGCCTCGAACCACTCGACCTGCTCGTCGCCCACCGGTGTGAGCTCGGGGTTGAGCAGGACGTGGAGCTCGACCGGCACCCGTTCCTGGGCGAGGAGGTGCTCGGGCGTGATCGCCGACTGGTACTCGGCCCGGTCCTCCACCACGGCCACCGCCAGGTCGAGCCCGATCTGGTTGGCGGCCAACCCCACGCCCGGGGCCTCCCGCAGGACCGCGGTCATGACCGCCACCAGGGCGGCCAGGTCGGCGCTGCCGAGGTCGTCGTCGTGCACCTGCCGGCAGGGGGTTCGCAGCACCGGGTCGCCGGCCAGCACGATCTCCAT
>JAODBP010000228.1 GCA_025464025.1 Actinomycetes bacterium | reverse complement strand
TTCGGCCTGGCCTCGGCCAACCGCGACGAGTCGCTCTACGACGACCCGCACTCCTTCCGGGTCGACCGTCCCGACCTGCGCAGCCACCTGGCCTTCGGCGGGGGTCCCCACGTCTGTCCGGGCGCGAGCCTGGCCCGGCTCGAGGCCCGGGTGGTGGCCGACGTCTTCCTCGACCGCGTGGCCGAGGTGCGGCCGGTGTCACCCGGCACCTACGACAACGTGCCCGTCTCGTGGGCGCACGGTCCGAAGGCGCTGCCCGTGCACCTCCTCGCCCGCTAGGCGTTGATCCCAAGGACGTTCGTCAGTGCGACGTCCGTGCCTTGGGAGTTCGGGCGTTCGCGTCAGGGGTGAAAGACGAAGGACGCTCTGAGGCGACGGTGGGCGCGCCCGAGTCCCGCGCTCGAACTGGCGATGAATTGACAACAGAAACGTTGTCAATTCGTCGCCAGTTCGGGAAGCACCAGGTCCGGCGCGCCCGGGCCGCCCCTCGGAGCGTCTTTGGTCTTTCCGCGGAGGCAGACGGGGCGATACCGGCAGCCACCCCTGACGAACGTGGCTGGGATCGCCCGCTAGGCGGTCAGCTCGAACCAGACCGCCTTGCCCATGCCGTGGGGCTCGATGCCCCACGCGCTGGACATGACGTCGACGAGGAACAGGCCCCGGCCCGACGTGTCCTCGAGGTCGACCTCCCGCAGCTCGGGCTGGCGCTCGCCGCTGCCGTCGATGACCTCGACCCGCACCCGGCCCTCGAGCCGGTGGAGGCGGATCTCCACCGCCTCACCCGTGTGCACGACGGCGTTCGTCACCAGCTCGCTGGCCAGCAGCTCGGCGGCGTCGACGAGCTCGGCCGACTGCCACTCGGCCAGCACGTCAGCCACGAACCGCCGCGCCGCCTGGGCGCTCGACAGGTCGGCCGGGAGGCGACGGCCGATGCCCGACCGGCGGAGCCCGGCACCTTCGAGGGTGACCACGACGAGGGCGGCGTCGTCGGCGTGGTCGACGGTGACCGGCCCGAGGCTGAGGATCTGGTCGGCCAGCTCGCCGGCGGCGCCCACGCCGTGGGCCTCGACGAGGACCCGCAGCGCCTCCATCCCGGCGGCCAGCGGCACGTCGACGGCCTCCACCAGCCCGTCGGTGTAGAGCACGAGCGTGGTGCCGGGCTCGAGCACGAGGGTGGTCTCGCCGTAGGTGGCCGACCGGTCGACGCCCAGCGGCACGCCCACGTCGACCTCGGCGAACGTGGCCGACCCGTCGGGGCCGAGCACGATGACGGGCGGGTGCCCGGCCGAGGCCACGGTGGCCGTCCCCTCCGCGGTGTTGAGCTCGACGTAGCAGCACGTGGCGAAGGCGTCGGGCGCGACCTCGACGAGGAACCGGCTCACCCGGCGCAGCAGCTCGCCGGGCGGGTGGACGTCGAGCGCGAGGGCGACGAGGGCGCTGCGGGTCTGGCCCATGACGGCGGCGGCGTCGGTGCTGTGCCCGACGACGTCGCCGATGGCCACACCGACTCGCCCGTCGCCGAGGTCGAGCACGTCGTACCAGTCGCCGCCGACGTGGACCTCGTCGTCGGCCGGCCGGTAGCGGACGGCGAAGGACGCCCCGTCGACGACGGGCACCCGCTGGGGGAGGAGCCGGCGCTGGAGCGTCTCGGCCACGCGCTGCTCGCGCTCGTGGAGCCGGGCGTTGTCGATGGCTGCCGCCGCCTGGCCGGCGATGCCGCGCACCAGCCGCTCGGCACCCTCGGTGAAGACGCCCACGTCGGCGTGCCCGAAGAAGAGCCCACCGAGCACGACCCCCGTCCGAGAGACGACCGGCACGGCCAGGTAGCTCCGCACGGGGAGGTGGCCGGGTGGCATGCCCCGGTGCGGCTCCTCGAGCCCGTAGCGGGGATCGGCGGTGACGTCGTCGAGGCGCACGATGCCGTCGCCGTTGAACGTCGGGGCGAAGATCGCCGTGTTGCGGGGCAGCGGGAAGCGCTCGAAGTTCGAACGGTCGACGCCGGAGATCGCGTAGAGCGTGTAGCTCTCGCCGTGCTCGTCGACGAGGTTGTAGAAGAACGCGCCGAACTGGGCGCCGGTGACCTCGGTGCCGATGTCGGTCGCGGCCTGGACGACCTCGTCGAGCCGGAACTCGGCGTTGAGCCGGGCGCCGAGCTCGATGAGCGCCTCGGTGACGCGGATCTCCTGCTCGAGCCGGTCCGTCACCGGCGGAACCCCCCGTGGCACCCCACGTCGGCCATCACAGCCCAACCCGGAGCGTGCGAACAAGTCCGAGCCCCGTGCCATCGGCTATCGTGGGCGGTGGCGAAGGGGAGTAGGTCTCTCGCCGGGTGATCGACATGCTGGGTGATGAGCCCCGGTCCCCGGGTCCGTGCGAGCGGATGACCAAGACCTTCGGCCAGACATCGTTCGATGTCCGGTCGGGGTCGCGCACCTTCCTCCGGGCTCCACATCTGGAGGAGAGACCGTGCACGCCTTCCTGATCAGCTTCGGCATCATCTTCGTGGCCGAGCTCGGCGACAAGAGCCAGCTCATGGCCCTGGCGTTCGCCGCCCGCTACAAGGCCCTGCCGATCCTCATCGGCATCACCATCGCCACCGCGTTCGTGCACCTGTGCAGCGTCGGCCTCGGCGCCGTGGTCGGCGTGGCGCTCCCGACCAAGGCCATCGCCGTGGTGGCCGGGCTGGCCTTCCTCGGCTTCGCGGCCTGGACGATCCGGGGTGACGAGCTCGACGAGGACGAGCAGGCCAAGGCGGCCGTCACGACCCGATCGGCCATCTACGCCGCCGCCGGGGCCTTCTTCCTCGCCGAGCTGGGCGACAAGACCATGCTGGCCACGATCACCCTCGCCACCAAGGAGGGCCTGTTCGGCACCTGGCTGGGCTCGACGCTCGGCATGGTGGCGGCTGACGCCCTCGCCATCGTGGTGGGCCAGCAGTTGGGTTCCCGCCTCCCCGAGCGCGTGATCAAGATCGGTGCCGCGACGGCCTTCGTCGTCTTCGGCGTGATCCTGCTGGTCGAGGGCCTGACCTAGTCCGCCACGTAGCCGTCGCCGGATCGGAAGCGGTACGTGCCGTCGATCAGCGGCTCGGCGGGCACCAGTGGCGGCGCCGGTGCCTCCGCCTCGACGGGAGGCACCGGGGCTGCCTTCGGGATCGGCGGTGCTGGCGGGGGCGTGGGCACGTCGGCGTAGCGGGCGGCCGACGCGATCGGCGGTTCGATGCGGCCCCGGCCGCCGTCACCGGCGCGGTAGCGGTAGACGACGCCGTCGGCCCGCAGCAGGTAGTCCTTGCTGAGGGTGCCCTGGCGGCGCAGGATCAGCGAGCCGTGCTGCTCGGCCAGGCGGGCGAGGTCCAGCATCGAGGTCACGTCGATCTCGTTCGTGGTCTCGATGGCGGTGACCGGCACGATGCGGTGGCCGTGGCGCAGCTCGATGTGGTCGGCCTCGTCCTGGAGGCGGCGACGCATGGCGACGAGGCCGGCACCGGCGCCGAGGAGGGCGGGAACGCCGAGCAGCAGCGAGAGGGTCCGGGCGGTGCCGACCGGGAGGGCGAGGCCGAACGCCTCCATCTGGCGGGGGACGTCCATGGTGTGCTGGAGGGTGCCACCCACGGTGGTCTCGAGCTGGGCGCCCGGGTCCGACAGCTTGAGCTGGAGGGGCTCGAGGCGGAAGTCGAGCGTGGGCGCGTAGGTCTGCTCGAGCTGCTGCGAGCCGAGGACGCCGACGATCTTGGCCTCGGGGCGGATCGACACGACGGTGTCGCCCCCCTTCACGCCGGTGAGGTACTCGACGACCTGCACCATCGACTCGAGCTTGTCGAGGTCGAGGTGGACCGTGGCCGACGAGCCGTCGCCGGTGAAGGCCTGGGCCGGGAGCGAGTCGAGGACGCGGTGCCAACCGTTGCCGCTGCGGACCTCGGTGCGCACGGCGATCGTGCCGGCGAGCTGGCGGGTCGCCGTCGACGCGAGGGCGTAGGCGAACGTGACGTCGAGCTGCTTGACCAGCCGACGGAAGACCGGATCGCCGGTGCGGATCGTGCCGTCGGCGTAGACCGGACCAGATGGTGCCGTGGCCGAATAGGTGAAGGTGCCCTGCTGGGTGTAGCGGACGGGCTCGCTCCCCGACTGCGAGGTCGGGCGGCCGAACGAGAGGTAGCCGAGCGCCAGGCAGAGGGAGGCAGTCACCGCGAGGCCGATGGTCGCGCTGCGCCAGTTGCGCACCGACGACGGAGCACCGCTCCGGGCGGCGAGGTGGGCCGGCTTCTTCCGGCTCCGGTTCCGGGTCGTCGCCGCGCCGGCGCCGAGCAGGGAGAGGCCGACGAGCACCAGCGGGAGCACCACCCGCAGGGCCCCGAGGAGCTTGCCGCCCTTGGGCACGTGGACCCAGAGCTTGCCGATCAGGTCCGACTCGTTGGGGTGGTCGGGGTCCTCGAAGGAGTTGTTGTCGCCCTTGAACGTGTAGCCCTGCGGGCCGTGGGCGACGATCCGGTGCAGGACCGTGGTGTGCAGCGTCGCACTGCGGTAGGCGACGACGTCACCGACGTCGTAGTGGTTCGCCTGGCGCACGAGGGCGAGATCGCCCTGGTGGAACGTCGGCTCCATGCTGGAGCCGTGGGTCGACACGTAGGTCGTGGCGCCGCCGAGCGCGGTGGGCCACATGGCTGCGCCGGCGTACAGGACGACCAGGAGCAGGGCCCCTGCCAGTCCTCTTCGCCAGCGCTTGTCCATTGGGTCTTCCTTGTCGTGCGAGGCCCCCGGGTGGGCGGCCGGAGCCGCCCACCCGGAGGTCAGGCTCACGAAGCGATCAGCTCGAAGCTGTTCGCGCTCGCGACAGAGATGCTGACGGTGCACGCGTACGTGGTCTCGTCACCGCTGCTGTCGTAGCTGCCGCTCCCGGTGCACGTGGCCGGAGCCGTCCCGTTGAAGCCGATCTGGATGGTGTCGGCGGTCGTGTCGGTGTCGAGCACGAGGCCGATGGCCGTGATGGTGTCCTTGGCCGCGTTGAGCGTGTAGGTCACGCTCGTGGCGGTGACGCCGGTGATGGTCTGCTGGCCGTAGCCATGCACGACCGACGGCGACGGCAGGGCGTTGCTGGCCGTGAAGGCCGACCCGCCGGCGGCGATGGCGCCTGCGATCGCGATTGCTCCGAGCGCCTTCCCTAGCTTCTTCATCCCACTCTCCTTGTGGTTCGGTAGCCCGGCCGACCCGGAATTGGGTCCCGTGGCTTTGCGAGCCCGCCTCTCGGCGGGTGTGCCTTTTCGTCGGACAGCCGTCCTGGCTGTCCACAGGCCCACTCGGTCGCGCGGTGGGGAACCTGAGGAGTTGGCGACGCCGGGCATGCTGGGTCCGTGATCGACGTCGCCGAGGAGCGGTTCGAAGCGCTGGTCGCCGAGGCGCTCGACGGCATCCCCGAGGAGCTCGGCCGGCTCATGGACAACGTGGTCGTCCAGGTGCGCGACTTCTCGCGGGTCGGCCTGCTCGGCCTCTACCAGGGCATCCCGCTGACCCAGCGCCAGGAGTACGGCGGGCTCGCCATGCCCGACCGGATCACGATCTTCCGACTGCCCATCCTCGAGCGATGCCGCACTGAGGACGACGTCCGCCGCGAGGTCCGGGTCACCGTCGTTCACGAGGTCGCCCATCACTTCGGCATCTCCGACGCCCGGCTCACCGAGCTGGGCTGGGGCTGAGGGGTCGCAGGGGCGGTCCTGCCCCTGCGACTCCTCGGCCGTGGAGCAGACGTGTCGACGGCATGGATCGTCTGCTGCCGACCCTCGTTCGCGAGAAGCTCCTGACGCGCTGACCGATTCGTCCGGTTTCACCGTCACACCCCCTCGTCATGATGGAGGTGTGGAGTCGTTGGCCGCGGCGGTCGAGGAGCTGGTCGGGATGGTTCCCGCCGCGCTGGCGAACGGCGAGTCGATCGTCGCGCTGCGTCGTCAGATCGACCAGCTCGAAGCGGTGGCCAACCGTGCGATCGGGGCGTGGGACGCCCACAAGGAGTGGGCGCCGTCGGGCGCCAAGGACTGGTGCGGCGTGGCTGGCGTGGAAGTGCCACCGGCCAATCGATGAGACCCGTCGCTGGACTCGTGTGGCCCGCCAGCTCCGGTCGATGCCGGGGACCGAGGCCGCGTGGCTTGCTGGCGAGATCCACGAGCGGCACGTGTCGAAGCTGTGCGCGGCTCGTCGGGCGGAGACGGCCGAGGTGTTCGACCGGGACGAGAACCAGCTCGTCGGGAACGCGAAGACGTTTCCGTTCGCGCACTTCCACCGGACCGTCGACTACTGGCTCCAGCACGCTGACCCCGACGCGGCCGAGGCCGACGCCGACCGGCAGCGGGACCGCCGTGAGGCGCACCTCGACCAGTCGTTCGAGGGGATGTGGTTCGGGAAGCTCACGTTCGATCCGATCTCCGGCGCGATCGTGCACCTCACGCTCAAGGACATCGAAGACGCGCTCTTCAAGGCCGACTGGGCCGAAGCCAAGGAACGCCTCG
>JAODBP010000126.1 GCA_025464025.1 Actinomycetes bacterium | reverse complement strand
CGAGCCCTGAAGCGACGACTCTCCGACGTCGTCTATCGAGCCCTCCTCGCCGACGCCGAACCCCTCAACACCGCCTGCATCAACAACGCCGCTTGACATAGGAGCAAGTGACCCGGCCCCGCCCCGGCGGATGCCGCAGACGGCCTCGCGGGATCGACGTCGGTCCGCGTCGGGGCGGGACCAGGCCAGCCGGCACTCCCGGCACTGCGCTCTCTTCAGCGGAGCGAGGCGAGGGGCGGGCGCTCGGCCCACCGGACCGGGACGACCGGGAGGTCGATGCGGTCGAGGAGCACCTCGGCGGGGATGCCCTCGATGCCGGCCCGCCGGAGCATCGTCATGAGCACGACGGTGGCCATGGGGCCGAGGTCGTCGAGCGGCCGGTTGCGGTGCTTGCGGGTGCCGAGGTCGACCTGGGCCATGGCGTCGACGCCGAAGTCTCGGGCGATGTCGATCACCAGCCCGATGTCGACGCCGTAGCCCTCGACGAACGGCACGGCCTCGAACACGTCGCGTCGGGCGGCGAACTCGCCGGCGAGGGGCTGGACCAGGTCGGCCAGGTGGGGGAACAGCAGGTGGAGCAGGGGACGGGCCACCAGCTCGGTGACCCGCCCGCCGCCCCGGGGCGAGCCGTCGCTGCCCGGGCGCTGGTAGTAGGCCTTCACGAAGGCGAGGTCGGCGTCGAGCAGGAACGGCCCGAGCAGCCCGGTGATGAAGTGGGGCTGGAAGTCGCGCAGGTCGGCGTCGCAGAACGCGACCACGTCGCCGGTCGAGGAGGCCACCGCCTTCCAGAGCGCCTGGCCCTTGCCCGGGCCCTCGCCGTGCTCGACGAGCACCTCGGCCGACCGCACCACGGTGGCGCCGGCGGCGAGGGCGGCCTCGCCGGTGCCGTCGGACGAGTGGTCGTCGACCACGACGACCTCGTCGACCAGCGGGTGGGTGGCGATCCGGGTGACGATCTCGCCGACCGTCGCCGCCTCGTTGCGAGCCGGCAGGCACACCGACGTGGTGCGCGCCCCCTTGGCCGCGGTCAGCGCCGCGAGGTCGAGGTCGCGGTGGTCGATCCGCCGGATGGGCACACCGCCATCATGGCCCGGTCACGTGCCGCAGCTTGTCGGGGTTGACCACGATGTCGATGTGCGTGATGAGCCCGGTCTCGACCGTGAGGTCGACGACCGCGATCACCGTGTCGCCCACGTAGCCGACGACGCCCGGCCTCCCGTTCACCGGGCGGATCTCGGTGCGGAAGCCCTCGAAGACGCGGACGCCGGCCTTGATCCCCTTGAGCACCTTGCTCCGGCCCTGGAGCGGCTTCCGACCGGCGTTGGGCACCAGGCCGCCGCTGTCGTTCTGGCCCGTCACGTCCGCATGGAGGAGCTGGGCCAGCGCCTTCATGTCGCCGGCCTCGACCGCGGTGCGGAAGGCATCGACGATGCGGGCCTGCTCGGCCGGGTCGGTGTCGAAGCGGGGCGCCCGCTCCTGCACGTGGCGCCGGGCCCGGGAGGCGAGCTGGCGGCACGCCTCGGGGGTGCGCCCGACGATGCCGGCCACCTCGCTGAGCGGCACGCCGAACGCCTCGTGGAGCACGTAGACCACCCGCTCGGCGGGGGAGAGGGTCTCGAGCACCGTGCCGAGGGCGAGCGACACCTGCTCGTCGAGCGTGATGCGGTCGGCCGGATCGCCCACGACCGGCTCGGGCAGCCACGGGCCGACGTACGACTCGCGCCGGGCCCGAGCCGAGCGGAGCTGGTCGAGGGCGAGGCGGCCCACGACCGTCGTGAGCCAGGCCCGGGGCTCGGCGATGTCATCGGGCGCGGCCCTCGTGGCCCGGAGGAACGCCTCCTGCACCACGTCCTCGGCCTCGTCGGCCGAGCCGAGGATGCGACGGGCCACGCCGAGGAGGAACGGTCGGTGCTCGGTGAGCTCGGCCGCGACGTCCATCAGGTCAGCTCCAGGTACGGGGTCCGGGTGCTCATGCTTCCACGACGGGGAGCGTCGACGATGTGTGACATCACTGGATGAGGAAGACCGGGAACCCCGGCGCCACGGCGAGCAGCTCCTCGTCGGACGAGGTCTCGTCGATGCCCTCGAAGAAGACGCCGACCTCGGACTTCCACCGCTGCACGTACTCCCGGATGACGTCCGGCTTGTCGGCGTCGGCCAGCTCGGTGACCCCGATCGGCGTGACCTTGCGGCCCAGGCGGAGCTCGCCACCGCCGGCCACGCGGATGTTCCGGACCCACTCGGTGTGGCCTCGGGGGGCGACCAGGTACCGGTGGCCGTCGAGGTCGAGGGGGTTCACCGGCACGGTGCGCCACTCGCCGCTCTTGCGGCCCCGCACGGCGAGGACGTGCGAGCCCCGCACGCTCAGGCCGGCTCGGGTCAGGCCCTGCATGAGCGGGTTGGCCACGTGCTTGGTGAAGAAGCCGGGGCGGAGGTAGCGGTCGCTCGTGGTCATCATCGTAGGTCTCCTTCCGAGAGCACTGCTCTCGTTCGTGTGCGCTGATCGTGCACCTTGGAGGGTGGCCTGTCAAGAGCACTGCTCTCGTTTCGGTACACTGCCCACCATGACCGGGGTGCGAGCACGTGTGCGGGCCGAGCTGACCGAGGAGATCCTCGCTGTGGCCCGGCGCCACCTGGCCGAGCAGGGCGCCGCCGCCCTATCGCTCCGGGGCGTGGCGCGCGACGTCGGGATGGTGTCCTCGGCGATCTACCGGTACTTCGCCAGCCGGGACGAGCTGCTCACGGCCCTGATCGTCGAGGCGTTCGACGCCGTGGGGGAGGCCGCCGAGCAGGCCGACGCCACCCGACCCCGCGACGACCTCGCCGGGCGCTGGCTGGCGGTTGCCCGGGCGGTCCGGGGGTGGGCGATCGCCAACCCCCAGCAGTACGCCCTCGTGTACGGCAGCCCGGTGCCGGGCTACGCCGCGCCGCCGGACACGGTCGATCCGGCGGCCCGGGTCAGCTTCGTGCTGCTCCAGCTCCTGGTCGACGGGACGGCGTCGGGCGTCCTCGAGGACGAGCGCATCGAGACCAGCCGGGCGGTGCGGGCCGACCTGGCCCGGCTCCGCGGCCTCGCCCCCGGCGTGCCCGACGGCGTGCTGGCCCGGGGCATGCACGCCTGGACGTGGCTGTTCGGCCACATCAGCTACGAGCTGTTCGGCCACCTCCACGGGGTGATCGAGGACTACGACGCCTTCTTCGACCTCCAGGCGGCCAGAACCGGTGAGTGGCTGCTGGGGTCGCACCTCTAACCTGCGGTCATGGCTGACGAGTTCGTGTCGGAGAACCCGGGTCGGGACGTGCAGCGGGTCGGCACGGCCCGCTTCCTCGGCGAGGAGCCGACGAAGATCCACCAGCCGGTGTGGGCCGTCACCGGCAGCCTGGGCGACAGCCAGTGCTACCTCGGCGTGACGGCCAAGGTCACCGCCGTCCACGAGGCCATGTCCGAGCGCATCGCCGCCGACGACCTCGCCATCCGCCTGATCGCGCCCGCGTTCACCGTCGGCGTCTCCGACGGGCAGCTCAACGGCACCGATCGCATGCGCTACTCGCTCATCGGCCGCGAGCTGGTGCACGACACCATGGACGTGCACCTGCGAGCCAGCGACGTGGCCGGCGTGGTGTCGGTCGTGGCCTGCGACAAGCCGCCCGTCGGCACCCTTGCCGCCATCCTCGAGGCCAACGTGCCGGCGGTGATCCTCTCCGACGGCTCGATCCACCCCGGCATGCACCCCGAGACGGGCGACCGCATCGACCTGGTGACCGCCTTCCAGCACGCCACCGACACCGACGACGCCCGCACGACGATGGCCATGAACGCCTGTCCCGGCATCGGGAGCTGCGGCGGGATGTTCACCTACAACACGATGCAGACGTTCATCGGCGTCGTTGGCATGCAGCCGCTCCACATGGTCGCCCCCGCCTCCGACGACCCCCGGCGGACGAAGGAGTTCCCCGCGGAGCTCGTCGAGTGCCTGGTGACGATGACCGAGCGCGGCATCCGGCCCCGCGACATCGTCACGCCCGCCGCCCTGCGCAACGCCACGACCGTCGTGATGGCGATGGGCGGGTCGACGAACGTGGCCCTCCACAGCGTCGAGATCGCCTTGGCCGCCGGCATCGACTTCTGGTCCGAGGTCATGAGCCAGCAGGAGTTCAACGACCTCTCGCACCGCCTGCCCGTGCTCACCAACCTCCGGCCCTACGGCACCTGGTCGATCGTCGACGTCGACGAGAAGGGTGGGGTGCAGGTCATCGTCAAGGAGCTGCTCGACGCCGGGCTGCTCGACGGCTCCACGCTCACGTGCACCGGTGAGACCCTCGCCGAGCAGGTGGCCCGGCTGGCCCCGCCCGCGCCCGACGGCGACGTCATCCACCCGGTCGACCAGCCGTTCAAGCCCACCGGCGGACTCCGCTTCCTCCAGGGCAACCTCGCGCCCGAGGGCGGCGCCATCCTCAAGCTGGCCGGCGTCGAGAGCGGCATCGACGACGGCGTCTTCACCGGCCGGGCCCGCGTGTTCGACAGCGAGCGAGCCCTCATCGACGCGCTGGAGCACCAGCCCGATTCGTTCCAGGACCGAGACATGGTCGTCATCCGCTACGAGGGCCCGCGGGGCGCGCCCGGCATGCCCGAGATGCTCGACCCGACGTCACGCATCACCTCGCTTTGCCGGGCCAAGGGCATCACCATCGCCCTCATGACCGACGCCCGCTTCTCGGGCGGCTCCGTCGGTCTGGTGATCGGTCACGTCGCTCCCGAGGCCCACCTCGGCGGCCCCATCGGCCTGGTGGAGGACGGCGACACGATCGTGATCGACATCAACCAGGACCGGATGGACTGCACCGAGCTGGCCGACCAGGCGACGTTCGAGGCCCGGCGCGCCGTCTGGCAGGCGTCCACCGACGCCAACGGCGGCACCCACCCGGCCGTGCACCACGTCGACACCCGCATGCTCCTGCGCATGCGGGCCAGCGCCCGCCCCGCCCTCTCCGGCGGCGGCATGTCCCCGACGGGGGACTAGGCCCGCCAGTCCTCGCGGCCCTCGCGGACGGCGGTGGACGACACGTCGCCGAGGTCGACGTCGAGCACGAGCACGTCGCCCTCGATGGGGTGCGCGCCCCGCCGGGCGACGGCGACCCGGGGGAGCCGAGCCAGCGACGCCCGCCACTCGTCCTCCGACGGGTGGTAGGCCGGATCCAGCACCTGGGCCCACTTGTCGGCGCCCATCACGACCACGTCGTAGCCGGCGGCCACGTCGCTGATGAGCCGGTGCTCGGAGACGGCGACGGTGAGCCAGTCGTGTCGGGCCGCCAGGACCTCGAGCGCCGCGACCCGCGCTTCGATCGGCGTGGCGCAGGCCTTGCCGATGGGGTCGACCGAGAGCACCAGCTCGACCCGGTCGACCCCGCACGCCCGCCACGCCGCCTCGGCCACGGCGATGTGCGCGATCGTCGGCGGGTCGAAGGTCCCCGGATAGGCGGCGACGAGCGTCATGGGACAAGAGGTTGCCAGCGACGCCGGCAACTGGTTGACTTACGAGCGATGTCCGCCCCGCTCGCGACCCTCCTCGTAATCCTGACCTAGCGCACCGCCTTCACTCGCGTGTGCGCCCACGACCTCCCTGACGGGGGGTCGTTCGCATTTTCCAGCACGTTCACAGCACGACCCTGACGGGAGCACGATGAAGCTGACCGGGGCCCAAGCCCTCATCAAGAGCCTGGAGTTGGAGAACGTCGAGGTCGCCTTCGGGCTGCCCGGTGGCTGCATCCTCCCCCTCTACGACCCGCTGATCGAGTCGTCGATCCGCCACATCCTCGTGCGCCACGAGCAGGGTGCCGGCCACATGGCCGAGGGCTACGCCCACGTGACCGGTCGGCCCGGCGTGGCGATCGTGACGTCGGGCCCGGCGGCGACGAACCTCGTCACCCCGCTCTGCGACGCCTACATGGACTCCGTGCCCATGGTCGCCATCACCGGGCAGGTGCCCACCGGCGCCATCGGCACCGACGCCTTCCAGGAGTGCGACACCGTCGGCATCACCCGGTCGGTCACCAAGCACAACGAGCTCGTCATGAGCCCCCAGGACCTGCCCCGCGCCGTCCGCGAGGCGTTCCACATCGCCACCACCGGTCGGCCCGGTCCCGTCCTCATCGACGTGCCCAAGGACGTCCTCACCGGGATGATGGACTGGGAGTGGCCCGACACGCTCGACCTCCCGGGCTACAAGCCGAACATGACCGGCAACCCGAAGATGATCAAGGAGGCGGCCCGCTACATCCTCGCCGCCCGCCAGCCGATCCTCTACGTGGGCGGCGGCATCCTCAAGGCCCGGGCCGCCGAGGCCCTCCGCGAGCTGGCCGAGCTCACCGAGATCCGCGTCGTCACCACGCTCATGGCCCGGGGCGCCTTCCCCGACGACCACCCGCTCTGCCTCGGCATGCCGGGCATGCACGGCAACTACACGGCCATCACGGCCATGCAGCAGTCCGACCTGCTCATCGCCCTCGGCAGCCGCTTCGACGACCGGGTCACCGGACGCCTCGACGGCTTCGCCCAGGACGCCAAGATCATCCACGTCGACATCGACCCGGCCGAGATCGGCAAGGTCCGTCGCCCCGACGTGCCGATCGTCGGCGACTGCCGCCTCGTCATCGAGGAGCTGGTCAAGGCCATCAAGGACCTGCTCAACGGGGGCGAGTCGTTCCCCGACCGGAGCGGGTGGAACTCCACCATGTCCGGGTGGCAGGAGAAGTTCCCGATGGCGTATGAGCCCCAGGCCGAGGGCGACGCCCTCAAGCCGCAGATGGTGCTCGAGCACCTGCGCGACTCGTGCCCCGACGACACGATCCTCTGCTCGGGCGTGGGCCAGCACCAGATGTTCGCCAGCCAGTACTGGAAGTTCCGCCACCCCTACACGTGGGTGAACTCCGGTGGCCTCGGCACCATGGGCTTCTCCGTGCCGGCCGCCATCGGCGCCAAGGTCGGCCGCCCCGACAAGATGGTCTGGGCCGTCGACGGCGACGGGTGCTTCCAGATGACGGCCCAGGAGCTGACCACGGCGTCGCTCGAGCGGATCCCGGTCAAGGTCGCCATCCTCAACAACTCCTACCT
>JAODBP010000227.1 GCA_025464025.1 Actinomycetes bacterium | reverse complement strand
GACTCGTAGCATCGGGGCATCCGGGTGTTGATCGTTGAGGACGAGCCCTACATGGCGGACGCCATCCGCGACGGCCTTCGCCTGGAGGCGATCGCGGCCGACGTCGCGGGTGACGGCGACGCCGCGCTGGAGCTCCTGCGCGTCAACACCTACGACATCGCCGTCCTCGACCGGGACATCCCCGGACCCTCCGGTGACGAGGTCGCCAAGCACATCGTCGCCTCCGGCAGCGGCATGCCGATCCTCATGCTCACCGCCGCCGACCGGCTCGACGACAAGGCCTCCGGGTTCGGGCTCGGCGCCGACGACTACCTCACCAAGCCGTTCGAGCTCCAGGAGCTGGTGCTCCGCCTCCGAGCGCTCGATCGCCGGCGGGCCCAGAGCCGGCCGCCGGTGCGGGAGATCGCCGGCCTGCGGCTGGATCCCTTCCGTCGCGAGGTCTACCGCGACGACCGCTACGTCGCGCTCACCCGGAAGCAGTTCGCGGTGCTCGAGGTCCTCGTTGGGGCCGAAGGCGGTGTCGTCAGCGCCGAGGAGCTCCTCGAACGGGCGTGGGACGAGAACGCCGACCCGTTCACCAACGCCGTGCGCATCACGGTCTCGGCGCTGCGCAAGCGCCTCGGCGAACCCGGGATCATCGCCACCGTCGCCGGCGTCGGCTATCGCATCAGCACGGAGCCCGATGCCGAGACCTAGGGCGAACCGAGCCCCCGGCCTGAGCGTCCGGCTCAAGCTCACCCTCAGCTACGCCGCCGTCGTCATGGTCGCCGGCGCGTTGATCCTGGCCACGGTGTGGGTCTTCCTCCTGCGCTACGTCCCCAACCCCCGACCCTGGGCGCGGCCGCCCGACGGCCGCGCCATCATCATCACCGGTCCCAGCCGGCAAGCGCTCCTCGACGCCTTCGTGCCGAAGGTGCAGCTCGTCGTCGTGTTCCTGCTGGTGTTCGGCCTCGTGGGCGGCTGGCTCCTCGCCGGCCGCATGCTGACCCCGCTCACCCGCATCACCGACGCCGCCCGCATCGTGGCGGACGGGACGTTCTCCCATCGGATCCTGCTCCCGGGCCGCCGGGACGAGCTCCGCGACCTCGCCGACGCCTTCGACACCATGCTGGCGCGGCTCGAAGCGCACGTCGCCGAGCAGCAACGGTTCGCCGCCAACGCCTCCCACGAGCTGCGCACCCCGCTGGCGATCACGCAAGCCCTCCTCGACGTGGCCCGCAAGGATCCGAACCGCGACACCGGCGAGCTCATCGATCGCCTCCACCACGTCAACACCCGGGCGATCGACCTCACCGAAGCGCTGCTCCTGCTCAGCCGCGCCGACCAGCGGGCCTTCACCCGGAACCACGTCGACCTGTCGCTCATCGCGGAGGAGGCCACCGAGACGCTCCTCCCCCTCGCCGAAGCAGGCGGCCTCACCATCGAGACGTCCGGCGACCTGGCCCCCACCACCGGCTCGCACGCCCTCCTGCTCCAACTGACGACGAACCTCGTGCACAACGCGATCGTCCACAACCTTCCGGCGCACGGCACGGTGTGGGTCACGACCAGCGTGCGACCGAACGGGGTGGAGCTCAGGGTCGAGAACACCGGCGAGCAGCTCACCCCGCCGTTCGTCGCCACCCTCATGGAGCCGTTCCTCCGCGGCACCGCACGGGTGCGCACCGACCACGCCGGTGTCGGCCTCGGACTGACGATCGTCGAGCGCATCACCGAGGCCCACGACGGGACCCTCACCCTCGCCCCCCGGACCGGCGGGGGGCTCTCCGTCACGGTGGAGCTGCCCGCCGCGCCACCGCCCACCGGCAGCTGACGCTCGCGCCGGCGCGGTATCGCCGGCATATCGGAAACCGCAGACATCACGACAACGGCCGACGGTGCTCACTGGGCCCATGGACCACCGCCCCTCGCTGCCGGCGGCCGCCCGTCGGCGCCGACTTCTCTTCAACGGCCTCGCGACCCTCGGTCTGGCGCTCGCTTCGCTCGTCGTGCGGCCGTCACTCGAGGCCGCCGCCCGGTCGCGTCCGTCGGCCGACGTCAGCCCGTCGACCACCACGCCGGCGCCGACCGCTCCTCCCGGCCGACCTCCTGCTCCCAGAGGAGCGACCTCGGTGCTCGACGAGAGGTCGCCGACGGTGGCCAAGCTCGACCCGGATCTCCTCGATGCGCTGCGTCGGTCGGCGACGGACGCAGCCGCCGACGGCGTCCGGTTCCGGGTGAACAGCGGGTGGCGGTCGCCCGAGCACCAGCAGCAGCTCTTGGACGACGCGGTCACGAAGTACGGCTCGCTGGAGAAGGCCACGCGATGGGTGGCGACGCCGGAGACGTCGCTCCACGTCTCGGGGGACGCGGTCGACATGGGCGCGTCGAGCGCCGCCTGGTTGGCCCGGCACGGCGCCGCGTACGGGCTGTGCCAGATCTACCGCAACGAGCCGTGGCACTACGAGCTGCGCCCCCGTGCCGTCCCCGACGGTTGCCCGCCGATGTACGCGGATGCGACCGAGGACCCGAGGATGCGCGGTCAGCGAGGCTGACAGCGCACGTCCGACGACGGCGGGATCGGGATAGAACAGAGCCGTGCGATACGCCGAGTCGGTGTTGGAGCTGATCGGTGACACGCCGCTGGTTCGCCTGCGGAAGGTCGTCGGCCGGGTGCCGGGGCTGGTGCTGGCGAAGGTCGAGTACGTCAACCCCGGCGGCTCGGTGAAGGACCGGATCGCCGTGCGCATGGTCGAGGCGGCCGAGGCCAGTGGCGCCCTGCGGCCGGGCGGCGTGATCGTGGAACCCACCAGCGGCAACACGGGCGTCGGCCTGGCCATCGTCGGCCAGGAGAAGGGCCATCGCTGCATCTTCGTGGTGCCCGACAAGGTGAGCGGCGACAAGATCGCCGTGCTGCGGGCGTACGGGGCCGAGGTCGTGGTCTGCCCGACCGCCGTCGATCCGTCGCACCCCGACTCGTACTACTCGGTGTCCGACCGGCTGGTGCGGGAGACACCCGGGGCGTGGAAGCCCGACCAGTACTCGAACCCGGAGAACCCCCGGTCGCACTACGAGACCACCGGCCCGGAGATCTGGGACCAGACCGACGGCAGGGTCACCCACTTCGTCTGCGGCGTGGGGACGGGCGGCACCATCAGCGGGGTCGGCCGCTACCTCAAGGACGTGAGCGACGGCCGGGTGCGGGTGATCGGCGCCGATCCCGAGGGCTCCGTCTACTCCGGCGGCACCGGCCGGCCCTACCTCGTCGAGGGCGTGGGGGAGGACTTCTGGCCGACGGCCTTCGACCGCACCGTGGCCGATGAGATCATCGCCGTCTCCGACAAGGAGAGCTTCTCGATGACCCGCCGCCTCGCTCGCGAGGAAGGGCTCCTGGTCGGCGGGTCGTGCGGCATGGCCGTGGTCGCCGCCCGGCAGGTGGCCGCCGGAGCCGGTCCCGACGCCGTGGTCGTGGTGCTCCTGCCCGACGGTGGCCGGGGCTACCTGTCGAAGATCTTCGACGACTCGTGGATGGCCGACTACGGCTTCCTCGACGTCGACACCGACGAGCCCACCGTGGCCGACGTCCTGACCCGAAAGGGCACCGTCCTCCCGCAGCTGGTGCACGTGCACCCCGACGAGACGGTCGAGTCGGCCGTCGCCATCCTGCGGGAGTACGGCGTGTCGCAGATGCCGGTGGTGCGGGCCGAGCCGCCGGTGATGGTGGCCGAGGTCGTCGGCTCCGTCGGCGAGCGCGATCTCCTCCAGGCCCTCGTCGAGGGACGGGCCGCGATGGGCGACCGGCTGGAGGACCACATGGCCCCGCCGCTCCCGCTCGTCGGCGGTGGCGAGCCGCTCTCGGCGCTGCTCGCCGCGCTGCGGGCCAGCGACGCCGTGGTCGTGCTCGAGGACGGCAAGCCCCAGGGTGTGGTCACCCGCCACGACGTGCTCGGCTTCCTCGCCGGCGGTGACGCGTGAGCGGCGACGAGCTGGGCTTCGAGACCCGGGCCATCCACGCCGGCCAGGAGCCCGATGCCGGCACCGGTGCCGTGGTCGTGCCGATCTACCAGACGTCGACGTACGCCCAGGACGGCGTCGGCGGCCTGCGGGGCGGTTACGAGTACTCCCGCTCGGCCAACCCGACCCGCACCGCGTTGGAGACCTGCCTCGCCGCGCTCGAGGGCGGCCCCGTCGGCCTCGCCTTCGCCACCGGGCTCGCCGCCGAGGACACCCTGCTGCGGACGGTGTGTCGACCCGGCGATCACGTCGTGCTCCCCCACGACGCCTACGGCGGCACGTTCCGGCTCGTCGCCCGGGTGTTCGAGCAGTGGGGGGTGAGCTGGACAGCGGCGCCGATCGGCGATCCCGAAGCCGTGGCGGCGGCGATCACCGACCGCACCACGGTCGTGTGGTGCGAGACGCCCACCAACCCGCTGCTCGGCATCGCCGACATCACCGCCCTGGCCGACGTCGCCCACTCCGGTGGCGCCTTGCTGGTGGTCGACAACACGTTCGCCTCGCCCTACCTCCAGCAGCCCCTGGCGCTCGGCGCCGACGTCGTCGTGCACTCGACCACCAAGTACCTCGGCGGCCACTCCGACGTGGTCGGTGGGGCCCTCGTGCTCACCGATGCCGAGCTCGGCGAGCAGGTCCGCTTCCACCAGAACGCGGTCGGTGCCGTGCCCGGCCCGTTCGACAGCTGGCTGGTGCTGCGAGGAGCCAAGACGCTGGGCGTTCGCATGGACCGTCACAGCGACAACGCGTCGGCGGTGGTCGCCATGCTGGTGGACCACCCGGCGGTGGCCGAGGTGCTCTACCCCGGCCTCCCGTCGCACCCCGGCCACGACGTCGCCGCCCGGCAGATGCGCCGCTTCGGCGGGATGGTGAGCCTGCGCCTCCGGGGCGGCGAGGACGCCGCGCTGCGCCTGTGCGAGCGCACCCGGGTCTTCACCCTCGCCGAGTCGCTCGGCGGCGTCGAGTCGCTCATCGAGCACCCGGCCCGCATGACCCACGGCTCGGTCGCCGGCACCCCGCTCGAGGTGCCGGCCGACCTCGTCCGGCTCTCGGTGGGCATCGAGACGATCGACGACCTCCTCGCCGACCTCCAGCACGCCCTCGACTCCTGACCACGAGGGCGCGGGGTGGTCCCGCCCTCGCCAAGGCTCAGGTTCGGGCGTGCGCGTCCGAGAAGGGTGCGGACGGCGGTCCCAACCCTGAGGTCGTTGCTCATGGACGCCATCGCACCGGCACGGACCGCACCCGTCGACACGTCGTTGTCGGAGGTCGTGCGGGCGAGCCAAGACGGGATCGCCCTGGTCGATGGTGACCGCATCGAGTGGGTGAACGCGGCCCTGGTGTCCATGTTGAACATGCCGGCGAACGAGCTCGAGGGCACGCTGCTCGGCGGGCTCACGCTCCTGATCGCCGAGCCGCTCGAGCACCGGGTGCAGCTCGTCGACCTCGAGCCCGCTTCGGGGAGCGTGACCGGCAGCCTGGTCCGCCGAGGCGGTTCTGCCCTCACCGTGTCGGTGGAGGCCTCCACGTTGGGGATCGGGGCGGAGGGGCGCTTCGCCTTGACCTTCCGACGGACCACGCCGCTGCGTCGAGCCCTCGAGCGAGCACAGGTGGCCGAGGATCGCTTCGAGGCCATGGCGACCCATGCCCCGACGGGCGTGTTCAGCTCGGGCCACGGGCTCCGTCTCGACTACGTGAACGACCGGTTCGCCGCCCTGTTCGGCCACCGACCGGCTGCTCTCCTCGATCTCGGCTGGCTCGACGACGTCGCCACCGACGATCGCGACGCGGTGCACGCGGCGATCGAGCGGACGATCGACGGCGAGGAGGTGACCTTCGCGTTCCGGGTGCTGGACGCGACCGGTGCCGTGCGGCACCTGCGTGCCGAGGTGGTGCCCGTCGTTCGGGCGGACCGCTCGGTCGGCTTCATCGGCTCGCTGTCCCCGGCCGATCGCTCCCCCGTCGAGGATCGGCCCCCCACCGGCGCCGCGCCGCTCGCCGTGCCGGGCCGGGCCGAGCGCATCTCGCGTGGCCTCGCCGCCGCGCTCGACGACGGGTCCCTCCCGGTCGCGTACCAGCCGATCCGCTCGCTTCGAGACCACCGCATCGTCACGGTCGAGGCGCTCCTGCGGTTCCAGCACCCGCTCCTCGGGCCGATCCCGGCGCTGGAAGCGGTCCGGGTCGCGGAAGCCACCGGGCAGATCATCGCGTTGGGCCGCGACGTCATCGCCACCGCGTGTCGCGACCTCGGACGGTGGCGTGACACCGCGGGCACAGCGGCTCCCGCCTACATCGCGGTGAACCTGTCCGCGTTGCAGCTCGACGACCCCGACCTCATCGACCACGTCGTCGCCGAGCTCAAGTCGAACTGGCTCGTCGGCACCGACCTCTGCCTCGAGCTCACCGAGACCGAGCTCATGCACGACCCCGGCCACGGCGCCGCCGTGCTCACCGAGCTCCACCGGATCGGCGTCCGCATCGCGATCGACGACTTCGGCACCGGCCACTCCTCCCTCGACCGACTCGGCCGGTTCCCGGTCGAGGTGATCAAGCTCGACCGCACCTTCGTCACCCACGCCGGCACCGACCCCACACGCGCCGCGGTCGCTCGAGCGATCACCGATCTCGCCGCCACCCTCGGCCTGGAGGTCATCGCCGAAGGCATCGAGACCCCCGAGCAGCTCCGCTGGGCGCGACAGCTCGGCTGCGACCACGGCCAGGGCTACGCCCTCGGCCGCCCCACCTCGTTCACGAACGTCGCCCTGGAGGCACCATGACCATGACCGCGCCCCACGACCAGCTCCCCGACCCGAACGCGCTCGCCAGGCAGCTCGACGACCTTCCCGCCCAACACGCCGTGGCGACCCAGGTCCTCCAGGTCGCCGGTGACAACCGGGCGTCCGCCCGCGACCTCGCCGACGTGCTCGCCACCGACCCGGCCATGAGCGCCCAGATCCTCAAGCTCGCCAACAGCGCCTACTACGGCATGGCCGGCCGCGTCCGGAACCTTCCCTTCGCCGTCACCGTCGTCGGGTTCGTCTCCATCCACAGCCTCGCCGCCGCCTATGCCGCCGGCGCGCTCGGCGCCGACGCCGACGTCCCCGACGGCTTCTGGGACCGTGCCGCGGCAGCGGCGGCCAGCGCCTCCACCCTCGCCGGACGCATCGGCGTCCTCCGCCCCGAAGGCCTCTGCCTCGGCCTCCTCCACGAGCTCGGCGACTTCCTGCTCCGCAAGGAAGCACCCGAAGCCCACGCCACCATCACCGCCGAGACCCCGCACTGGGACTGCTCCGGCCGGGCGGACCTCGAACGTGAGCTCCTCGGCGCCCACCATGGTGACCTCCTCGCCCACAGCCTCGCCGCCTGGAACTTCCCCGACGACCTCGTCGACGCCATCCGCCTCCACCCCGACGCCCAGCACTTCAGCTCCGGCCTCGCCCGCACCATCACCGCCGGCCTCGCCCTCAGCGCACTCACCCTCCGCCACGACGACGACCCCGACGACGCCGGCACGCTCACCCAGCACCTCATCCCCGGTCTGGAGATCGGCAACATCCGACCCGAAGACGCCTGGCCCCTCAGCCGCACCGCCCGCAACGACGCCATCCACCTCGCCACCACCCTCGCCCCCGCCTGACACGTCGAATCCGGGCTCATCCCCATCCCAGGGCAGGCGGGCGATCAATCAAACGCTTCGAGCGCCTCGAGGGCGAGCTCGTCGACCACGGGATCCGCCGTGGCGGAACGATCCAGCGCCAGCAACGACGCCGACGACCTGACCAGCAGTGCCAGCAGCACCATCCCCAGAGCGCCGGCGCCCACGAACACGACGCGCAGGCCGACGACGCCCGCGAGCAGGCCGCCGGCGAGCGCCCCCAGGGGCACCGAGCCGTTGAAGTACACGTTCAACAGCGCGTGCACGCGTCCGCGGTAGGCATCGTCGGTGTTCGCCTGGCAGGAGGTGATGACCGCCATGTTGGTCACCACCGATGCCGCGCCGAGCGCGGCGGCGGCCGCGAGCGCGACCCCGTACGAGCCGAGGCCGAGCGCGACGACCGACGCCGACGTGGCGAGGAATCCGACGACTGCCTGCCGGGAGCCGCGCACGAGCTGCCCCAGCACCACGGAGAGGATCGCACCGCTCATGGCGCCGGCGCCGTAGCACCCGAACAGCAGGCCGTACTCGCCGGCCGATCGATGGAGCACGTGCCGAGCGAGAGGCTCGATCAACTGGATGATCGACAGCCCCAGGAACCCGACGGCCCCGGTGATGCGCATGCAGAGGGCCAACGCGGGCTTCGCCCGCACGTACGACAGGCCCTCACGAAACTGCCGCCACGCCCGGCCGTCCTCGTGGTGGGACGTCGACGTGGCCGGCACCACCCGCAGCACGAGCAGGAGCGGGAGGAAGGTCAGGGCATTGACGGCGAACGCCGGTCCGGGACCGACCGCCGCCAGCAGCATCCCGGCGAACGCCGGTCCCACGGCTCGCGCCGCGTACGTCTGGGTCACGTTCAGCCGGAGCGCAGCGAGGAACTGGTGCGGGGGGACGAGCTCGGACACCAGCGGCGTCGTGCTCACGTTGGCGATGCCGGTCCCCACGGCCGACACCATCACGCAGGCGAGGATGCTCACCGGTCGCGCCGCACCCGTCGCCCAGAGCACGAGGAGGGTGAGCGTCGAGGTGAGCATGGTGCACTGGCCGAGCACCGCGATCCGCCGTCGGGCGTAGCGGTCGGCCCAGGCGCCGGCGATCGGCGCCGTCGCGGCGATCGGGAACAGGGAGCAGAAGGCGGCGACGCCGACCCAGGCCGTGGAGTGGGTGAGCTGGTCGACGACGTACGGGACGGTCACCAGCTGCATCCAGCTGCCGATGTTCGACAGGAACGAGACCATCCAGAACCACCGGAAGACCCGGACCGAAAGCGGCGACCACGGCCCGCCGCCTGGGGCGAGGGTTGGACGATCGCTCATCCGCCCACCAGGTGTTGGCGGGCACCGACCACCCGACATCTCATCTATGGCACCCGGACCCGCACGACGGAATGCTATCCGTCAGCGCGCGCGTAGATCCGATCCCCACCGACCCGGCGGCGGTTCGGGCCGGGGCATCCCGACCCGAACCGCACACCGCTACTTCGTCTTCCAGAGCACGCGGCCCTCGAAGGCCGCCGACTCGAGCTGGCCCGGCATCTTGTCGAAGCCACCCACCTTCTTCGTCATGAGGTACTGGGCCTTGCTGCTGCACGTCGGCATGACCAGGGCCTGGTCCTGGGTGATCCGGGAGATGTCGACGTACTTCTGCTGCCAGACCTTGGTCGGCTGGGTGCGGTCCTGGCCTTCCGCCGCCAGCGTGGTGATGTCGTCGATGCCCTTGGCGATCTGCTGGCCGCCGAAGTAGAAGAGGTCGAGCATGAGGCCAGGGTCCACGTAGTTCTGGATCGTGGCGAACATCATGTCGTCCTGCCCAGCGAGGAACTGCTGGGTGTAGGACACCGGGTCCTTCACCCTGACCTCGAGCTTGATCCCGGCGTCGGCCATCTGCTGCTGCATGATCGGCGCCAGGAACTCGTAGGGCTGCGCGCCCTGGGGCACGCTCAGCGAGACCGTCAGGCCGTTCGGGTGACCCGCGTCCGCGAGCAGCTTCTTGGCCTTGGCGACATCCCGGTCGAAGGTGTGGTCGAGCGACCCGTCGAAGCCCACCGCGCCACGCGTGAAGACCTGGCTGGTCGCCTGGCAGTCACCACCGGTGGCGGCCTCCATGGCCTTGCGGTCGATGGCGTAGTTCAGGGCCTGGCGCACCCGCACGTCGGACAGCGTGCCGGTCCGGCTCATGAACACCGTGTTGACCTGGCTGTTGGGCTTCTCCTTGTAGACGAACGCGCCCTGCTTGGCCAGCGCCTTCGCCTGCTTGGAGGTCTCGAGCTTGATCGTGGCCACGTCGGCCTGCCCCGAGCGCAGCGCGTTCAAGCGAGCGACCGACTCCGGCACCCGCTGCAGGCTCATCTTGGCCAGCCGGTTCGCATCCGGGTCCCAGTAGTCGTTGTCGGCCCGCACGTAGTCGACGCGGCTGTTCAGCACGATCGACTTCACGATCATCGGGCCCGACCCGGCATCGGGGCCGGGGTTCGTGGCCAGGTCCTCGCCCGAGGCGATCGCCTTGGCGTTGATGACCGAGCCCGCCGGCGTGGCGAACAGCGCGGGGAGGCCGCCCGACGGACGACTCAGGTTGAACTGCACCTGGTACGGGCCCGGCGTGTCGATCGACGCGATGGCAGACAGCGCCTTCACCCACGCCGAGCCGGTGATCGTCTGGGCCCGCTCGATCGACGCCTTGACGTCGGCCGACGTGAGCGGCGTGCCGTCGTTGAACTTCACGTCCTTGCGGAGCTTCATCGTGAACGTCTTGCCGTCGGACGAGAACGACCACGAGGTCGCCACCATCGGCAGGAGCTTGTTGTCGTCGTCACGTCCCACGAGCCGGTCGTAGATCGACGACATGTACGGCCACGGGCCGGTGTTCACCGGCTTGGCCGGGTCCAACGTCGACGGCGCCTGCACCAGCACCGCCGTCAGCGAGCCGTTGGGATCGAAGTCGGAGCTGGGCTTGGTCGGCGCCGCTTCGGACGACGAGTCGCTGGAGCCGCACGCCGACAGGACGAGCGCCCCGCCGACCACGAGCACCAGGACGCGTCGGAGCTTGGTCTTGGTCATGATCCTCCTCTCCCGCACCACGCGGGGAGCCCCAGTCTTGGAGCTTCCACCCGATCTACCCCATTGTGGTAGTCGAGGAACCATTCATTTACGAATTTTCGGGATCTTATGGTTGAGTTCTTCGGAATCCCATAGCGGAGTTCAAGCGCTGCGCACGGCCTCGGCCGCACGGTTCAACGCTCGCCGGCGCAGGATGTCCGCCTCCAGCACCTTGGCCTCGGCCTCCATCACCGCGATGCTCGACGGCGGCAGCTTCGGGATCGCCCCCAGCAGCCGCTTCGTGTAGTCGTGCTGCGGCTGGCGGTAGAGGTCGGCAGCCGGTTGGAGCTCGAGGATCTGGCCGGCCTGCATCACCGCGACCCGGTCGGCGAACACCTCGACGAGGGCCAGGTCGTGGGAGATGAACAGGTAGCTGATCCCGAACTCCTCCTGGAGGTCGGCCAGCAGGTTGAGCACGTGGGCCCGGACCGACACGTCGAGCGCGGCGACCGGCTCGTCGCACACGATCAGGCGGGGCTCGACGGTGAGCGCCCGAGCGACGGCGGCTCGCTGCAGCTGCCCGCCCGACAGCTCGCGCGGGAACCGGTCGAGGTGCTCGATGCTCATGCCGACGCGGTGCAGGAGCTCGAGGGCCCGGCTCCGTCGCTCGGCCCGCTTCATCTTGAAGTGCACGAGCAGGGGCTCGGCGATGGACTCCCCGAGCGTCACCCGGGGATCGAACGAGCTGTAGGGGTCCTGGAAGATCATCTGGACCTCGCGGCGGAGGCGTCGCGCGTCGCTGCGCTCGATGGCGCGGACGTCCTCGCCCTCGAGCCGCACCTCGCCGGCATCGGGTTCGATGAGCCGGCAGATGAGGCGACCCACCGTCGACTTGCCGGCGCCCGACTCGCCGACGAGCGCCAGGGTCTCACCCCGGTCGATCGTGAACGACACGTCCTGGACGGCCAGGTTGTCCGACGACGCCGCCTTGCCGAACCGCTTCCGCGAGGCGAACGACTTCTGCAGACCCGACACCTCGAGCAACGTCATCGGTCGACCTCCGTCGCATGAGCCAGCTCGTCGTGCCGGCAGCACCGGACCTCCCGGTCGCCCCCGAGGTGCTGCAGCTCCATGGGAGCGACATCGCACCGGCCGATCTCCACGTAGGCGCACCGGGGGTGGAACCGGCAGGCCCCGTCGAGCGAGCCCACCGGCGGCACCGTGCCGGGGATGGCCACCAGGCGGCGCGACGCGCCGATCCGCGGGATCGACGCGATCAGGCCGCGGGCGTACGGATGGCGAGGGTCCTCGAAGATGTCGTTCCTGGTGCCCCGTTCGATGATCTGGCCGGCGTACATCACGGCCACCCGCTCGCACACGTCGGACACCACGCCGAGGTCGTGGGTGATGAAGAGCACGGCGATCCCGAGCTCGGCCCGGAGCTCGGCGAGGACCTCGAGGACGCGCGCCTGCACGGTCACGTCGAGGGCCGTCGTGGGCTCGTCGGCGATCAGCAGCATCGGGTCGCAGGCCAGCGCCATGGCGATCATCACCCGTTGGCACATGCCGCCGCTGAACATGTGCGGGTAGTCGTGGGCCCGCTCCTCCGCCTTGGCGATGTGCACCCGGTCGAGCATCGCGACGGCGGACCTCCACGCATCCTTCTTGGATGCACCCGTGTGGCGGCGGATCACCTCGCTGACCTGGTCCCCCACGGTGAACGCCGGGTTCAGGCTCCGGGTGGGCTGCTGGAAGATCATCCCGACGTCGCGACCGCGGATGTCGCTCCACGCCCGCTCGCTCAGGCCGGCGACGTCGGTGCCACCGACACGGATCGACGACGCCTCCACGCGGGCGCCCTTCGACTGGGCGAGGCCCACCACGGCGAGCGCGGTCATCGTCTTCCCCGAGCCGGACTCACCGACCAGGCCGAGGGCCTCGCCCCGACCGATCGACAGGCTGACGTCGTCGACGACCTTGCGCCACGAGCCGTCGACCCGGAACGACACGCTGAGGTTCCGGACGTCGAGGACGTTCGCGTCCTCGGCCGCCGGCGCGGCGGTGGTGGCCTCGGGCTTGATCATCGTCATCGCTGACCTCCGGCGCTCGTGTCGCCGAGCGCGTCGCGCAGGCCGTCCGAGGCCAGCTGGCAGGCGAGCACGGTGAGCACGATCATCAGGCCCGGGCCGTAGACCAGGAACGAGCCGTCGTACAAGGAGTTCGACGCGTCGTGGAGCATGCCGCCCCAGCTCGGCGTCGGCGGCTGGACGCCGAAGCCGAGGAAGCTCAGCGACGCCTCGGCCAGGATCACCGAGCCGACCGTCAACGACGCCTGCACGATGATCGAGTTCAAGATGTTGGGCAGCACGTGGCGGAGCAGGATGCGGGTCCGCGAGCACCCGATCGCCCGGGAGGCCTCGAGGAACGTCTCGCCGCTGACGTCCTGGGTGGCGGCGCTGGCCATCCGGTAGAAGCGCGGGCTCAGGGCCAGGCCGATGGCGATCATGGCGTTGGAGAGGCTCGGGCCCAGCGCGCCGACGATGACGATCGCCAGCAGGAGGGCGGGGACGCTCATCAGCATCTCGTTGACCCGGTCGAGGAGGAACTGGAGGCGACCCCCGACGTAGGCGCCGACCATGCCGAAGGGCACGCCGAGCAGCAGGGCGATGATCGTGCCCTCGAGGGCGGCGAACACCGACGTGCGGGCGCCGTAGATCACGCGGCTCATCTGGTCCCGTCCGAAGTTGTCCTGGCCGAGCAGGTGGTCGGCGCCCGGCCGACTGAACGTGTGAACCAGGTCCTGCTTCGCCGGCCCCGACGGCGCGAACGCGCCGGGGAAGAGCGCCATGAGCACGACCACGACCAGGAAGAGGGCGCCGACGACCGCCAGGCGGTTCCGCAGGAACCGCCTGAGCCGGACTCGTTGCTGCGGCGGCACGACGATGGGCGCCGGCCCCGTCACGGGTGCGTCGATGGTCGCGGTCACCGGGTCCTCAGCTTGGGGTTGAAGTAGAAGTAGGAGACGTCGACGAGCACGTTGAGCAGCAGCACGATCGCGGTGAAGAAGACGACCACGCCCAGGACCATCGTCTGGTCCTGGTTCGCCACCGACTCGATGGAGAGCGCTCCCAACCCGTCGAGGATGAACAGCCGCTCGATGACGACGGTGCCGCCCAGGAGCTGCGCCGCTCGGAACCCGAGGACGGTGACCGGCGGGATCGCGGCGTTCTTCAGGGTGTGCTTGAGGAGCACCATCCGCGGTCGCACGCCCTTCATCCTGGCGGCGAGGACGTAGTCCCGATCGAGCGTGGCCACGAGGGACTCCCGCAGCTGGCGGGCGATCTCCGCTGCCGGCAGGGCGGCGAGGGCCGCGGCCGGGAGGAGCAGCGCCTTGAACCAGCTCAGGACGCCGTCGGCCAGCGGGATGTAGCCCGTGGCCGGGAACCACGTCCGGTCGATCGCCAGCGGGATCACCAGGAGCAGCCCGATGAGGAACGCCGGGGTCGCCACCGCCACCGACGAGGCGACGGCGACGAGCCGGTCGACGAGACCGTTCGGGCGGAGGGCGGACACCAGCCCGCCGATGGTGCCGAGCACGAGGCCCATCGCCATGGCCACGCCGGCGAGCGACAGCGTGACCCCCAGCCGGTGCCAGATCTCGGCGAACACCGGTTGCTGGGTCTGGCTGAGCGACGTGCCGAAGTCACCGTGGACGGCGCCGCCGAGCCACCGCAGGTACCGGGAGAAGAAGGGGTCGTCGAGCCGAAGCGTCTGGCGGAGGGCGAGCACCTGATGGTGCGTCGCCCCGGGCCCGGCCATCTTCACGGCCGGGTCCCCTGCTGCCAGGTTCAGCAGCGTGAAGACGAAGAACGAGACGGCGATCAGCAGCGGTATCGAGATCAGCAGCCGTCGCACGAGAACCTTGCGCACGTGAGCCCCTTGGCCGGTCGGTGGAGAACGAGGCGAGCGACCAGCCCGTGCGCCGTTGCACGGGCTGGTCGCTGCACCTGAGTGGTGCCTAGCTGCCTGCTACTTGGTCTTCCAGAGGACGCGGCCCTCGAAGGAGGCCGAGTCGAGCTGGGCGGGCATCCGGTCGAACCCGCCGACCTTCTTGGTCATGAGGTACTGGGCCTTGCTGCTGCACGTCGGGATGACGAGCCCCTGGCCCTGCGTGATGCCGGAGATGTCCCGGTACTTCTGCTGCCAGACCTTGGCCGACGTGGTGCGGTCCTGCCCCTGGTCGGCGAGCGTCCGGATCTGGGTGATGCCCTTGGCGACCTGCTGGCCACCGAAGTAGAAGAGGTCGAGCATGAGGCCAGGGTCCACGTAGTTCTGGATCGTGGCGAACATCATGTCGTCCTGCCCGGCGAGGAACTGCTGGGTGTAGGACACCGGGTCCTTGATCCTGATCTGGAGCTTGATGCCGGCCTTGGCCATCTGCTGCTGCATGATCGGCGCCAGGAACTCGTACGGCTGCGCACCGGACGGGACGCTCAACGAGACGGTCACGCCGTTGTCGTAGCCGGCCTCGGCCAGCAGCTTCTTGGCCCGACCCGGGTCGTAGTTGTACCCGTTGTCGAGGTAGGCAGCGAAGCCGATGGCGCCCTTGGTGAACACCTGGCTGGTGGCCTGGCAGTCACCGTCGGTGGCGTCCTCCATCGCCTGGCGGTCGATGGCGTAGTTCAGCGCCAGGCGCACCCGGGCATCGGCCAGCGGGCCGCTTCGGTTGATGAACACCGTGTTGACCTGGCTGTTGGCCTTCTCCTTGTAGATGAAGGCGCCCTGCTTGGCCAGGGACTTCGCCTGGCTGGACGTCTCGATCTTGATCGTGGCCACGTCGGCCTGCCCCGAGCGCAGTGCGTTCAGGCGAGCGACCGACTCCGGCACCCGCTGGAGGCTCATCTTGGCCAGGCGGTTGGCGGCCGGGTCCCAGTAGTCGTTGTCCGCTCGTGCGTAGTCGACCCGGCTGTTGAGCACGAGCTTCGTCACGACCATCGGGCCCGAGCCCGACTGGCGGCCCGGGTTGGTGGCGAAGTTCCGGCCCGACGCGATCGCCTTGGCGTTGATGATCATGCCGGCGGGCGTCGCCATCAGCGCCGGCAGGCTGCCCATCGGGCGGCTCAGGTTGAACTTCAGCTGGTACGGGCTCGGCGTGTCGATCGACGCGATGGGCCCCAGCGCCGCCACCCAGGCCGACCCGGGCAGCGTCTTCGCCCGCAGGATCGACGCCTTGGCATCGGCCGACGTCAGCGGCGTGCCGTCGTTGAACTTCACGTCCCGGCGCAGGTCCATCGTGAAGGTCTTGCCGTCGGGCGAGAACGCCCACTTCGTCGCCACCATCGGCAGCAGCTTGTTGTCGTCGTCACGCGTGACGAGACGGTCGTAGATGGACGTCATGAACGGCCACGGGCCGGTGTTCACCGGCTTGGCCGGGTCCAGCGTGCTCGGAGCCTGCACCAGCACCGCCGTCAGCGAGCCGTTGTTGTCGATGTTCGACTGCGCCTCCGCAGTCGTCGTCGCCACTCCCAGCGCCGCCGGCAGCAGCAGTGCGGCCACGACTGAACGCCGCCACCGCACCTTGCCCGGACGTGATTGAACCTTCATCTTCATGCCCTTCGCCCCCCTGTTGATTGTGTCGAAATCGGGTCCCCGCGACGCGGTTCCCGGAATGAAGTCCCGGTGTGACGTTGCTGACCTGCGGGCGGGCGCCGTCGAACGCACCGGCGGCGTGTGCCGTGCTGGTGCGGCGTCAAAGCGCCCTCCCCTTCGGGCACGACCGATGACTCGGCGGCCCATCCCCCCGGATGTTGCGTCTTCATCGCTGACGTTACCGAACGAATGAAGTGCTGACAATAGTCCAAAAAACTCGAAATAACGTGATTGAAAAGTGTCTCATTATCGGCCGGTGGATGCGCCACCCCGACGGTGAGTTCGCCCCAGGGTCGCCCCCGCTGCCGGGACGAGACGGACAACTCCGTGCGAACCGCACGTAGGCCCGCGAACCGCGGTGTCCAAATCGGTCGCTTCGGGTGCAGCAACGCCGAGATCGGACACCCCTCAACCCCCTGGCCAGGGCTTCCTTGCCTGGCCGATACCAGAAGTCGCAGCGGGATGGGACCACCCGCCTCGCTCGAGGCGGTGCTCGGCGGGCGCCCGGGAGGGGTCGCGAGCGAGGCCTGAGCTCGGTCGTGACCGATGCCATTTCCGGCGCGATCGAGATCGCAATTGAATGCCTGGATCGTCGTCGCCATTTCCCCCCCTTTCGACCTGTCACCCGGGTCCCGTCGGCCGAGCGCCTGAGCGCTCGGCGGCCGACCACCCCGCGGGGCTAGACCCAGAAGCCGTCGCTGTCCTTGGTGGCGAACCGCGGGAAGACCTCGTCGGCCAGCTGGTAGAGCTCCTCCTGGTTCTGCTCGGGCGTGAGGTAGCCCTGACCGAACTGGATCCACATCTCCTTGAAGCCCAGCCGATCGTGGGCCTCCTCGATCTGGCGGGAGACCTCGTCGGCGTTGCCCTGGATGTAGTTCGCCTTGCCCTGCCCGAACGGCTCGAACCACTCCTCGAAGGCCCAGTCGTGCTCGGCCGCGCTCGCCCGGCGCTTCTCCGGGTCGTCCCCCAGCACCAAGATCCCACCCCAGGCGGCGGCGTCCTCCTTGGACACCTCGCGCCCGTGCTCGGCGGCGGTCTTGATGTAGCGGTTCCAGAGGGCCTCGCAGAAGTCGAGCTGGTTGGCGAGCACGATCGGCTTGCCGCCCTCCCGCGCCCACATGTCGATGGTCCGCATGCTGTGAGCGAAGGCCCCGTAGAGCGGCGGGTGGGGGTCCTGGAACGGGCGCGGCGCGATCCCGATCTCCTTGACCATCCCGTCCGGGCCCATGCCCGCGCCGAACTTCTCGTAGGCCGGGTGGCCGGTCAGGCCGGTCTCGGGCGGGAACTGCCAGTACTTGCCCTTGAACTCGAAGGTCGAGTTGAGCCACGCCTTCTTCACCAGCGAGACGCTCTCCTCGAAGATCTCCCGGTTCATGGAGTCGACGGCGTCGCGGTTCGTCGCCAGCTCGGGCGTCGTGGCGTTGATGCCCGGCACCGCGGCGTACGAGCCCACCCACCGACTCTGGTAGCCGCGGGTGAAGCCGACCATCAGTCGGCCCTCGAGCATGTGGTCGAGCGTGGCGATCTCCTCGGCCGCCCGCACCGGGTTGTGGGTGGGGAGGACGTAGCCGAGCGTCGCGACCTTCATCTTCTTCGAGTGCGTCCCGATGAAGAGGCTGAACATGCCCGGGTGGTTCGTCACCTCGAACCCCTCCAGCTGCAGGTGGTGCTCGTTGTGCCCGTAGCTCGAGAAGCCCAGCTCCTCGGCGAGGGTGACGTAGCCCTTGACCTCGCCGAGGTAGCGCTGGAACAGGTCCTTGCGCTGCCCGGCCATGCCGGCCTCGATCTCGTGGCGACGGCCGATGCACCCCGCCTGGATCAGATGGAACTTCACGATCGACCTCCGTCACCGTCAGCGAACGAGGCCATAGTGGACCCAGCCCGATGTCGCTGTCAACTCATCTGTTGACGATTGCTCCGACCCGACGTACCGTCGCCATCAAGGCGACGCCTATTCAGCAATAGACCTGCTGATCGAGCGGATTAGGGAGTGTGTGATGGAGTTCGGACTGCTCTATGAGTGGCAGGTCCCGGCGGACGCGGATCGGGCGACCGAGGCGCGGATCCTGTCGGACGCGGTGGAGCAGTGCCGCTTGGCCGAGGAGTACGGG